>JBBILZ010000004.1:0-81076 GCA_037444665.1 Caldifarciminota bacterium
GGTCTTTTACCATTACAAAAATTATATACAAAATCACTTTGGTGTCAATAATTTTTAGCAAACGTTAACACACATCCTTACCAGTTTAAAAATGATCTTAAGAAGCTACTTGAAATAATGGGCCTCCCTGGTTATATTAAAGAGCTAATAAGGTTTTCTAAAACAAGAGAGGCCCTATGGTTTTAAGTGATAATTATATTATATGCTTTACATTAGAAAAAGCAAGAAAAAAAATGGGAGGCAAGTATGGTTTCCATAGAATATCGTGAGTTAGTAAGGTTAGACGTAGTACTTGCGCGTAAAAAGCTGGTGGAAATTTATTACCATCACGCTAACCGCAACATTTCTGAAACAGCACGGCGATGCGGACTTTCCCGTAACACCGTCCGTAAGTGGCTGAGCCGGTTTTTTACCGCCGGTGAACCAGCCCTTAAAAATTACCCCCGACGACCACATCACATGCCTCGTAAGACCCCAGAGGAAGTGGAAATGCTGGTGGTTAGCATCCGTAAAGCCACCAATTATGGTTCACGCCGGATTGCCAAAACACTACGCCGAAAACAGGGTATTGTGCTTTCTTACGGCACGGTGCAAAAAATTCTCAAGCGACGTAATGAATATAAACCCCGAAAAAAAACCACCATTCGCAAAACCGGACGTCGCTACTATAACCCCTTAGATTTTGCACCATTTGAGTTTATCCAGGCGGATGTGAAAGTGGTAGTGGATGGAGACACCCTACCTGAAGAAACTTATCTTCACTTCAAAGAGTTGCTGAAAAAGGGGGTGCCTTTGTATCAATTCACCGCCATTGATATCCGCACAAGAATAAGATTTCTTGCTTATGGTCAACAGAAAAGTTTTAGCAATGGTTGGGCATTTATTGTTTTGGTCATTTTATGGATACGCGCTTTTGATGTTAAAGTTAAAATTACGATTCAGACCGATTGGGGCGATGAGTGGGGCGGTGATGAGGGCAAGAAGATTGCCTGGATGAATCAACAGTTGGCGCCCCTGGGTGCTGAAATTACCCGCATCCATAAAGGTCGTAAAGAAGAAAATGGCCATGTTGAACGGAGCCACAGGACCGACGACGAAGAAATTTATATTCCCTATGGCCTGGAAATTAAAGACACTAACTCCCTGTTTTTAATGGCATATAGTTGGCTTAGATATTACAACACCAACAGAACACATTCCGGGGATAACCTTGACAACAAGACTCCGCTTGCATATGCTAAAGAGATTATGCCGAACCTCAACGAAAATATTGCCCTATTCCCACCAGTAATTTTAGATAACCTCAGTAGTAATTCTTACTGGAAAGGTGGTAAGGATGTGTGTGCGCATTACAAACTTTCAAAAAAACATCACCGAGTATTTCCTTCTATATTATTAAATCCATCTTTGACGTAGTTCTATTTTATGTTGTGAAATATAACCGTCTTTCTTTCTAAAACAGATAACTCATTTTTCAATCATTCCACAATTGCAAAATTGTAAAATTATCAAATAAATAATTAACCTACAAAATGCTACACTTTGCTGGCAGAACAAAAAAATTTTATCACTGCGATGTCAAAGAATCAGACTTGTGAAGTGTGAAGATTTAACACAAGCTCGTTTATTTGACCTTCACGACGCTGAACGGCACTGCATTTGCGGTGTGGGAAATGCAAAAATACACTCCAGCTGGCAGATCCAGGCCAATACAATCTCCCTTATATACACCACTCTTCTTGCCGGCAACATCATATACTGTGAATGTTTCATTTTCATGACCCAAAACGGTCGTGAAGAAAATAAACGGATTTGGCTTTGCTATTATGGTTACAGAGGTTTTATTTTTTTCGCCGCCATATTCTCTTGTCCCGGTATTTCCCGTGGGATTGCGCTTGTAGTATACTTCCCGGTTCCCGTCGCGTTCGTCAGTCCAGACAACGTGCACCACATTCCCTGCGTTTGTAACCGAAGCGTAGAAAGAAGCCGAAGGATCCAAGGTCAAAGCAGTATCCGGACTCCAGGTTGTGCCGTTATCCATTGATCCTTTGTAGTAAATTTCGTAGTTTCCGTCTCTCTGGTCAAACCAGACAACATGCAGGTTCTGACCTGACGCAGTTATTGAAGCTCGGTTGGATTCAGCCGGATCATTGGTCAACCTGATATCTGCACTCCAGCTGACCCCACAGTCTGTGGAACGTTTGTAGTATACTTCGTAGTTGCCGTCCCTATTATCATACCATACAACATGGACGTTCATGCCTGAAGCCGCTATTGAGGGCATATAGGACGAGGCGGGATTGTTGTCAAGGTTTGTTTCCGGGCTCCAGGTCATGCCGTTGTTGGTTGAACGTTTGTAATAAATGTCGGCACTGCCAGAACCGAGATCATACCAGACAATATGAACAAGTGAATCTACAGCAGCCACTGATGGAGGCCCTGTCATTCTTGGATAAGAGGTCAACCGTTGCTCCGGCTCCCAGGTAGCACCTCCATCTGTCGACCGGGTGTAGAAAATATCCCAGTTGAAACGGCTCCCATCCCATTTGTAATCGTGCCATACGACATGTATGTTTTGACCCGAGGCAGCGGCTGATGGCCAGGAATCTGCCTCAACCATATGGTCGTCTGTTGTCAGACGTTTGTCCGAAAACCAGGTTGTTCCTCCATCTGTGGAACGCTTATAAAAAATTTCGTCATCGCCATTGCGTATATAGTCACACCAAACAATGTGAACCGTTTGTGGCGGCGATATTGCAAGCGAAACAATCGGGGCACCTGGATAGTATGCAGCAGTGTCGATCAGCTTAATTTCTGGTCCCCAGGATACACCGTTATCCATGGACCTTCGGTAGTATATCTTGTCGCCTCCGTCCCGATAGTCAAACCACACGACATGGACAACACTATCTTGAGCCGCCACGCACCAGCCGCTGTTCGCCGAAGTTTGAGATACGCTGCCGTCATAAGTGAGCCGCCTATCCGGCTCCCATTGAGCAAAAAGCAGGACTAAGCCCAAGCACTGTAAAACGATTATGTATCTTATCAGCATATTGCCTCCCATGGTTGTTCTATTCAATGCTAAAATTCCACGAACAACCTATTAATAATACTTCACTAAAAGTTGTCTGTCAAGACCTCATTGTTTAAGATGGTTGACTGTGATTATAAAAATTATATAATTATTATAGAATGTTTCAATCATTAAATGAATTTAAATTCGTTGCTGAAACAGGTAAAAGTTATATAATATATTTTTTGAAATTCTGGCAGATTGATAACGATTACATTATAAAATACCAGATCAGGGCACCTGACCGAGATTTTTTCTGGTTTGGCAGAATCTCAAAGGAACGAGCATTGATTGACTTGAAGATTAGTTCAGAAACCGCCCGAACAATGAAAAAAGATGAACTGGAACAGAAAATAAAAGAACATCTAATGATTTTATTCACATCCGTATTGAAAAAAGGACTGGATAAAGGATTTGAAGAACCAGATACCGAATTTGTATTTTATAAAGAACCATTTGTTACAAAGCGAATATGGAAAGAAAAATAGAGCGGTCATACGGTTAAATAATAAACATATAGTCCTGTGCTTGCATTCAGCAGAATAATGGATATAATTTAATGTGAAAAAATTTTTACTCCTTGATGGTCACTCTTTAATATTCCGTGCCTATTTTGCCTTCATAAAAAATCCTTTAAAGAACTCAAAAGGTCAGAACACATCTGGAATCTTTGGTTTTTTAAATACATTCAAGCGGATTAAAGCAAGATTTGCCAGCGATTATATCTGCCTTGTTTTTGATGCACCAGGTGAGACATTCAGGGATAGATTATTTAAAGAGTATAAGGCAACGCGACCACCCGCGCCAAAAGACATTCCATTTCAGATAGAAAAAACAAAAGAACTCGCAAATTTTTTGGGTATAAAAATTTATGAGATTCCCGGATATGAAGCAGACGATGTGCTTGCTACACTTGCCAAAAGGTTGCAGGATTATGGAGAAGTCTATATTGTTACCTCAGATAAAGACCTTTTGCAACTTATTACTAAGAATATTTTTATTTATGATGCCTTTAATGATATAATCTACGATGAAAATCGTGTTCAAGAAAAATTTGGTATTCCACCCACACAAATAGGTGATTATCTTGCCCTGTGCGGTGATACAATTGATAATGTCCCAGGTGTTCCAGGTATTGGTCCGCAAAGGGCAAGAGACATATTAAAAAAATATTCCAGCCTTCAGGAAGCAATGGAAAAAGAACCGAGACTCATTGAACATCGCGATATTCTGCTCTTATCAAAGAGACTTGTAGCACTTGAAACTGATGTTCCTGTTAATCTTGGCTCAGAAGATTTGATGGCAAAGGAACCAGATTCAACTAAACTTCTTAAAATACTTTCCGAACTTGAGTTCCATTCCTTAATCAAGGATTTTGCAGAACAGACCAATTCAGAAATAGTCATCAAAGACATACAACCTTCTAAAGAACAAATAAAGAATCTGATTGGTGTCTGTTTAAAAGATGACCAATTATTTATCAGCATAAAAGAAGGTGAAGTATCTATCACAAAATTAACTGAATCCATAAAGATTTTATCCGACCCACAAATAACAAAGATAGGCTACGACCTTAAAGATACTATAAAAATTACTCCTATAAATTCACCCATATTTGATATAAAAATATGCTCCTGGCTCATTGACCCCAATATAAAAAAGGATGGCTTTGATGATATCTGTTTAAAATATCTGAATCAATATGTTGAAATTAAACCCGAGATAATCGCGCCAATGTCACTTAAATTATATTCCATATTAAAGAGTAAACTTGAAGAAATTGATGAGTGGGAATTATATAACAAGATTGAAGAACCATTGCTCTTTGTGCTTGCGCAGATGGAAAAAAGAGGTGTTGGTATTGATGTACCATTTTTGAAGCAGTTTAAAACACAACTTGAGAAAAGAATGGATAGCCTAATAAATGAATGCCACAAAATAGCCGGAACTATCTTCAACATTAATTCACCAAAACAACTTGCCCAAATTTTATTTGATCGTTTAAAACTGCCGCCTGTAAAAAAAGGTAAATCTCATTATTCTACTGACTTTGAAGTATTACAACAATTGAGTTCAAAACATGAACTGCCTCGTAAAATTGTTGAATACCGTGAACTCTCTAAAATATTAAGCACGTATATTGAACCATTGATAACCCTTGCCAAGAATAACCGAATCCACACCACCTTTAATCAAACCGGCACTACTACTGGAAGATTATCATCAAATAATCCTAATATCCAGAACATACCCATCAGGAGCAGTTTGGGAAATGAATTAAGAAAGGCATTTATTGCCCAGAATGGATTCTTACTCATTTCTGCTGACTATTCACAGATTGAATTGAGAATCCTCGCCCATATTACAAAAGATAAAAATCTGATTGAAGCATTTAGAGCACAGCGTGATATACACAATCATACTGCTTCATTGATATTTAACAAATCTGAAGAAAGTGTCAGTGAGCAGGAAAGACGCATTGCCAAAGTGGTAAATTATGGCTTGATTTATGGTATGAGCGACTATGGCCTTGCCCAGGAACTTGGTATTTCCCGGGAGCAAGCAAATCAATTTATTCAAAGTTATTATACCCTGTATCCAGGTGTTGAAGATTGGCGTGCACGGGCGATTGCAAATGTTGAAGACAAAGGATATGCAGAAACAATCTTTGGCAGAAAAAGGTCCATTCCTGAAATAAAATCAGAAAATTATAATCTAAGAGAAGCAGCAAAAAGATTAGCCATTAATACACCAATTCAAGGGACTGCTGCAGACCTGATAAAACTTGCAATGCTCTCCGCAGAAAAAAAACTAACTGAATTGAATTTCAAAAGTGGTCTATTATTATCCATCCATGATGAATTATTATTTGAGATTGAAAAAGAACGGATTGATGAGGCAAAGGAAATAATCAAAGAGTCAATGGAGCAGGTCTGTGAATTTGAAATCCCCATTATAGTTGATATCAATATTGGGAAAAACTGGGCAGAGGCACATTGAAATAATCTCATTGCTTACAGCACTTGATAAACTCCAAATTATAGATATAATAGACTATGATTACGCGAAAATCTAAAATTGAAGATATCCTGAGAGATTTTCCAGAAAAAACAGGTATATTTGTGCAAATGGGCATACCCTGCCTTGTGTGTGGTGAACCTTTTTGGGGAACAGTTGAAGAACTATGTGAACGATATAATGTAGATATTGACTTACTGCTCAAGAAATTGAATAACAACGACAAAGGGGTTTGAATATGAAAAAATGGCTCTATTGTCCAGTTTGTAAAAGTAATCTATCAAAAAAAGAATCAAGCTTTGTCTGTCTTAAATGCGGTTGGTCTTATTATAATAACCCATTACCTGCAGTAGCAGGATTTGTTATGAATGAAAAGAACGAAATAGCCCTGATAAAGAGGGGTGTTGAACCAGGCAAAGGTTCCTGGGCATTGCCATCAGGCTTTATTGAATCCAATGAAACACCCGAACAGGCAGTCTTGCGAGAATTAAAAGAAGAAACAGGATTAGATGGTAAAATTAGAAATTTCCTTGGAATCTATGTTGAACCCACAAAAATTTATGGCAATGTATTGATTATAGGTTATGAAATTGAATTGGTTGGAGGAAAAATAAGGCCGGATTCTGACACTACTGATGTGCGATTTTTCTCCAGCAATAAATTACCTAAAATTCCATTTCTGAGCCATCGTCAGGTCATTGCTCAAGGACTCAAGAATAGATTCTCCAGTGCTATCTATCTTGAGGTTCTCAAATCAAAGATTACCGAAGCAACAATTACTGATACCATCCTTTTTTATAAAGGCAGTATGGGCATAGATGCAAAGATTATGTCTAAAGCAAACATAAAACCTGGCGAAAAAGTGCAGGTCTTGAATTATGATAATGGTGAAAGGCTTGAGACCTATGTTATTGCTGAAAAACCAAATTCAAAGAAATTTATTCTTTACGGACCTGCCTCATTAAAAGGGAAAAAAGGACAGAGGCTCTGTATCCTTTCTTATGCATTTGTTCCTCAAAAAGAAGCAGAATCATTCAAACCAATAATTGTTGTCCTTGGTAAAAATAACACCATTGAAAGCATTAAAAAAGGATAATTTACAAAATATTTATGGACCTGTGCCCTCACGCAGGCTTGGTTATTCACTGGGCATTGATTTAGTTCCATTTAAAACATGTTCCTATAATTGTATCTATTGCCAACTGGGCAGAACAACTTGCCAGACAGCAGAACGGAAAAAATATCTACCTGTCCAAAAAATTCTCAAAGATTTAAAAAAAATCTTAAAACAGAATATCCACATTGATTTCGTAACTCTTTCCGGTTCGGGTGAACCAACACTCAATTCTGAAATTGGTATGCTCATCAAAGCAATAAAAAAGATAACCGACATCCCGGTCGCAGTCATCACAAATTCCTCACTCATATATAAAAAGGATCTCCAGCAAGCCCTATTAAATGCTGATGTTGTATTGCCCACTTTCACTACGGCAAATCCCGTAACATTTAAAATGATACACCGTCCAATCACACCGATAACATTGGAGAGAGTTGTGAAAGGACTTGTCAATTTTCGTAAAATATATAAAGGCCAAATATGGTTAGAGATAATGTTGATTAAGAAATTTAATGATACAAAACAGGAATTAAAGTTATTAAAGAAAATAATCAATAAAATAAAACCTGATAGAATCCAGCTGAACACAGTGGTGCGACCACCAAGTGAAAAATATGCAGAACCTCTTTCATTATCACAGTTAAATAAAATTAAAACAATATTCGGTAAAAATTGCGAAGCAGTGGCAGAATTTAAAAAACCATCTAATCTAATAAAATCAACAAACTGTGAAAAAAACATTTTAGCATATTTAAAAAGGAGACCCGGAACACTGAATGATTTACAAAAAGGGTTAAGTATAAATATTAATGAATTAATAAAAAATCTTGATAGACTTTTGATAACAAAAAAAATAAAAAAGAGAATACACGAAGGTAAAATTTTTTATGAATCACATTGAAATCATTGAACCGAAAGATTTATCAAAAGAAGAACTCCTTGATTTTATTCCTGACCTTGCCAAGAACTGGCTTGCCCATGATGGTCTCTGGTTTCTGTTTGTAGAAAAAAAGTATGGCATGGAATCGGCAATTGAGATTGATAGAGCCGCATGGGAAAAATTTACAGTTATTGAAGCAGAAAGAATTATGAAGCGCTTTAAAATAGCACCAAACAGTGGTATTCCAGCATTGATTCAAGCATTGAAATTCCGGCTCTATGCCTTTATCAATAAACAGGAAATTGTTGAAATAACTGATAAGAGATGTGTATTAAGAATGAATAATTGCCGGGTTCAAGAAGCAAGAATTCGCAAAGGACTATCTAATTTTCCCTGTAAACCTGTTGGTATTGTTGAATATTCTTATTTTGCTAAAACGATAGATAGTCGGATAAAAACCCGCTGTATCTGTTGTCCACCAGACTCGCACCCTAAAGAATATTTTTGCGCCTGGGAATTTGTGCTGGAGGAATAAAAATTATTTGTCCTTAATCTTTTCCAATAATCTTAATGCCTCAGGTTTATCTTTAATTACATAATCCGCTTCAAAAGTTGGACTTTTTATCTCCAGCGCCTTGTTCAGAAACCAGCGTGCTCTTTCATAATCTTTTTTCTTAATATAAACCTTAGCCATATCCACATAAAGGACAGTATAATTTGAATCTATAGCAATTGCCCGATTCAAGTATTCTATTGACCTGTTCAAATTTCCACCCATTAATCCAGGTAGTTCGTAATAAAGCATTGCACCAGCATCCATTGCCCCCGTATGTTTTGGGTCAAGTTTTAATACAATATCTATCTCTTTTTTGATTTCAGGAACCAGACTGAGCGAATTTAAAACGCCTTTGGTCTGCCCGGTCCTGCCCAGATTTACCATATACCAGAAGTGTGCCCAGGCGCAATTTTTATCCAAAGATATTGCCTTTTTACCATATTCCATTCCCAGATTATAATTTTTCAATTTCTCTTCTTTGTTTGTTGCATTATCACCAATAATATAATAAAGTTTGGACAGTTCATAATTTGCACGTAGATTATCGGGTTCATTTTTCACAATGTCAGACAATATCTCAAGGCTCTTTGCCAAATTATCTTTATTCAGATGCCTTGTTTCATAAAGTCCAATTGCCTGTTCTATAAGTCCATTTACATCTCCGGCATTAACAAATGCAAGCCATATAAGAATAATTATGCATATTTTACCTCTCATAAAACCTCCTTTTTTGATTCACCTGCTAATATTTTCTTTCTTCAACATCGTCGCGATTGTAAAATAATTTATAACTTTTTGTTGGAACCGCTCGTATCGGTATAAGAACAAAGGATTCTCTGAAATCTTGATTTTTAATGTTGCAGGGTTATCAGTGATATAGATTGCTTCTTTTTTTATACTTAAATCATCGTTCCCATTACCACCAAAACCATATTTGTATCCAGCCTGTTTAACCATTTGTAAAATTGTTTTATTTATTCTATTAAATGGGTAGGAAATAGAATCAATTGTGCCAAGATATTTTTCCAATATCTTTTTTGATTCAAATATTTCATATTTCATTTCCTGTCTGCTCAATCTTGTGAGATTGCGATGGGTCATTGTATGTGAACCGAATAGAATTCCAGATTTCCTCATCTCTAAAATCTGTTGCCAGTTAAGATGGCGATTTCTTTTATTAAAAAGTGAAATATCCCATAGATTCTCTTTACCAATATAATCAACTATTAAAAATATAATTGCGGGGCAACGATATTTTTTTAAGACTGGGAATACAAAGTAATAAAGGTTTTCTTCACCATCATCAAAAGTTATGACAACGCCATCGCGGTTCTGTCCGGGCAAAACTATATCATAACCATTTTTGTATATTATATTAATAAAAGAATCAATTTGCTCTGGTGTATTCCAGGTGCCGCAAAACTGAAAATGGTCTATTACCCTATGAAACTGTAGCGCCTTTACCATTATTTTTTGCCTGAGCAATCAAAAGCCAACCGGTAAAAGAGAGAATCAGAATTATCGCACCAAATATGACAAATAGATATTTCTTTGAGATAAATGTTGTTAGAGAGCCAACAAGCAATGCGCCGATAACAAATGTCAGGTTCAATAGCCAGTCGCGAAAAGAAAAAATTCTTCCCCTCACCTCTTCATCAGCATATTGATGTATCAAGGTATCCTGACCAATAAAGATAGGCGACGCAGCAATTCCAACAATGAGTGCAATTAAAACAAACTGGTAAAATGCATTAATAAAAGGAAAAGCAAAAAGACCGACACTTATCAGAATAAAGGAATATATAATAAAAATCTTAAGGTCAAGATAGTGTCCCAGAGTTCCAGAGATATATGCACCAATTAGTAATCCGATTGCACCGACCGCAGCAAGCACACCAACCCCCCTTGTTCCCCATGACAAATCCTGTTGGATTGTAGGGATTGCAAGGACATATATAACGCTACCGGCAATAATCATCAAGAAAATTGTTGCCATTGCAAAGCTGAGATTCTTTTGTTTAACAATATGCTTTATTGCCTGTAGCATCTCTTTTATAATTTTGAATATGCCATCGCGAACCATTAACAATAAATTTTGCGGCTTTAAATGCGTAATTTCTTTAGTCTTCTCTTTCAAATTTACTTTCATTATATATAACATAATCGCTGAAATTCCAAAGGTAATGGCATCAATAACAAAAGCCACAATCCACCCTGCAATTCCCAGCACATTTTTCCAGAGCGGCCAATCTATGATAAGACCACCAGTCGCCATTCCCAAAAATGTTGCACCCCGTCCCACAAGATTAATAATTGAGTTTGCTGTAAGCAATCTCTTCTTTGAAACAAGGTTGGGAATTATTGCACTGCGTGCCGTATTAAAAAATAATGCAAGCAGAAACATAAAAAATACGATGCCAAAAACAGGATAGATATTCTTTGTATAGATATATACCAGCGGAAGACTGATGGCACAAATCATCCTGAGAGTATCACAAATCACCATCACCTTTTTCTTATGCCAGCGGTCCACAAGAACCCCTGCTATTGGTCCAAAGAGCAATACCGGTAGAGTTATAAACAGAGCAAGCTGGGAAAGCAAAAAAGGCGTCCTCTCCTTGGGAAACAATCCAATCAATGCGATCAGGGCTATATAATCAAGTTTGTCTCCAAATTGACTGATGGTCTGAGAAAATACGAAGATTGAGAAATTTCTTATTTTAAGGATATTCCAGAATTTAACTGCTCTTATGGGACACCTCTGTATAAAAATCCAAAACCTTTTTTGCTACAATCTTCCAATCGTATTTTACTGCCTTTTCCCTGCCCATCTTGCCAAATTGCTTCATTAATTCCGGATGCTTTAATAGATAAATAATCTTTTCTGCAAGGGCATCAGAATTTTCCGGCTCAAAAAATAGACCTTCCACACCATCACTGAGAATTGTTCTGTAACCCGGTATATCCGATGCCACAATAGGTTTTCCTGTTGCCATTGCCTCAAGCAGGACAATACCAAAGCTTTCAGCACCAGTTGCAGGTGAACAATAAATGTCACAGGAAGCATAGTAATGTGGTAATTGCTCTGGCTCTACAAAACCAACAAATATCACATTCTCTTTAATGTGGTCCTCAATATAACGACGATAATAGTGTTCTAAAAATCCTTCTCCTACTATAACTAATTTTGCATCGGGAAAATGCTTGACCACCTCAGGGAAAGCCATTAAAAGATATTTTAAGCCTTTGCGTGGTTCAAATCTGCCAACAAAAAGAATCTTCGGAGAATATTTCTTCAGTTCCTCAACTTCAGGCACATCAGGATGGAATCTTTGGGTATCAATGCCATTTGGTATAATGCGGTATTCACCAATGGGGAAATACTTTAAGACACAATCACGTGCAACTGTAGATACCGCAATCATCCCATCAATCCTGCGGAAATACTGTTCAAGCACAGGTTCCCACAGAACGTAACCAAAACTATCTTCATAGGCAGAATGAAAAGTGACAAAATTTTTTGCCTTTGAATACTTTATTGCCAGATAAGGGAGCACTGGTGCAAGCGCACCATGCAGATGAATGATATCAAATTTCTCTGCTTCAAGGAAATGGCGCACCTGCCACGGTAAAGTTAGACCAAAACTCATTACTGAAAATGAACGATTCTTTGGAAATTTGATTGCCCTGCCCATGCGTATAATTCTCTCATCCACATAAGGATAATTTTTACCAAATGATGGTGCAAGAATCTTCGTTTGATGACCCATCCGGTTCAAGTTTTTCCAGAGATGTAGTATGTGTTCTGAAATTCCTCCAGTGTGGGGATAAAAAATATCAGAAACAAGTAGTATCTTCAATCAACACCTCCAGTATGACCAAAACCGCCACCACCTCGTGCGGTTTTGTTCAAGTGTGCAACCTTTTTAAAACTAACTTTTACAACACGACTGAAGACCATCTGAGCAATTCTATCACCCCTTTTTATACGCACACAATTTTTCCCATAATTGAATAAAATTACTTTTATCTCACCACGATAATCAGCATCTATTGTGCCTGGTGCATTCAGTATACCAATGCCATACTTTGATGCTAAACCACTACGCGGTCTGACCTGTGCCTCATATCCTTCTGGTAATTCAATACTGATTCCGGTAGGCACCATACAAAATTCATTCGGCTTTAATGTGATTGTTTTTTCTATATCTGCACAAAGGTCGCAGCCTGCTGAATGCGGAGTCTGATACTCAGGAATAAAAGTCCCTTTTATTTTAACCATCAATTTTTCAGCTTTTCTATTTTCAGATATTTTGGATTTCCGAAGTTTAGACATCTTTATCTTCACTCCATCCATTCCGGATGAAAAACGAACCACTGGTCAGGGTACTGACCAATAATGGATTCAAACCTTTTTATTATATGGGTATTAAATTCGTCTTCGCTTTTAAATATATTGACTGATTCAATAACGCCCAAATAACGTTTGTCATAACCTTTCTTATTTAAAAGAACCATATAGCCAATGACCACAGGTATCTTCCTCTTCACAATGATTCCTGCCAGATTTATGGGAAAACTCCTTTTTCCTGAAAAAAAATTCATCACGGTTCCCTGTTTTGTTATATCTCGGTCTGCAAGTACTGCAAGCACCCGATTATTTTTGATTGTATCAAGAATAGCATAACTTGACCGAGAGACCGGAAATGTTCTTAATCCAGTTGCCTCCCTGTGTTTTGTATATAACTCAAACATTTCATGCTCAGTTTCTTCAACCAGCGCATTTATCGGATAGCCACATGCAGCAAGATAACTTCCAGCATAATCCCAATTACCAATGTGCAGGGTAATTAAAATACAACCATTTCCATATTTCAATGCAGTATCCAGATTTTCTAATCCCCGGGCAACAACATCTTTTATAACCTCAGTTTTTCTTAAAAATCCCAACCGGAAAAAATCAATCATACACCGAGCAAAATTCTCAAATGTGCGGCGGCAAAGATAAGAGTGCATTTCCTGATGTCCTGGGATAATATAATAAAGATTTCGCAGGATATAACCTCTTTTCTTTTTAAGAAAAAAATAACATAGACCACCGATAATGCGCGCAATCCTGTCCGTCACACTGAACGGAAGTATCTTCACCAATGCTATTCCGCATTTTTGTAATTTAACCGCAATATTCACTACGTAAATTTTTTAATCTTTATATTGTTCTAACGCGATTGCAAGCACAGAGATAGCTTTTCTGATATCTTCTTCCTTAAGCACATAAGCAATTCTTATCTGATTTTTGCCTTTTTTTAATGTAGAATAAAAACCATTTGCAGGTGCAAGCATAACAGTGCTATTTTCGTAGCTGAAATCGGTCAAGAGCCACTGACAGAAACGGTCAGCATCCTTTACCGGTAAACTCAGCACAGTATAAAACGCACCCTCTGGCCTATTGCCATAAACCTCAGGAATCTTTTTTAAACATTCAAATAGAACATTACGCCGATGCTCATATTCTTTAATCATCGGCGTAATATATTTGTTAATATGCTTATATGCTGCAATAGCGCCAACCTGTTCAAGAGTAGGAGGGCACAATCTTGCTTGACAGAATCTTATTAGCGCATCCATAAGCTCTTTATTACGACTGATGATACAACCTACCCGTGCACCACAGGCGGAAAATCTTTTTGATATTGAATCCATTAGAATTATGCGGTCTTCTATCTCGGGTAAGGATAGAGCACTGATATGGGTTTTGCCATCATAGATAAATTCACGGTATACCTCATCAGATAGAATAAAAAGATTATACTTTTTAGCAAGTCGCTGCAGGATAAACATCTCTTCTTCAGTAAGCACAGTGCCCGTAGGGTTATTAGGGGTATTGATTAAGACTGCTCTTGTCCGACTGGTTATTCTTTTTTCTATGTCCGATACCGGGGGAAGATGAAATCCATTTTCAATCTTTGTTTCTATTGCAACCAGTTTTACATTTGACATTGTTGCCAGACCATTATAATTCGTATAGTATGGCTCAAACACAATGATTTCATCTCTTGGGTCACAAACCACCATCATTGCAAAAATTATCGCTTCACTACCGCCAATAGTTATCCAGATATTATCCAGGTCCAGATTAAAACCAAGATTCCGATAATAATCAAGCACAGCAAGCCGCAGGTCAAGAAGTCCACCTGAAGGACCGTAGCCAAGAACCTTTTCTCTATATTGTGCAATTGATTCAAAAATTTCTGCTGGTGTTTCTATATCTGGTTGCCCAATATTTAGATGAAAAACCTTTACTCCCCTTTTTTTTGCCTCGTCAGCAAATGAAGATAGTTTTCTGATTGGCGAATAGGGCATGCGGTCTGCCCTTTTTGACAGATAATGTCCATTTATGTTATTTTTATCCATAATAGAATTATATTCAACAAGGTGCAAAAGTCAATTATTTTGGAAATAGCACCTTGACATTCAGAAAAATTTTTGTATAATTTACTAAAAAAATAATTGCAAATATGAAAAACAAGAAATCCATTAATTTTCTGCCGGCAAAATTTTTGGATAAAATTGATAAATTGAAGAATAGAATTGATGAACTCCAGAATGCGCTGAGCCGGTATCAAGAAATAAACAAGGCGGTTTTTGAACATTCGCCTGTAGGAATTACAATTCGGCGTGGCACTGGAGAACTGGTCTCATTTAATAAATCCTGGAAGAAAATATGGAATTTAACATATCGGCAAATTGTTGAAAATGAAAGAGAATGCAGAAACTGGAAGGTCCACCAGCGCTATCCTTTTCTTAAAGATGCGATTCCCGCGGTTCAGAATATTTTTGATAAAGGTGGAGAAATATTTTTACCTGAAATACATGTTGTTGACCAGAATACAAATTTTGACAAGTGGATTTCCCAGCATTACTACGCAATTAAAAATATTCAAGGTAAGGTAGAACATGTTGTAACCATTACTCAGGATATAACTGAACAAAAACATACACTTAGTGCACTCCAGGAGAGTGAAGAAAAATTTAGAACGATTGTTAACAATGTAAACCTTGGGGTTTACCGTTCTACTGGTGCATCCCCAGGACATTTTTTGCAAGTTAATCCAGCATTTGCCCGAATGTTTGGTTATAATTCAATCAAAAAATTGTTAAGGGCACCCGTAGAAAAATTCTATAAAAATCCCCGGGAGCGTATCCAGTTTCTCAGAGATGTTTCTATTAATGGAGAAGTACAAAATAGAAAAATAGAGTTAAAACGATGTGACGGCTCTGTATTCTGGGCGTCCATATATGCCAAGGCACATTTTGATGAAAATGGCACTCTTAAATGGATAGATGGTGTGATTGAAGATATTACTGAACAAAAAATTATGGAAGAAAGACTGCACGCCCTTTCATTAACTGATGAACTCACCGGACTCTATAACCGTAGGGGATTTTTGACCCTTGCTGAACATCAATTAAAGATTGCTCATCGCACAAAAAAATCTATCCTTTTACTTTTTATGGATATGGATAATCTTAAAGATATCAATGACGAATTCGGTCACACAATGGGTGACCAGGCATTGATTAACACAACAAAAATTCTCAAAAAGGCATTCAGAGAATCTGATATCATTGCCCGTATTGGCGGAGATGAATTTGTCGTCCTGACCCTGGAGATTAAAAAAACAAGTGGTAGTGCATTTTATGACCGTCTGAAACAAAACCTTGATAAATTTAATAAAATATCCCATCTTCCTTTTAAAATATCCCTGAGTGTTGGCTGGTCATACTATGAGCCAACAAGACCGCGCTCCATCACACTTCTATTAAAACAGGCTGACCGTATGATGTATTTGCATAAGCAGAAAAAGAAAAAAACTAAATTAAAATAAATGACCTGGAAAATTTTTTTAAATAAAAAAGGAGGTAATATGAATTTATTTGCAGGGCTCTTTTTAATAACAGCAATAGGATTTTCCAGTCCATTAAAAATGGTAAGAAACTTACAAAAATATTATTTTAAACACGAGTATGTGCATTCTGCAGTAAAATCAGAGAGTCCATGGAACTGGAATCTTATTGATCTGCCCGGTGGCGAAATTTTGGGTACATTCAGCCATCCCGGTGCAACAAATTTAGCATTTGCATATTCATTCCGTGATGTATGGCGCACAACCGATGGTGGTGCAAACTGGGAACTATCCTTAGAAAATTGTATGCCACAAGGCGGTATTATGTCCACTCCAACACGCGGCATGGTTGTTGATGGTGGTGGTGTTATCTGGGTCACACTAAATGGTGGTAGTGATTGGGCAGAAGTTTTATATACAAACAACTTCCAAACTGCGAGTTTTGATATCCCTGACACTGTAATCTATCTTGTGGATAGCACTCCACCAAGGCTTCTACGAAGCACAAATTCAGGCCTATCCTGGCAAATCCTTGGCACCTTTGATAATCTTTATAGTGTGGACCAGGTCGTCCACATTCCAAGTTCACCAAATGTATTCTGGCTTTTGGGTCACACAATACCTAATGATACCCTCACATATATATATTATTCACCTGCCAGTGCATTTGTTGATACAATTTCTGCCGGTGAAGTTCTTGATTTCCAGCCCAATCCTTATAATCCTAACCACACACTTATTGCTACGTATAATGGAATGTATCAGGCATTATCTCCCACTGGGCCATGGGCAATGTTAAATGAACCGCTGGTATTTGGACTGTTCCAGCCTGTAGATATTGAATTTACAGGCAATGATTCAATTGTGGTCACAAGTTTTCTCAATCCAGGAATTTTCAAAGGACAGAGACAATATAATGTGTGGTTGTTCTCTTATGTAGAATCGCGTGAGATTGCCACTTATATGAGCTTTGGTGGAACCACCACACTTTATGCCGGATGCCTGGGTAAGGGAGTATATAAATCTACAAACGATGGTGCATCCTGGACGCTCCAGCGAAATAACCTTTATGCCCATACACTTATCAGTCCAGGTAGCGTGAGTTATCCTTCTGTTGATACTATCTTTTATTGTATTGGACTTGGCGGAATTATCTATCGTATCAGAAATCTTGGTTCTTCCTATGATACACTGAAGAATTTTTTGATAATGGGTTCTGCTATTGAATCTGCTCCAACCAATCCCAATTTTCTTATTGCCTCCTGCACTGATTTACAGATTTCTGGAACGACGTTCAGTATGGGCACAATATTCACATCCACTGATGGCGGAGCAAACTGGACAAAGGTTGATTCTAACTATTTACCCACCGACTTTCTAATCACCAGCAACCCCAACATCATTATTGGGCTCTGCGATACATTTCTTATCCGTTCCACGACCGGTGGCACCAATTTCACACCGGTCTTTGCAAAACCTGTAACGCTCTCTAACCTTGCTGGTCTTGATACAATTTTTATTGCGACAGAAGATTCAGTCTTTGTCAGTTATAATCAAGGTGCAACCTGGCAGTTTCTTACCATTGATCCGGGTGGAGATTATACAGATGAAATTTCTTACGATAATACCCGCAAGATTCTATATCTGACAGATGTCCCAATTTACCGATACAATCTGTTGAGCGGTGTTTTAGATAGTATAATGTTCAATGGGTATACCAATTTTGTAACTGATGTAGCACCAAATGGCTATCTATATTTCCTTTATCATGGTGGTGATACTGCTTACATTGCCCGTTCCTTTGATGCCGGGAATACGATTGAACAAGAACCATTTCCCATCCCCCATCAATTTGGTGGTTTACTTGCTTGCGATGGAGCACTATTCTATTATGAAGGAGCAAGAAGATTCTGGGTAAGTACAGATATTACCCACCATATTGATGAACTACAAAAGAATAAACCTGATGCGCTTTTTCCCATCTCAACAATCATCAAAAAAGGAGCAAATATCAAAATAAAAACAGAGTCCACACAATGGCGAAACTATTCAATCAAATTCTATGACATTTCAGGACGGCTTGCAAAAGATGTTAATCCAGAAGAAATATTATGGGGGACTGACTACCTTGAATTCAGCACAGATGGTCTTAGAACAGGTGTCTACTTTTTGATGTTTAACAATCAACAAACGGCAGGCATAAAAAAATTGATTATATATTAAAACAGCCTTGTAGTATATAAGCACAAACGGAATATTAAAGCAACTGCTGTTATTGACTTTACCAATAGAATAAATATAATTCTTTATGAAAATTCTTGTTACTGGTGGTGCAGGATTTATCGGTTCCCATATTGTAGATGCATATATTAAACAGGGGCATAGTGTTGTAATCATTGATGACCTTTCAACCGGAGATATCAAAAATGTAAATCCAGATGCAACCTTTATTAAAGATGATATAAAAAATCCAGAACTGGAGCAGGTGTTTCGCAAATTTGAGTTTGATGTGGTAAATCATCATGCTGCACAGATCAATGTGCGCCGTTCTCTTGATGACCCACTTTTTGACGCAGAAGTCAACATAATTGGCTCATTGAATCTCCTTAATCTTTCAGCAAAGTACAGGGTAAAAAAATTTATCTTTTCCTCAAGCGGAGGTGCAATCTATGGTGAGCCTGATAATTACCCTATTACGGAAGATTTTCCAATTGAACCACTTTCTCCATATGGCGTTGCTAAATTTACTGTTGAGAATTATATTAAAGTTTTTGCGAAATTATACAACTTTGATTATGTTATTCTCCGCTACAGCAATGTTTATGGCCCAAGGCAGATTTCTAAAAGTGAAGCAGGCGTGATATCCATCTTTATCAATCAGATACTTGAAAATAAAGAGTGTTTTGTTAACGGTGATGGCGAACAAACAAGGGATTATGTATATGTGGGTGATGTAGTTAGAGCAAATTTGCTTGCTTTAGATGCCCAATCAGATTTTTTCAATATTGGTACCGGCATTGAAACGAGTGTTAATAAACTCCTTGATGTGTTGTCCAAAATACTAAATAGAGAAATACCCCACCAACACCGTGCACCTATTCCAGGGGAAGTTTTAAAAAATGTCCTGAGCTTCTCCAAGGCAAAAAATATTCTCGGCTGGGCACCAGAAGTTCCTTTAATAAAAGGCATTGAACTGACTTATCAATTTTTTAATAATGAAAAATAAGGCAAGGTATCTTGACCATAAGGTCATTGCCCGTTTAGCCAGGCTTGACCTCAAGGCAAGACTTGTTGTTGAAGGATTTTTAACCGGACTACACCATAGCCCTTATAAAGGTTTCTCTCAGGAATTTACTGATTACCGTCCCTATATTCCGGGTGATGAATTAAAGTGCATTGACTGGAAAGTTTACGCACGACGCGATCGCTTTTATATAAAAGAATATCAGGAAGAAACCAATCTGCGCGCCTATATCCTTCTTGACAAAAGTGGCTCAATGGGCTATGGGAAAAACATTACTAAACTTGAATACGCAAAATTTTTGAGTGCCTGCCTTGCCTATTTATTGTTCAAACAAAGGGATGGTGTGGGAATAATGACATTTGACACAAAAATAAATGATTTCATACCACCGTCAGCAAAAAAAATTAATTTCACAAGGATTATTGAAGCAATTGACCATATAACCCCCGGCAGGGAAACATCACTTGCTCAGGTTTTGTTTGAACTCGGACAAAAGATAAAACGTAGGGCACTTGTAATACTTATTTCTGATTTATTTGATGAACCGGCTCTGGTTTTGAAATCGCTCAAATCTTTCCATGCCCGTAAACATGAAATCGTCGTGTTCCAGATAATTGATGCGCAAGAATTATCATTTCCATTTATTGAAACAGCACTCTTCCAGGATATGGAAACAAATGAGCATATTGTGCTTGACCCCATTGCAATCCGCAATGCCTATCAGAAAAAATTTAAAGATTTTTTAAATAATTACCGACGCAACCTGAATGAAGCCCGGATTGATTATGAATTAATAAACACCGAACAAACATTTGAAAGGGCATTGTTTACATATTTAGAGAAAAGAGCAAAGTTGTTATGAAATTTTTAAATCCAGACTATCTTCTGGGGCTCCTTCTTATTGCAGTTCCCATTATTATCCACCTCTATTATAAAAAAAGATTGAAAAAAATTCTCTTCTCCTCACTAATGTTTTTAAAAAGTGCTGAAGCAACACGTTTGCGATGGTATAAATTAAAAGAAATCCTGATATTGATTATGCGTTGTCTAATCATTGCGGGAATGTTTTTCGCACTTGCCCGTCCACAATATACAGGAAAACTATTCGCAAAAAATCGCCTTGCTGCGGTAAGTGTAATTATTGATAATTCAATCAGTATGAACTATAATGATAATTTTACAAATGCGCTGAAAAAGGCTGAGCAGGTGATTTCTAACTATTCACCCAAAAGTATATTTTATGTTACGCCGTTGTGTGAACAAAAAAATTTTAAACCATTCTGGAGCAATAAACATAGTGCCCTGGAAAATTTAAAAAAGATAAAATTATCGTATCTATCTTGCCCTTTGAAAGATTTGATAAATAATTTAAAAAATGAAAATACAGCATTGCCGAAAGAGTATATCTATATCGGCGATGGACAGAAGATAAATTTTAAGGATATGGAACCAACAAAAGATTTATACTGGTTAAAAATTCCTATGGGTAGCGAGAATATTGCGATTGAAGATGTCTCTGTGAAAGACCCATTTCAGGTGCCAAAGGATTATTATGAATTGAAAGTAAATATAAAAAATTATTCAAAGCGTGTATATCGCGGTAATGTTCAGCTTATCGTAGACAATTACATAAAACAGAATGTGTGTGAAATTTCACCAGGGCAGAATCTTATCACCACATTTGCTCTTCCTGTAACTATTAAAAAGGGTGTGATACAACTGGATAAAGATAGCCTGGACATAGACAATCAATATTTTTTTTCAAAATCCCTGATGACAGACATTAAAGTTCTCATCGTGGGAAGCGATGCCTATATTAGAACCGGCCTATCACCTTCAAATAGTATCAGTACACCATTCCAGATTGAAAATGCCAGTACCATAAAAAAAACAGATTTACGCCCATTTCAAATTATCATTTTGAATGGTATTGAAGAACTCACCGAATTTGAAATAATAAAATTAAACAATTTTCTTTCCCAGCAAGCAAATGGATTAATTATTTTTTTAGGACCAAAGATTGGCGCGAATTTTAAAAATTTCCTTGCTGTGTTCGGAACAATTGAGGGACAGATTGATGTTGAAGGTTATTTAAATATCAAATGGATTGATACTGAATATGAACCCTTTCGTATTTTTGCTGATAATCCCGGTATCAATCTTATCAAGTTCTTTAAGTCATACAGGATT
Source organism: Caldifarciminota bacterium (assembly GCA_037444665.1). GTDB lineage: Bacteria > Hydrothermota > Tepidihabitantia > SM23-42 > JAOAFX01 > JAOAFX01. Next base: position 21,986 of record JBBILZ010000004.1, read on the forward strand.
ATCCCCAGGGCACAGGTGCTGGCAAAATTGAGTAATGGTATACCCCTGATTCTTTATCACAATAATATAATGCTTATTACCTCACAGTTCAATGAAGCCAGTACTGATATTATTTATAATCCAAATTTTATACCATTATTACACTCACTCATTTATGGGCTAACCAATAAATACACAGATAATGAATTCCGGACTGGAGATAAATTTCCGCGACAGGTAAAAATCAAATCTCCAGATGGCGAAGTTTTAAGTGAAAATATTTTTTTTAAACCTGGATTTTATGCGGTCGAGAAGGAGACTGTAGGTGTGAACATAGACCATCTGGAGAGCAATCCCCAAATACTCAGTCCAGAAATGGCAAATGAATTGGGAATTAAAATCATCACCCCTGAATCACTGCAGGGTTTTTCAGATTTAACCAACATATTTTTATTAATTGCCTTCTGTGCCCTGATATGTGAATTAATTCTTATGTTATTATAAATCAATAAACCAGCACCTTTGATCGCTGTGGCTGGTAATATACCACCATAAAAAAATCGGGTAAAGTGATCTCCGGCGTAAGGTAATATTCACCTGAAACGAGGTCTGTGGTCTTAACACGAACTATGATCATGGCTTTTGTAATACTACTAATACGATTCTTTGCACCACTGACAATTATTGTATCAATATAAGGGTCAAATACTTTTACAAATTGCCCTGAATTCTTTACAACATTCACGGGAATCCCGGTAAATAAACGCTGCCCCGTTGTATCAATTATCACCTTAACTAAAATATTATCTTTAGAAAATTTTACGAACTCGGAAACTGATTCAATTTTCAATTTCTTTTCAAAAGTAGCAGATTGATTTTTGACATCCAGTGATTCAGTATTGACCAAATTCAGACCTTGTAAAATTTTTTTCGGTCCGGTCGCAGATAAGGTATCAAGAACTTCAATTGTAGAAATTGAATAGCCATTTTTCAAACTCCCCCTGATTGGAATCAATGGTTTGATTATCTTACTCATCTTTTCATCAACTTCTATATTTATATATTTAACTTCATAATCTACTAAGATATCCTTCACCGGAATCTCAAAGTTTTTTGTAGAAATAACATTCTTACCAGGCACGACATCGGCAAGGTCACACATAGCCTTGGGCGGAGATAGCCAGAGCCCCAAAAGCGCCTTTCCTTTACCATTGAATTTTACTTTAATCCTATCAATCAAATTTGTAGCAATATAGGCATCCGGCAGATTAGTAAAAATCACCTTGATTTCTTTTTCGTAGCTATATGTTCCTTCAATTACAACAAAGAGCCAGAGCCCAAACGCAAATATTACCGCCAGAATCTTGCGTGCAGGTTCAACAGTGAAAAAATTTAAGATGGCTCTTAGAATTTTGAGCATAAAAATACCATTATGCCCTTTTGAATGTGCAAGCGGTTTTCTGCCTGGTCAAAAACGATCGAATGGGCACCATCAATAACTTCATCCGTAATCTCTTCTCCCCTGTGTGCGGGCAGACAATGCATAATTAAATAATCTTTTTTTTGAACATTGGTCAGGAGTTTACTATTTAACTGGAATGATTGAAAAATCTTTTTTCTCTGCTCTGCTTCAGACTCCTGTCCCATTGATGCCCAGACATCAGTATAGATAACATCAGCATCCTTTACCGCTTCAATTGGATTATTTGTCCATTTTACACTATTTGCTCTTTTCAAATAATCTTTGTTCGGCTCATAACCATCGGGCGTGGCAACATTCATTTTAAAACCGAGCATGGATGAAGCTGCAACAAATGAATTACATACATTATTGCCATCACCAACATAGGCAAGAACAACTTTATTCAAGTCGCCTTTCTTCTCAATAATAGTAAACAGGTCACAGAGTATCTGACAGGGATGCTCCAGGTCGCATAGTCCATTAATTACAGGAATACTTGCATTTTCAGCGAGTTCTTTAATATGCTTGTGGCTGAATACCCTTGCCATAATTATATCAACCCAGCGTGAAAGGTTCTTTGCTACATCAGAGACACTTTCCCTTTTTCCTAATTGAATATCGGCGGGTGCAAGATAGATCGCATGACCACCCAATTGGGTCATCCCAGTTTCAAATGTTACCCTGGTTCTTAAGGAAGGTTTTTCAAATATCATTGCCAGGGTCTTGTCTTTCAAAATTTTGTGTTCAATACCTTTTTTCTGTTTGTCCTTAAGGTTGCGGGTAATATCAAAAATTTTATATACCTCTTCCCGATTTAAATCAAAGATAGATGTAAGGTCTCTTTTCATTTTTTCACTCCTCTTTTTATTCATTATATAAAATTTTGTTTAAAAATCAATATTGAGAAAAAATTTTTAAAATCTTGAATAAATACCTGAAACACTTTATATGCGGTCTAACAAATAAATTTTTGTATTGTTTCTGACTTTTGATTTATTTTGTCCAGGTGATTTCCAATTCACTGAATCCCTTATCTGCTTCAATGGGCGTTATGTATTTTATCTCAATATTTTTTGCACCTGCCAATTCCAGTGCCTTTTTATAAAAAGAAATAATCCCGAAACTTATTAGCTGGTGTTTTTTTTCAAAACCAATATGTTTAACTCTTACCTTTCCCTCTCCCATCAAACTTACTTCTATCTCTATACCTCTGAAATAAGTATTATTAATTGCAGATAGTCGCTTGATAAGAGAAGATGGAGAATCAGGTTTAATGAATACTTTATAAATACCCTGCAATTGCTGAAAAAGGATTTCTTCACTGAGCGCAATCATTTGCTCTTTATTACCACCCGCTGCTAAATTAATCGTTGTTTCTACAAACTTTATAAATGACTCAAGTGGATACCAATCAGTTACAAGGATTGCCTTTTTCTCAAATATTTGTTTTGTTTCTTTATCCAACAATTTCAGAACCTTCCTAAATAACTCTTCACCATATTTTAGTTTAACCGCCTTTATGGTATCTAAAATAACTGAACCTTTAATTTCCACCATAGAAAGTCCTATTTATAAATTTACTCAATAATTGTAAATTGTCAATAGGCATTTGTATTCTAAAGCAAACTCTTTACTTCCTTCTGAAAGTTTGTTTTATCAAGGACAAAAGTTTTTATTATTCTGCCATTTACGACGCAGTCGCCATAATTGGCATTACGCCTTTTTGCTACTTCGGGTTCCTTAGCTATATCAATATAAACAATCGGAATTTTGTTATCAATCTCTCTTATATATTTTTCCATTCTTTTTAAGAAAAATGGATATGCGGCAGAACATTTATTCGGACCACAGAATATCAGAACCTTGCCTTTGTCTTCATCCTGTGGCTGGTATTCTAAGGACGCTTTTTTTATGAGCGGTTGATATACAAAATTTTTTTTCTATTGGGTAATAAAGAAAATCAGGGTCATCGCCTATAGTTTGGAATCCCTTTTTTTTAAAAAACTCACGGGCTGAGAGTTGCCCCTCAGATTCACCTGGAAATGTCCGAACCACCAATGCTGATGGTGGCTTATTCCCAAACCATTCTGAAGGTCTTTTCATATCCTCATTCAAACTCACAAGCAATTGCTTGCCAATCCCTTTTTGCCAATATCTCTTCTCATGTATATAGATACAATCAATCCAGACAATATTCTCTTCAGGCACAGGATGAAACTGTATCATACCTGCTGGTTCATTGTCAACATAACCAACTTTAGCAAATGAACCCCATTTTTTTAGCATATCAAGTGCCCACGCCCTCTTCTCTTCCATCCCTTTTATCCAATCTGGGTCTTCTCTCTTCTCTGGTGGAACGCAGACCAGACATAAATCTGAGATGATTTCTTTATTAACATCCTTGATTAAAATTCTTGGTTCTTCAGCCATTTTTTTCTCTCTCTTCTTATGGTATATAAACCTTTCTTCCACCTTCCCAGTTATCCCACCACTCAATTCTATTAGGTTTAATTTTCAATAAACAATATTCCGCTGATTCTGGTGTCTTGAAATACTGCGATAAATCGTATGGGGCAATTTTCCATACCCTCTTTTTTTGTGCTATATTGTCCACAATCCAGCCTTACCAGTTACTATGGCTGTTTTATCACCCGAAGGGTGCTGAACAAATGCCAGACAGATTATTAAATTTTGTTTATCTGTTTTACCTTACGGGAATTAGCAAGGGTTGCTACCCAGATAGATAAATCATCTTCAATAATGGGCATGACTGGACGAATCTGCGGCTGGTCATCATCAACAGTTGCCAAAAAGGCAAAAAGACAGGTCTCTTTCATTATAGCAACTATTTTTTCTTTATCTGATGGCTCATAGTTCACCAGGAAACAAATTTATTTCATTTTTTCAAATAAAATTTTGTATTTACGCTGGCGGTCTTGTTAGAAAGTTTATCAGTAACTGTAATATTAACGGTGTATTCCCCATCTTCTAATTCTGCAATAGTATTAATATTATTGGTGAGATATACCTGATTCATATCACGCTCTTTAGAAAATGGAATGGGCTCGGTTAAAAAATTGCCATCAAGCAGGACTTCATCCTTTGGACCTTTGACCACTAAGTGTTCAGGGATATGGATCTCATAAGAAGAGTCTGGATTTTGTTTATATTTGACATTGTTTAAATTCATATAAATCCAGACCACATCACCAGGCTTGTATGTTCCATTGGGCTGTTCTTTATATTTCATATAATCTTCGGGTGATTCAGAACAGAAAACTACATTAGTAATCTTAAATTCACTACCTGAAGGCTTTGCAGGTTCCTGTTTTGAGCAAGCGACCAAAACCAAACCCAATAGCATAAGCATTAGCTTTACAACCAGATTATTGTTTTTCATATGACCCCCTTTTCTAATAAATTATATCCAATCCTGAATGTTTTTCAATCCTTTTAATCTGTTCCTTTATTTTCTTCCTTAGAACTTGGTAGAAATTGCAATGCCTTTAAATTATAATTCTAATCTCATAAGCGGAAATTCTTTATCGTCTTTATAAATTGTGAAGCCGTTTTTAAGATAAAATTCTGCAGGGCCCGAAGGATTCTCAGGATTATCTTTACGTGCAAATGACTCAACTGCTTTTATTTTTCTTTTGGCTAAATCATCAATTACAATCTGAAGAAGTCTTTTGCCAAACCCCATACCTCTAAATTCTTTCTGGGGAATGAATAAACAGGATATCAATACTGCATCATTACTTGGCGATGATGAATAACGAAAAGAATTCGGAAGAAACATAGGTGGTGCGTACTGTGCATAACCAACAGGCTTCCCATCAGCATACAATATCTTACCGCAGTTGCCAAATTTGCTAAGAGTATCCTTTAACCAGAGCATTTTCTTTTTGAGCATTTCTTCTTTTCTTTCCTTTTCCGGTTCTATGCACTCTGCAGAAAGTTCCCAGTAAATGCAATACTTACAACTATATGGATAACTATTCCACTCTGGGGCATCTTTTAAGTTATTTAATGTCAGATTAATAATTTCAAGTTTCATTTACAATTAAACAATTGCCCAATAATGCCAATTTAAGAACATAAAAATGTTGTGCATTTTAATATTTTGTCCTTACTCTTATTACCAGTGCCTTTTTCTCAATATCCAGTATTACCAGCATAAAATCATTCAAATCCTTTTCAAGCACCAGCTTTATTTCCTTTGGTTTATGCATAATATCGTCACCCGCAGTCCTGCATTGATATAGACCATTTACATCAGGCAGGTCAAGTTCTTTTAATGATTTTTCATACAATTGTTCTATTGTTGGATTGTATATAGAACCTTCCTCAGGTGGTTCTTTTCCCATTTCTTTATATGACCTGATAATTCCTTCTTTTGTCATTTTAATACCGCACATCTTCATCAAAAAATCCTCGGGGATAGGCAGTTCATGCCATTCGCCACTCTTTTTTGCTTCAGAAAAATATTTTTGAAAACCCTGCTCATCAAATTGAAATGCGATATCTATTTTCAATCCTTCGCGTCCAAAGAATCCGGGCTTTTCTGGATAAGCCCTGTAATACAAAGTCTTTGCTGAAGATGGCACATTGAATTCCCGGCGCAATATTGTTTCGTCAGACTCTTCTATGCAATTTAAGAGAGCGATAAAGATAATGATTTCAAAAATTCTATGACTGACTCTCACTTTCATCAAATTTCGCAACTTATATTCTCCTATATTTTGCACTACTTACCAAAATATTCCTTTTGTATTCTCTCCTGGGCAATTCTGCTACTGGGATCGTCTCCGCGTGCAACATTTACCGAAACCTTGCCACCAAGAATCTGGAAGATCTCTGCCACATCACTATGAGTAAATCCAGGGCAGAGAATAATTGCATCAATATTCTCCTGCTCATAGACTGTTTTAGCAACATCTATTGCCTCTTTCTGGTCTTTTACGATGACAGTTATTAACCGATACTTTCCAGTATCAATAATACTCCGATGCTTTTCCACATCAGCATCAGGGGCATGTGCCAAAAATAGTGCCTTAAAAGCCATAATTACCTCCTTTTATTTACTCCAATTCTTCATCAAGCCATTTTAGATAACCTTCATAACCTGCAACTATTGGCACGGCAATTATCTCTGGTGTTTGGTAAGGATGGATTTCTTTTATCACTCTTTCAAGTTCATCATACAAACTCTTTTTACTTTTTATGATACATAGATACTCATCCGCATTTTCAATCTTTCCTTTCCACCAATAGATGCTCTTTATTGGTCCTAAAATCTGAACACAGCCAGCAAGTCGCTTTTCAACTGCTACATTTGCAATCTTTTCTGCATCTTCCTTCTTTTCAACAGTCGTAAAAACCTGGATATAATCATCTGCCCCTTGCACCATAAATCACGCCTCCTTATTAAACCTTTTATAAAAGTTGTAACTCAACAAACCTTTATCCATATCTCCAGCAACTAAAATCTATAGCCGATTCCAGCGCCAAGGTTTAATGGATTATGGAAAGCGGGAATCTGGTAGCCTACATAAAAGACAAACCCTGGACCTTGTGCCGGACCAAAATTGATAAAAAAATCATAGGGCGCATAAATAGATAAATGAGTTCCGAAGGATAGAATCTTATTTTTGTCGTCCTTGAAGCCAACCATTAGTTCTGTCCTAACAAGCTCAGGTAATGCAGGGCCTATTGTAAACGAGAAAACATTACGACTTTTGTTTCTGGTTGCCTCAAATTTATATGCCATATAGAGTGAATAGGCTCTTTTGGGTACTGTACCACTATACTCACCATTTATTATGTATATCAGCAATACATTGGTAAGCCCAATATTTTCATTAAATCCGTAATTGAAACCAAAACCGCTACATAAACCGCGTGTATTTGCCATTGAATAACTTGATATATTCGAACTATAATCAAAACATCTGAATCCAGCAACAGCACCCACCCAACCTGATGAGCCTTTTTTGACCATTGGCGAATCAAATGTTGGCGACATGCAACAAGATAGCAAAACAAGCAATATAAATGCTAAATAAATCTTTGGTTTCTTCTCCCTGTGCATAACAATCCTCCTTGTATGATTATACACTTCTCAATGGATTCTGTCAATAATTCAAAACCGAGGCTGCGAATAAACTCGGACTCAGTACACCTGAACCACAGCCTGTACCAGGGCAAACTTGCTTTATTGTCTCCAATCTGATGGATTCTTAAGATGCTGAAATAAATTCAGCATGACAATATCGCTAATCCAAAGTTTTCTGCAACCTTAAATTCTACTTGTTTTTACTGATAATTACAACACTTGATGCTTTCAATGAATGCGTGAACTTTATCGGTGGAATTTTTACAACAAATTTAACAAGTTCACTATCCCATTTCTCAATGCCTTTCAGTCTCTGTCGGTGGATCACACGCCAGAAGTATGCCCACCAATCCCAGTTATGAACGATAACCTTCATTGCCAAATTTATTATATATAAAATCTAACAGTAAGCAAGCCTGAAGTGACTTGCCAAAATAGAGAAAAAGTTCAAATACTAATTTGCAATAAAATTGTAGCGTCCGACTTTAGTCGGACGAAAAGATTCTCATTTAACTACCTTCAGGGCTAACCTCTGGTTCTGATAGAACCATCGGTTCTTGAAGAAACCTCTGCCCTACGATTTTTTTTGCAGAACAACCCTTGTGGTTGTCCGAAAGTTCTGAAACAAACCTAACTTGAAGCCGTGACAATGGTCAGAGCACGCTCTCTCCTTAAGAGAGGAATCTATAATGAAAAATCAATTATTATTTATTGGAACCTTTCAAATTCCAACAAGTAAAAAATAATAATAAATTCCTGACCTGAATAACGAAATTTACTTTTCTCGTTTTCTCGAGAAAACGGGAAAATGATTGAATTTTCCTTATAAATTGGCACCTTTTACAAACTATCTTCTTTCTGCCAGAAAAATGTTGATTTTTTCACATTTTTCAACTATTTCCCGCCTGGCGAAAAAATGTTGAAAAATATAAAAGGCAGCTTGATTAAATCAGGGGCTTGCCCTACGAGTCTTTTTTGCGATTATTATCATTCTCCTTGAATCATTGGTGAATGGCTTTGAGTCAAAATCACTGAAAATCTTGTATAATTTCATTCCTGCCCTTGCTAATAGATTTCTCATCTCGGTCGGATTGTAAATCCGGACAAAAAATGACTTATCTTTTCTCTTACCATCTCTGAATATAATTCTTTTATCATATACCTGACCGGTCAAACTATCAAAGGTATTCCTTTCAATCATTAAATCATTTCCCTTTGTGGTTACGATATACGGCAGGAAGTTCTTTAAAAAAACATCCCGATTAAAGGTATCAAAGCAGAAAAGACCACCAGGTTTTAATGCGTAGGCGATATTTTTTAAAACCAGAAGATTTTCATTATCCTCAAAATAACCGAAGGCGGTAAAAATAAGAAGAACCCTATCAAATTTCTCTTTCCACCAAATTTTTCTCATATTCTTTTGAATATAGCAAACCTTTAAACCCTTATTTTTTGCTTCATTTTTTGCAATCTTAAGAAACCCCGGACTAATATCAACACCTATCACATCATACCCAAGTTCACTTAAACGATTTGTATGCCTTCCATGACCACAGGCAAGGTCAAGAATTTTCATTGATTTTCTTAACCCTAATTCCCGAATAAAGAATTGCACCTCTTTTTCAGTCCGTTCTTCAGTCAACCCATCGCCATAAAAATACAAATAATCATTTGGCTCAAAAACCGCCTTAAAATCAAAGACCGGCTTACAGGAATTTTTAACACCCATTTTTATTCTCCTTTCGCCTGCAGCTAAAATCTATAGCCACGCCCAGCGCCAAGGTTTAATGGATTATTGAAATAGGGAATCTGGTAACCAATATAAAGTACAAATCCCGAACCTTGTGCAGGACTTAGATTGATAAAAAAAATCGTAAGGCGCATACAGAGTTAAATGAGTTCCGAAGCAGAGAATTTCATTTTTATCCCCTTTGAAGCCAACCATTAGTTCTGCCCTAACAATCTCAGGTAATGCAGGGCCTATTGTTAAAGAGAACACATTACGACTTTTGTTTCTGGTTATCTCAAATTTAGGGGCAAGATAGAATGAAGGTTTAAATTCCACTTTAGGTTCTATGCCATCATAATAACCATTCATTCCGTATACCAATACTACACCCGTAATCCCGACATTTTCAGTAAATCCATAATTGAAACCAAAACCACTACATGCACCGCGCGTATTTTCAAGGGAATATTCATCTGGGATGCCATAATCAAAACATCTAAATCCAGCAACAGCACCCACCCAACCTGATGAACCTTTTTTGACCATCGGCGAATCAAATGTTGGTGAAATGCAAGAGAGAAATACAAGCAATATAATCGCTAAATAAAAAAGTGCGTTAGGAAAAGTTCTGGCCAAAAAATCCTCCTATTTTACTACCATACGCCAAAATTAGAAAGCAGCGATAGGGTAAGTCCAATGTATAGAGATGTTTCACCAAAAGTCCAATATTTCCAATATTTGATTTTATAGTGTATTATGCCGGCTTCCAAGCCCAAACCGAATCTTTTAAAATTACCAGATATCCCTAAACTCGCGCGGAAATAATCACGCTTCTCAAAATTGAGATACTCAGCAGCCCCCTGTTCCCACACATTAAACCTAAAAGTGCATACACTGCGAAGTCTGCGTAGTAATGCTGTTCAAATTCTTTTATATGCAAATAGGGCACATAATAAATATACACAGGAACCGATGTGCCTCCCCATTTTCTTATTCTTTCTCGGAGTCCAATTTCGTTAGTGTATGTTCCAGTAAATGGACCAGCAATTTCAAAACCACTGACCCCGAAACCCAAACCAAATGGTGGTGCAAGGCCTATTGCAACAAAAACTACTCTACCAAGTAATTTGGGTGGAATCAGACCCCCCCATCAACTAAACCAAAATAAAACATCCCTCTGTTCTATATTCTTCTGCATAAAAAAGATTAGGACGAAAAAAAGAAACCAAAATAATCAGGAAAAGAATTCTCGAAAATAGGTTAAAGGCTATGCCAAAACTCCATCTTAATTTCTTTTTCATTATTTTTATTTTAATCAAATACTGATAAAGTTCAAGACTTTATTTTAAATAAAAATAATTATATCAGGATTAACTATCTGCAACTGCTTTCTGCATCAATATTTGGTCAGATAATGTTTAGCAAAATATGGCATCGGTAAAAACAATATAATAATTAGAAGAAGAATAAGCCAAAGGCGTTTTGGGTTTTTTCGCACAATGTATAAGATGCCGCAATAGAGTGGGATAATGGTTATGCCAGCGAGGATGAGAAGTCCCGGAGTCGCAAGGAATTCCTGCAGCAATTCTAATGGATTACCGCCAATCAAAGCTGCAAGTAGTATTAGAACTACACCCAAAATAAGTCCTTTCAGATGCCCACCCTGGTATGGATACAGGTCATTACTCATACCTGTTTTCTGCCGAACTTCCTTCTTTTTTGTTTTCACTGTATAAAGTATGCTGGCGAGAACAAGGACGATGAAGAAATAAGTAGCAGGTATCCAAAATCCTCCCGCAATACCTAAGGCAAGTGGGAAAAATATTATAAATATAATTAGCAGAAGGGGTAGAATTGTTGGCGAACTTTCTGAATGTTTGAAGACATACTTGAATATCCTTCGTGTCACCCAGATAATAAGCCAGGCGAAGATGACAATCCATGGCATGACAATCTCTAAGTATGAGATAAAGTAGTCCCAGTAGTCTGACTCTTCTCCTATCAGTTCAGGGAATAACCATTTGATTAGTTTATCTCCCCATTTTCTAATAAACAGAATCTTAAGTAGCAAAAGCAGCAATACCCATACCCACCAAACTCCCCAGTAACTCCAAACGATGTGCGCAGGAACCGCCCACATTTCAAAAAGAAACGGAACAGAGCTCATCACATAAAAAACGCAATAGAACAAAATTGCAAAAAAAGGATAAAAGAATGAATTGCCCCATGATTCTTTATCAAACCAGCGGATCAAAAACGGTCCTAAAACAGTGACACTAACATGTGAAAGTAATGCCATTCCGACTGCCCCTCTAATATACAATACAACACCGATGGGGATTACAAGAAGATTAAGGAGCGATGCTATAAAGAACCCTATTTCAGGATTATCCTTCTTTTTCATTTAAATAACTCCATTACGCTACAAAAAACAAATATATTGTTACATTTTCGAATCTTGAATCTCATTGAACACGGTTTCCTTTGGCCATTATTTTTATCTTACCTAAATTCTAACAGATTTCAAGTATCTGTTTTAAATCAAAATTTTTTACTAAAATTAAACTATCTTCAATTACCTTCTGCTGGTTCAGAAAATCATAGATAACATAATCATCGATTTTAGACCTCAAAACCTCATAGTTCAGACCCCCCAAAAAATAAATCTTTACGACCCCAAAATCCAATTAGAATATAAGAAAAAACCCACAAATTCCAAAATTTCAATAATATTATTTTTTTTCTCGTTTTCTCGTGAAAACGAGAAAAGGTTGAAATTCCATAAGAAATCAATCTCGCTAACTCCAGATTTTATTCTGACCTTTGCCAGGACATCATCTTCAGTCTTTTAGTTTCTACAAATCCGGCATTTTTATATAACTCATGTGCCGGATGATTTGATTCAAAGACACCCAAACTTATACTTGAAAATCCTTTCTCCTTTAAATTTATTATTACCTTGTGCAAAAGCGCCTTTCCATATCCCCTCCCCTGCATTTCTGGATGAACCATAATATCAAGTATCTCGGGCTTGTCATCTTCAATACAAATAACAACTCCTACATATTTAGATTCCACTTTTCCAACAAAACCAGAACTTTTTTCCTTAAAAATTTGTTTTATTGACTCAGAGCAATATATATCTAAAAACTCTCTCTGAACCAATTTTTGATAAAAATCATTTTTATAACAAAATTTTTTTAATTCACAAATAAACCTTGAATGCTCCTCATTTATGTTTTCAAACTCCAATATGGGAACAGTCATTTTTTTATAATGTGCAATATCTAATACCATCATAATATCTGCATCATATTTAAAGCCAAATTTTTCTAATATCGGAAAATAGTCTTTCAAATTCTGAAAAACTGCAATACCTGAAATTTGGGGCTTCTGGATAAAGAATTTAATAAACGATAAAAAAGGTTCTTCTTCTGATGAGAAATTAAAATAACGGAATATCTCAAGTTTACGATATTTCAATTCAACAATTAGGAGCCCAAAATTTTGTGCACCCTTCTTGGCGAGATAGAAATGGCAGTAAGGATTTTCACAAAAAGACTTGAGATAATATTCTTCATTCGGCGCAGGATTTATGAGTGGCAAAATTGATTCCAAAAACTTTTCTCTTTCAATCTCATAAATATCCATTTTTTTAAATCCATTTATAAAGGCTATGATACAATCTCAATGTTATTAATTGACTCATCATATCCCCTCAATCATTACCACCTTGTCCCTTGATTTTTCGCCTTTTATGATTCTTATTGCGCTCTTTTTCACATTGAAATACTCAGCAAGGACCTCGATCAAAATTTTATTTGCCTTGCCTTCAACAGGTGGGGTAGTGATTTTTATTTTCAAGTAATCTGGCATTTGTATAACTTCATTCTTCTTTGCATTAGGCACAACCTTTATATTTACTATCTTCACCATCATTCCTCATCTCTTTAACTATAATGTAGTTCTAAGCATAAATCCTTATCAATTTTGTTAATTATATATGCTTAGTAAAAAAAGTCAATGCCCAGAAAAAAATACGCGACTAAAGTCGCTACTCTGGAATAAAAGTAAATTGTAATAGTTTAGCCACCCTGAAATTGTAGTTACTTGATTTATCAAGCACCAAAAAGAGCCCAATGAATTGGGCAACTACATTGATTTAATTCCATTTTTTAGAATGCCTAACCTATTACAGTAAATTTCTGGTTTAAGTGGTCAACAATGAGTCAACTTTTTTCAATTCAAAAACATTATCCAGCCATTTAAGACAGAAGCAAAACTTACCCAGAGTATATAAGGAATAAGTAAGTATGCAGCCGGTGGGGAAACCCTGAAAAATAAAATTATTGTGAACAATATCGCCAGCCAGAGAATGACAATATCAATAAAACCTAACACTGGCGAACGGAGCCCGAAAAAGAAAACAGACCACAGGATATTCAGAACCAGCTGCACAACAAAAACTATAAAGGCAATCTTCACACCAGGATAAGAAAAGCCTTTATGCCAGACAAAATAGAGTGCAATGCCCATAAGGATGAATAGTGTTGTCCAGACCGGTCCAAAGACCCAATTTGGTGGATTGATGACAGGTTTATTTATACTCAGATACCAGGTGGCAACCGATTGCCTTGTGGCAAAAGAACCAATAAAGCCTGCCCCAAGGCATATTACTAATGAAATAACAAATTTTATGATATCAAATTTCATAATAACCTCCTATTTTACTTCTACTGATGCATTTGGATCAAAGGGATTGGTTCTGAGTGCCAGAGAATACAGATAAGGATAATCCTTTTTTAGATGTTCAACATATCTGAGCCATTCTTCAATCAGAATTTGATATATGCGAATAATATCTTTTGATAGATGCTGGTAATCGGCATCGGATAAGTCAGTCAATTTTTTCCGGTATATTAATTCTTCTGTCAGATGGAATACTGCCCAGAGAAGATTGGTGAATGTTTCGTGTTCAAGTAGATTGGGATTTTCTAATAGGGTGAGAAGAAAGTCCTTTTTTGATTGGAGAAAATTCCGGAGTCTCTCAAGATCTACATTTTTTGCATCAATCTTAAAATTATGATTCTGTAAATTGTTTTTGAACTGTATGAAATCCCTATCTGTCCAATCCCGGTCAATGACAATATCCTTTACAATTTCCTGAGAATTTTCATCAAATCCTGCATACATTCTCACCAGTTCATTTCCGACTTCACTGAAGAACACTCCTACAACCATATTCAACTTCTGAAGCAGCGTTTGCTTTTCGCGATAATGGAGTAAACGGTGTATCACAAGTGTAACAAGCAAAACCTCAATAAAGACAAAGGCAATATCGCCAATCAGATAGATAAATATATGATGAGGGTCACGGAAGATTAGATAGTGCACAAAATAGGCAATAATACTCAGTAAAATCAGGATTATTCCGAAGACCACCTGCCAATCAAAAAATTTCTTTGCCACGGCTGAGCCTCCTTAAATTCCTAAAAATGCAAGGATGCCGATGATAATAAATATGGCACCTGCAATATAAGAAATCATCCGACGATTAAGTTTTTCCATAATAAATTTACCAAGATACACCGCAAGCAAAGACAATATTGCCAGAGCAAAGATTACGCCTAAGAAGACGAGCACACCATTATATTTTGTCGCAAACAATCCTGCAGCAATCTGTGTCTTATCACCCAGTTCAGCAAGGACTATGGTGATGAAAGGAACAATAAAATCTGCAAACATAGCCATCTAATTACTATTACCAAGAGGCCGAACTTTTTCCCATTTTTCAATACCGCCCGAGATCTTTTTGAAGATTTTATTAACTCTTATCCTTGTGTGGTTATTAAATTCCTGGCATCTTTTTCTATCCCTGTTCTGTAATTTACACCTTAATAATTTTAACTCGTATTCTATCTGCCCTTTTGTAACTGGAATTTTTTCTTTTATCTTCGCATCGGTTTTTAAAATCTTCTTAACATCAAAATTATACCCGCGCTTCTTTGCTTCTTTAGCGACTTCCAGAAGATAAAGCCCAAGCATTTCTATTGGGTCTTTTGTTTTTTTAAAACGGATAAGTTGAGGATGGTTCTTATAACCACGGGTCTTGCCCATAAGAACCTTCTGGGCAAGCAATCCTTCACGCCATAAGGCAAGCAACCCTTTTGTATCAAGGTAAACAGGATGTAAAGTCCACAATCTCACAGTGATTCAGGGTCAACAAATAAATCCACCCAGGGAAGTTTATAGGTAAAAACAATATATAGCAATGCTGAAACAATCAATAGTGCGATAATCGCGACTTTAAAATTCTTTGTAAAGTCATTCTTTTCAAGATTCTTCTCTATTAAACCGGCGATGATTCCAGCAATGTATGTTACGACGATCGCCCAGAATACCTCTAAAATTGCTAATGTAAGTTTACCATAAAGTGCTGGAACTAAATACCAGACAAGAAAAATTATCCAGGGAATAACAATCGCTGAAAATAGCCTGGGAAACCAGAAATTTTTTGTATTTTTCTTGATAAGAATATATTCCACAACGCTGGTGATGAGATATGCCCAGAATGCCATTTTCAGATGCTGGAATATTGATTCATTTATTCCGCAAAAAGGTATTAGAAAACGCCATTGTGTCCAGTCATAGCCAAAATGTAGTAAAGAAAAGAACACAAGATAAAGTATTGATTTAATAAAGATATTCATAGACAGCAAATTTTATCCGTATTTTTTTATATGTCAACTGTGTAATATTACTCAAAAATTCCTTATAGAAAGCTAATGCATTTAATTATTATTTTTTACTTTGTTTTCTTACTTTTCTTATCTTTCGCAGAACAGTGCCGGTGATACTTTTTTCGCGTGGAGAAACAACTGGTTCAATTTCTTCAACCTCTTTGCCTGTATCAACCTTAATTGACGGACTTTTAGTTACAGCAAGAACTTGGGATGGATAGACACTTCTATGTCCGGTCATTAAATAACTTATCACGCAGGAGACCGCGGCATAAGGGGCAATCTTGGCACCAAACATTTCTACTGCCATAATACTTGCCGCAATAGGTGTATTGGCTGCACCAGCCAGCAGACTCACAAACCCCAGGGCAGAGAATGTAGCAATATCAAGATGGAAAATATTAGCAAAAAGCATGCCTGAGGTTGCACCGATGAAGAATATTGGTGTAACCACTCCACCACTGCCGCCAAAATTTAGTGTAATTGATGTAAATATCATCTTTAATAAAAATGCGAAAATAAAAACTTCCTTTCCGGCAAGGCAGTTTTCTATTGTCTCAAGTCCAAGACCAAAATACTCTCTTGAGACAAAAAAACCAAAAATGATGAGTGGGACACCACCAATAATGCCTTTCAATGGTTTATAGATATTTATTCTTTCTGAAAGGTACTTACCATATCTCATTATCTCAATGAACAACATTGAACAGAGTCCGAAAAAGACACCACCAAGCACAATCTTCAAGAAAAAAGATTCACTAAAAACAGGGACAAATCCAAATGGATGATAAAAATACCTTACACCAAGAGAATAAGAAATATGATAACTTGTCATACCAGCGATGAATGAAGGCAACAGTGCCTCATATAGCAAATCCCCGATAAAGAGAACCTCAACTCCAAAGATTGCACCGGCGATTGGTGTTCCGAAGACCGAGGCAAAACCAGCACTGATGCCACATATTACAAACCTTTTTCTATCAATATCATCAAATCTAAAAATATCAGCAAAGAACGAACTGAGCCCGGCACCAATCTGGGCACAGGGACCTTCCTTACCTGCAGAACCACCAAAGGCAATAGTAATGACCGAGGCAATGAGTTTAATCGGAACCACCAGGATATTTATCTTTCCTGCTCGCTTATGGACTGCTTCAATGACCTTCTCTGTGCCGTGTCCCTCTGCCTCGGGTGCCAGATATTGAATCAATAATGCGCTTACTACAAATACTACAGGGATGAAAAAATAATAATATGGAAAACTACCAGCCCAAACCGTAGTCCAGTTCAATGACTTCAAGAAAACAGTCGTGGATAAACCAACGATTACGCCAATGAATGTAGCGAGCACCACCCATTTGAGGACGGCGATAAATAATAGAATTTCTTCAGCAAATTTACTCTTCATATATTTTCATAATCTTTTTTGTCACAACCTCACGATTTACATTGTATTTTTGCAAGGTTTCTTTAAATTTCTTTTTCTTTATTTTCAAGATAGACTGTTCTTATCGGATATGGTATTGTTATATTTTCTTTTTTGAAACGCTTGTGTAAGCGTTTTACGAACTCATGCTTAAGCAAATATTGATTAGCGAATTCTTCACAGCGCAGAATCACCGTGAAATTTATGCTAAAATCACCAAAGGTATGATAACGAATAAAAGGTTCAAAGTCTTTTACCGCACCGGGGACATCTCTCATTACTTCTTTTGCAACATCAACTACAATCTGCTCAACCTTTTCCAGGTCGCTTTCATAACTGACACCCACCTGGATTAAAACCGCCATCCCTTTTTCAGGTAAATAATAATTTTTAACGATGGTCTGGGCAAGTTTAGCATTGGGGATAATAATTAAATTATTGCTCAATTCTCTGATTGTAGTATTACGCCAGGTAATGTCAACAACATATCCCTCTTCCCTATTGCTCAATTGAACATAATCGCCCGGTTTTAACTGCCTTGAAACAATAATCTGCAAGCCCGCAAAGAGATTACTCAGGGTATCCTGAAGTGCTAATGCTACAGCAAGCCCGCCAATACCAAGCCCAGCAAGGATTGGGGCGATAGAAATGCCCAGAGCATTGAGTATTATCAAAATCCCGATGATTAAGACAAAGACCCTTGTAATATTGGTCAGAATAGTAGTCTTAGGAATTGCCTCTTTTATCCCTCCCGAAACCAAATCAACAAAACCAACCGCAATATTTGCAAGCACCATCGTAATAGAAAAGATTGTCAGGACAAGGAAGATTTTATTGACAATACTTAATGTTGGGACATCCACAACCAAGTGGGGAACTGCCAGGGATATTCCCGCAAGAATAAACCAGAAAATTATCCAACCCCGCAGGGAACGGATGATTATATCATCACCCTGCCATTTTGTCTTTTTCGCTATTCTGTGGAGCCAATTAAAAAGAATAAACTGGCACAGAAAACCCAAAATGATTGAACCAAGCACATAGGATATTGGCAGAATATATTTAATTATTATCACTATCATACTTATTTATCATACTCAACAATTTCAATATTTCAAGACCTAATTTATTTAGTGGCTCAAATGTTGATTTCAATTGGATTTTAAATATAATTCCATTAAAGGAGGATTTATGAGAAGAATGCTAATTATCATTTTGTTACTTATTTCTGGAAGCATTGTTACTCTATCAAACAGTGGATGCAAATCAAAAGAGAATTTAATCAATTTACTCGTTGTCTGGGGCGGAGAAGAGTTGGAGAGTTTCAGGGCAATGATAAAGCCCTTTGAGGATTCCACTGGGTTTAAGGTCAATATTGAGGCAACCCGAGATATTAATGCAGTATTGGTAACACGACTGGAAGCAGGTAATCCACCAGATATGGCAAACCTTCCCAATCCTGGTGTGTTAAAAGAGTTTGCCCGGGAAAAGAAAATCCTGCCATTAGACAATTTTGTTGATACAAATAGGTTGCTAAATGAATATGGCAAATACTGGGTGGAGTTAGGCAGTTATGATGGTAGGTTATATGGAATATTCATAAAGGCATCATTAAAGAGCTTGATCTGGTATGCTCCAAAAAATCTTGCGAATTTTTGCAAGGAACCACCTAAAACCTGGGATGAGTTAATGACATTAACAGAAAAGATTTCTCAAGCTGGTAAAATACCATGGAGTATTGGCTTGGAAAGTGGTTCAGCAAGTGGCTGGCCAGGAACAGACTGGATTGAAGACATTTTATTGCGCAGTGCCGGTGAAGAGATTTATGACAAATGGATAAATCACGAAATTTCCTGGCTCCATCCCGCAATAAAAACCGCCTGGCAAATCTTTGGCAAGATAGTCCGCAATAAGAATTATTTATATGGCGGCACTAATGGCACGATTGCAACAAATTTTGGTGATGCAATAAATCCCCTTTTTACATCTCCTCCCGGGGCATACCTCCATCGCCAGGCAATTTTTATTCAGGGCTTTATTCACACACAGTTTCCCGATTTAATTCCCGAAAAAGATTTTTCTTTCTTTTCTTTTCCACCCATTAAAAGCAACAGACCAAATCCTATGATTGTTGCTGCTGACTTATTTGTGGTCTTCAGAGATAAAAAGCCTGTGCGCGCATTAATAAATTATCTAACGAGTGCACGGGCACAGGAGATATGGGTAAAAAGGGGCGGAGCGATTGCCCCCAATAAACAGGTATCACTTGAATCATATCCAGACAAATTGAGTAAGAAGGCAGCAACAATCTTTAATCAGACATCAATCTTCAGATTTGATGCCTCAGATATGATGCCTGCCAGTATGAACAATGCATTTTGTAAGGGTGTGATAGACTATGTTGCGGGCAAGGAACTTGACGAAATCCTTAAACATATTGAAAATATTGCCCTTGAATCTTATGGCAGGTAAACCTTATCATAAACCCTGTGAACCCTGGTTATATTTAGCACCTGCTCTTCTTTTTCTTATCTTCTATCTCATATATCCTACTTGCCACACCATATTTTTAAGTTTTATGGATAGATATGGAACTCACTTCGTGGGCATCAACAATTTTCTAAAACTTTTTACGGAAAAGGGTAATCTCATTATATTAAGAAACAACCTGCTCTGGTTAATAACCTTTACCTCTATGACTGTCGGCCTGGGTTTTATAATTGCTTTTATCATAGAGAAAGTGCCGTTTGAATCCTTTTTTAAATCAGTCATCTTTATGCCCATGGCAATCTCATTCGTTGGTGCCGGTGTAATCTGGAAGTTTATGTATACATTTCGTCCAGAAGGAACAGAACAGATCGGATTTCTGAATATGCTTCTTGTTAGTCTAAATATAAAACCAGTTGCATTCCTTGTTGATACATATTTGAATAATTTCGCTTTAATACTTGTCGGGATATGGATATGGACTGGTTTCTGTATGGTGATTCTCTCAGCAGCACTAAAAAACATTCCTGATGAATTGATTGATGCTGCGCGTGTTGATGGGGCAAATGGATGGCAAGTCTTCTTTTATATTATTTTGCCCCTGGTCTGGCCTGTAATGGTGGCGGTGGCGACTACAATGGTAATAAATGTTCTAAAAATTTTTGATATTGTATATGTAATGACCAATGGTGATTATGGAACTGAAGTTATTGCCACTGGAATGTATAAGCAGTTATTCCTGCACAGAAATCTGGGAATGGCAAGCGCCTTTGCGGTGATACTCCTGATAGCAATTCTTCCGGTCATAATCTTTAATCTAAAGAAACTTTTAAAGAATGAATAAGATTTCTTTTTCGCGATTTACTTTTGGTTTCCTCATAATAATCATTGCTATTTTTTGGTTGATACCAACACTGGGTTTATTCATTAGTTCCTTAAGAACCCCTCAGGATGTAATGAGCAGTGGTTGGTGGAAGGTATTCAAAAACATTATTGATTTTCGGCAGTTTACACTTGGAAACTATATTAATGTCATAAAAAACTATGGCCTGGCAAGGGCATTCTTAAACAGTCTACTCATCACGATTCCAAGCACTATTTTACCAATCTTTATTGCATCACTGGCAGCCTTTGCCTTTGTCCTTATGGAAATCCCATTTAGGCGTATTCTACAAATGGTTGTCATCGGACTTTTAGTTATACCAATACAGATAACGATGGTTCCCATTTTAAGGATTTATAATAGTCTGGGACTGGCTGGAACATTTCCCGGGCTCTGGCTTGCCCACACTGGTTATGGTTTGCCATTAGCGATCTATATGTTATACAATTTCTTCGGGATGATACCGAAAGAGCTTTTTGAGGCAGCTTATGTTGAGGGTGCATCTTCTTTTACGATCTACCGAAAGATTCTCATCCCTTTATCAATGCCTGCCATCGCCTCCTTAACCGTGTTCCAATTCTTATGGGTCTGGAATGACCTGCTGATCGGTCTTATATATCTTGGTGGTAATGAGCAGGTTGCACCATTGACCGTCAAGGTCAGCAATATGGTGAATTCCCTGGGTCAGAACTGGCATCTTTTAACATCTGCCGCATTTATATCAATGATTATGCCTCTTATAATATTTTTCTTCCTTCAAAGGTATTTTGAGCGCGGCATCCTGGTCGGTGCAATAAAAGGATAAAAAAATTACTTGTTTAACCAATCATCAATGGTATTTAACAACAATTTGACTCTCTTCTTTATCAAGTAATAATACCATAGACCTGATATTGCAGAAAGTATAAAAATAAACAAAAGTGCTATATTAGATGGAAAGCGCGTAAAAAAAATAGCAATAAATACAAAAAATACGCCGGGGATGGCAAGATTAAGGCAGACCGTGATCCTTACTTTCTGTGGATTAACAAGTTCTATTGAACCATGGATTGGAACTACTGAATACCGTGAAACACCATAGTCATAATATTGAAACTCTTTGAAGAAGATTTCCTTCTGGCTGAAAGGATAAAAGTATATTTTGTTCTTTATTTTTGATTTTAATATATCCTGTATTCCGGAGGCAGGCGGCAGTGTGTAATGAACCTTAAATAACTCCCAATCAACTTTGTGGACCTTAATGATTTGAGTGAAATAGCTTGGGATTTTCATCTTTGCAAGAATTTCATCCAGTATTAAGCCAAGAACGAAAAATGCAAACCCAAAATAAATCAAAGTCCAATCCATATCCTACCCCTTTCTCTGCCTTGGGTTTGAAATTCACTGTTTATAAAAATTATCATCATCTTATTTTTCTTAAAAATAAAAATTCAAAAATTTATCAAACAAAACTCTCAAATCAAACATCACAACTTTCATATTTGGTCAATTGACCAAATACGAAAATACCTCAATAATCTTTAATTTTTTTACTAAATTCTCAAGCATTAACATCACATCTCCAATTGCTTCCTCTTTTATCCAATAATACCGATCTTGAAATTGCACATCATAACGCACCAAGTCTAATTGCCGCAATGATTTAAGGACATGGGAAACTTTGGAAATGCTCAATCTCATTATCTTAGGAATTTCAGAAGGTTTCTTTTTGCTGCCTTTTAGCAAATATAAGATTTCGTATGCAGTGAGATTGCCCAAGACACGACAAATTCGCGAAGCCCGATATCTAATTTCTGGTATCTTCTTTTTTGGCATGTGCCATTATAACCAGTTTTTTATATTTTGTCAATTGGCCAAATTAGAAAAGGATACCTTAAATTTATCGAAATGCGGCATAAAAATATTCAATTTTTATTCGGTATTTTATGCTTTACGCAGATATGAATGAATAAATTTGTAAAGATGTGTCGCTCTTCCGATTTCGGTTTCGGCAATAATTTTTCCATCCTTTGCAATAATCAATGTTCCCCCGAAGCTTCCGCCCGGAATGGGTTCAAAGGCATTTACCAAAAAAGTGGTAACACCGGTCTTAGCTATCTGCCGGGCATAGACAAATTTTTCTTTTCTCTCCCAATCTTTTTTATTATTGCAACTACCACCAAATGAACGGGACATAGGCACAATTAAGTAATCAAACTTTTCTTTTTTTAGTATTTTTACGACAGAGTTATCAAAGATATCACCGCAAATTGCAAACGCCAATTTTCCAAACGGAGTTAAACAGGAAGGCAAATCTTTGCCTTCAACATAGAGGTCTTTGGGCACCCTGCGGCTATGCCATTGGGGATTGATTCGGCGATACTTTAAAATAATTTCTCCCATATCACTAAATAATAATGCAGAATCATAGATCTTCTCCTTTTCTTTTTCTAAAATACCGATTGCAATATAGATGCGATATCTTTTAGCAATTGCTCCAATTCTGCCAGTAAGTTTACCAGGTATTTTTATCGCAAGGGAAATATTTTTTTTGTAATCCTCTGTGGGTAAACCAGTTAATGCACATTCTGGAAAACAGATTAATTGGCAATGCTTTTTATATGCCATTTTAACCGAATCTTCAACTTGCATTATGTTTTCTTCTATTCCTGATTGTTTAAACAGAAATGACGATAAAAACACCTTAAAATTCATAAGACCTCACTCTACAAAATCCGTCAATTACCTGTATCTGATAAATTCGCTGATAACACCTACTTTTTTATAAATATTATAATTATACAAAAAAATAGGTATACTTGCAAGGCGGAACTGCACAATTTTTATCCATCCTATAAATTAGACTAAAATAATAATTAGTCAAACTAATCATCCGAAATCGGCTGTTAAAACACCGGCCAGTGGATGCAATTCTCTTATCCGAACAGATGCCCCTATCTCTTTAAGTCAGGCAACTAAATATTCAACGCTGGCTGGGAAATCTGTGTCGCCGCCATCATAATTTACCTCATCAAATTTATCACGATGTTTATCTGGGTCATCAAAAAATATAATGTCGCCGATAACAATCCTGCCAGGACGGCACAGCAATTTAGACAGACACGCCAAACTTTCTTTCTTTTTCTGGTCAGTTATATGGTGCAGAGAGTAGACCATCAGGATTTTTGTAATTCTATACAAAAAGAGATTTAATGTAGCACTAGGGTCTTCAAATGAACCATAAGCAAAAATCAGGTTATCAATCTTCTCCTGTTGAGCCTTCTTACGCGCCTTTTTTAGACTTTTTTTATTAATATCAATGCCTATTACACATTTACAAATATGCGCAGCAGAAATGGCTTTATCCCCGGTACCGGTTCCGAGGTCAAGCAAAATATCGTTATTATTCAATTCCAGTTCTTTTAGAGCAACCTGGCCTACTAAATATGGCACATTCTTTTGGTTCTCCTCTATACATTTCATCATAAAAAGTTGAGACAATCGGCTAAAGCCTTGCTCTACAGATGCTTTTTGTAGAGTCTACTTCTGCAACTACATTTTTAAAAAAAATTACTGCTATTTAAGATTCCTCGCCTTTGGTCTTTGTCTTTATTGGTTCAACCAACAAAATATAGGCGGGTTTTTCACTGCGCGAGCGATGGCGTGTCCCCTGCTTAACCAGATAACCTTCACCTTCTTTTAATTCAATTGATTCATTCTCAAAGTCAATGAAAATCTTTCCTTTTAACACATAAAAGAATTCATCTTCATTCATATGTGTATGCCATTTGAAGGCACCGTCAATCTTGGCAATCCGCAGGGCAGTTTCATTGACATATATAACATCCTGCGGTTGCCATGGTTCTTTTAATTTTTTATCAATATCCTTAAAACTTATTTTTGGCATAATACCTCCAATTTATTCAAACATCTAATGTACTGTTCATTGTTATTACTTAAAAGGCATTGCCGCCAGTGTGGTTATTAGTCTATTTGTTGTTCGTTATTTTTAGCCATTAAACTATGCCGAAAGACCATACCAGCCGCTATGCCATATAACCAAAAACTTACAACTATCATAGAAAATTACGGCATTTATGATTACATCCTGAAGACGCCAAATTTATGGTCAAGAATTGAGGCATTCAGGGACATCGCAATTCCCAAGCCAAGAACCGTACGCGTATCCATCGGGTCAAGTATTCCATCATCCCAGAGTCTTGCGGTAGAATAATAGGCACTTGATTCATACTCATACTTTGCCAGAATCGGTTTGCGGATTTCTTCTATTTCCTCAGGAGTGAGTTTTCTACCTTCTTTTTCTAATGCCTTGACCTTGATGTCAGTCAGAACATCTGCTGCCTGTTCGCCACCCATCACACAAATTTTTGCTGTGGGCCACATAAATAAGAGCCTTGGTTCATAAGCCCGACCGCACATTCCATAATTGCCTGCACCATAAGAACCACCAATGATTATGGTAAATTTAGGGACCTGGGCATTTGCTACCGCATGCACCAATTTTGCACCATCCTTTGCAATTCCCTGATGTTCATATCGTTTTCCCACAATAAATCCGGTAATGTTCTGCAGAAATATCAATGGTATCTTCCGCACACAGCACAACTCAATGAAGTGGGCGCCCTTCTGCGATGATTCAGAGAATAAAACACCATTGTTGGCAAGAATTCCTACGGGATAACCCATAATCCTTGCAAATCCACACACGAGGGTCTGACCATACAATTCTTTGAATTCGTGGAATTCACTGCCATCAACTATCCGCGCAATGACTTCACGCATATCAAATGGTTTGCGTAAATCCTTAGGGATTATACCATAAAGCTCTTTTGGGTCATATGCAGGGTCAACCGGTGTGCTCCGCTCTAATGGATATTTCGGTTGTCTGCCCAGATTCTCCACAATATTTCTGGTTATTTCTATTGCCTGCTCATCATTTATGGCATAATGGTCAGAAACACCTGAAATCCTGCAGTGGACATCAGCACCACCAAGTTCCTCTTCAGTAACGACTTCTCCTGTTGCAGCCTTGACCAGGGGTGGACCGCCAATGTAAATCGTCCCTACACCCTTTACATGGACAACTTCATCACTCATTGCTGGCTGATACGCACCGCCAGCTGTGCAGAATCCCATTACTACAGAAATCTGCGGAATATTCATTGCCGACATTATCGCCTGGTTATAAAAGATTCTTCCAAAATGGAATCTATCAGGAAATGTCCCTACCTGTAAGGGGAGAAAGATGCCCCCAGAGTCCACAAGATAGATACAGGGAAGCCGATTCTCTATGGCAATCTCCTGAGCACGAATATGTTTTTTTATGGTCTCAGGTATGTATGTGCCGCCTTTTACAGTTGCGTCATGGGCGATAACCATTACCTCTCTACCATGGACTACACCGATGCCCGTGATAATCGCCGCAGAAGGATGCTCATTATCATACATATCCCAGGCAGCAAGCGGACTCAGTTCTAAAAATGGTGTATCAGGGTCAAGCAATAATCTCAATCTGTCGCGCACAAATAGTTTACCCCTTTCTTTGTGTTTTTTATGCATATAATCTGGACCGCCTTTACGCACCAGTGCCAGCCGCTCTTTGAGAAGTTTGACTGCCTGCTCCACTGCCTGATAATTCTCCTTGAAATCAGCACTATTGGTGTCTATTTTTGATTCTATTTTATACATACACTCCTTTAAATTCTAAACAAATTAGAAATCCCAATGTTCCAAGCTATTTTGCGTTTGGAATTTTTAACATTGAGCATTGTTTAGAATTTCAAATTTAGAATTTAGTGCTCACACAAGCACAGCCTTGTATCCATAGCAGATTATTCCTGCTGAGCCCTCTTCTTGAATCTTTCGGAAGACAAGTTTTACCTGTTTACCAATCATAACATCTTCGGGTTTACAATCTACTACCTGGGCAGTAATCCGCACTCCATCATTCAATTCTATTATTGCGACATTATACGGAACCTGAGTGTTGAACTGTTCTGGTGCAACACGAATTGTTGTATATGTTACAATCTTTCCAGTTTCGCTCAATTTGACTTTTTCAAAATCTCGTGATTTACAATTATCACAGATAAGTCGGGGTGGAAAGAAAATCTTTCCACATTTTTTACATTTACCCGCCTCAAGCCGATACCTTTGAGGCATCTCTCTGGTATATCTTGGTGAAGGCATAATTGCTCCTTTCAATCAAAACGCAATAATTGCAGTATCATCCGCCACAATTCTTGGCGGATTCGCAGTATCGTCCCTTTGGGACTTGCAGTATCGCTGTTGCTTGCACACCTGTCTTTTGCAAACGAAGTGATACTGCACCTCCTGCGAGTAAAACGATACTGCAAGCGAAGCGATCCTGCGTTTATATTGTAAATATATGGACTACCGATGAGGCACCTGAACCACCCATATTCTGCGTCAACCCGATCTTTGCATTCTTGACCTGTCTTTTCCCTGCATTGCCACGCAATTGCTCAACAACTTCAACAATCTGCGCAATGCCAGTGGCACCGACGGGATGGCCTTTTGATTTTAAACCACCTGATGTATTAATAGGTATCTTACCGGTCAATTCAGTCTCACCCTTTTCAACCATCAAGTATGCCTTTCCTCTTTCACAGAAGCCGAGTTCTTCCATTATACACAATTCAGCAATCGTGAAACAATCATGAACCTCAGCACAATTTACATCGGCAGGTTTTATTCCCGCCATTTTGAACGCCCTTTCTCCCGCAGTTCTAATGGCGTTAAGACTAAGAATATCCTGCCTCTGATGCAAAGCAATTGTATCGGTTCCAGCACCAGAACCGATCACCCTAACGATTGGTTTACCTAATTTTTTTGCAGTTTCGGCAGTCGTCACGATTACGCATGCTGCACCATCTGAGACGGGTGAACTGTCCATCATGGTTATCGGGTCTGCAACCATCGTTGCATTCAAAACATCATCAAGCGTAACTTCCCTCTGGAATTGGGCATTTGGATTGAGTGCGCCATTTTTATGATTTTTTACTGCGACCATTGCGAGGTGCTTACGCGTAGCACCATATCTGTGAAAATAGGCATTGGCAATCATTGCAAAAAGTCCAGGGAATGTTATCCCATGGTAGCATTCATATTCTTGGTCAGCGGCAGTAGATAACGCATAGGTCACATCTGCACCATCGGTCATCTTCTCTACGCCACCGGCAAGGACAATATCATTCATTCCTGAGGCAACATCTAAAAATGCCTGCCTGAAGGAAAATCCACCTGAGGCACAGGCAGACTCTACCCTTACTGCTGGTATCGGTGCTACACCAAGATAGTCTGCCATCAATGCACCAATGTGCTCCTGGCCAACAAATAGACCTGATGTCATCGTTCCAACATACATTGCATCAATACGGTCAACACCCGCATCGTCAATTGCTTTTAGTGCGGCTTCAACAAAAATATCTCTTATTGATTTTGTCCATAATTCACCAAATTTGGTCATACCAATACCGATTACCGCAACTTCCCTCATTATTAACCTCCTTTAGCAGAAATTATAAAATATTTGGCAAGCCCTGACATCTGTTTTTCGTTTTTGGGCATGGCAGCCATTATGGTCTTTAGGCATAATTTTATGCTGAAATAAACTTTTGACTTAAAACCAAACCGGCGGCTATGCCATATAACCATAAACAATGCCCCAAACCATCACTCTGCCATTATAATCTTATGCCTGTGTTTGGCATATTCGCCATAGGTCAAATAAATACGATTATTCTCAAGCATATCCTTAATCTTTTCTGCCTTATCACGCACTTCGTTTATTCTCTCTGTCATTTTGAACACAAAGGCATCGCTACCAGCACCAGAACCAAAAGAGACAAGAAAGATTAAATCATTGGGCTGTGCTACATCAAGAACTGCGGAAAATCCGGTTGGTGAAGAACCAGAATAGGTATTACCCATTAATGGCACAATCCAGCCCGGCTCAATCTGCTCTTTTTTGAATCCTAATCTCTTACCTATGGTCATAGGAAACTTACCATTGGGCATATGAAAGATTGCATATTTGAAGTCCTGTGGTTTGTATCCAGTCTTTTCAAGCATCCCTTTGCCTGCATTATAGATATGTTTAAAATACGCCGGGTCACCAGTGAATCTTCCACCATGTCTGGGATAGAACTGGTACTCCCGACGCCAGAAATCCGGTGTATCAGTTGCCCAGGAATATGTATCAAGAACTTCTACTACAATATTTTCTTTGCCAAAAATAAATGCAGAACCACCAGCAGATGCAGAGAATTCAAGGGCATCGCCTGGTGCACCCTGAGAAGTATCAGCACCGATTCCCATCGCATATTCCATTAGACCTGCCCTGACCAAACCATATGCCACAAACATCGCCTCAGTCCCTGCCTTACAGGCAAACTCAAAACTGGCAATGTGGACCTCAGGTGTAATACCAAGAACCTCAGCGACAACTGTTGCCGATGGTTTTACTGCATAAGGGTGGGATTCAGAACCAACATAGACTGCGCCAATCTTTTTCGGGTCAATTCCCGCACGCTTCAAGGCATTCTTTGCCGCAGCCACAGAAATGGTGATTGTATCCTCATCCATCCCGGGCACGGTCTTCTCTTTGAGTGCCAATCCCTTTTTTATTGTCTCCGGGTCTCTGCCCCATTGTTTTGCAATCTCATCTACTTTAATACGATAACGGGGCAGATAAGACCCATAACCCACAATTCCAATCTTTTCAGTTGGCATTAATTACCTCCTTAATAATAAAGATTTTATTCTGACTTAAGTCAGAGACCATAATCTTTCATTTCTTTAAGTTCACGCAAAACCTCTCTCATAGGTGGGGCATCAAACCATTTTCTCTTTGTCAGGCCATTTGTATATGCCTGATATATCAAACTTATCGCCCTGTATAACTCTCTGGTGAGAGGCGGGGGTGATGATTTCACATTTGATTTCCAATTAACCCTGTCTCTTTTCTTTGCCTCTTCCACATCCTTGAACCACTCTGTATTACGATAAAATATCCGTGCGATCTCCTTGCTCACAGGTAAACCTTCATAGGTGAACCTACATTCATCCAGTGTTCCCAGGGCATCAACAAGGACAAAATTACGTTGCTCATCAAAACCGAGTTCAATCTTACCATCCTCATTAAACAGACCAAGAGATTTGGTCTCTTTTGTAATCAATTCGTTGATAATAGCAACTATCCTTTTCATCTCATCAAGTTCTTTGTCAGATAGTGCACAAATATTTTTAGCCTCATCCCAGGAAAGATACCTATCAGTAATCTCAAGTTTTGTTGAAACATCATAGATCGGTCTATCAAGGACCTGCCCTGGTTCAGGCATCTTATCAAATCCGATATCAGATAATTTCAAAGTTCCCTCTTTTAAGCGCTTGAATACTGATGAACCACCAGGTAGGGCATTGCGATAGATTACCTCAAGGGGTATTAAGAAGTTATTCTTCTCTTTTTGATAAATAGAATAATCATACACATTACCTGTTAAGGCTGGTCTTATCACCCTGAGGATTTTTACCTCAATTGTATTGGAAGGCTTTGATAATTCATTCAAGCGTTTGGGTTTTCCATCCTCAACAACACCAAGATAATGGGTCTTTATTCCGAGTTCCTCAGCCTTTTCAAAAAAATAGGCAGTGGCAATGCAGATTGCAGCACCTTTATTTAATATATGGTCAGGCATCTCACCCCAGTCAAAGACTGAATATCTATCTGAAAAGACAAATCTACCAATGCCAGGTTCTTTATCTGTTGGTTCTTTTATTATATTCAAATCTTTGACACTACCCATTCTTAATCTCCTCATCTGCCTTTTCCAGTTCTTTTTTCTTCTCGTCTTGATATGCCGCTACCTTTGATGTAAGGGTCTTATCAGATAAAGCAAGAATCTTTATTGCGGCAAGGCCTGCCTCTTCAGGTTCAAGGATTGTAAGGGGGCATACTCCAGAGGGCATGCGCAGGGTAGAAAAGATATCTGCACCAGAGAACTTCTCACTATAAGGTGGACAGGCAATCACTGGCTTTGTTGTATTTGCATCAACAAAACCGCTCAGGGCATTACTCCTGCCTGCAACTGTGATAAAGACGACATTCTCGTTTCCATAGGACTTAATGATTTCAAGGACTCTTAAGGGAACTTTATGGGCAGAGGCGACCCGCATTATGCAACCAACCCCAAATCCCTCTATTACCTTCGCAATCTTTTTACAATGCTCAAGGTCTCCTTTAGACCCCATAATGATGACTACCTTTGCCATTCATACCCCTTTCTTTTAATAAATTTTATTATATTCAAAAAAGGCATTGAGGTCAATAAAAATCGGTGACTCCCTTTATTTTTGGTCTTTTAAGTACTTATCAAAAAACCCAAGCACCCTTTCAAAGAATTCCGGATAGTTAACAAATTCTGGACCATTAATTCCGCCGTGCTCAGCTCCTGGTACTATCCATAATTCTTTTGGTCCTTTTAGTTTTTTCGCCACCTTTTCTGACATCCATACCGGTGTCCGATTATCTTTTTCACCAACAATCAAAAATACTGGAATTGTTATCTTCTCTGCTGCATTGATGGGTAATAATTCTTCTGGATAATCTTCAGGGATTACAAAATTTCTTTCGGGTAAAGATTTCTTAAGAACTGCTAAGAGTTCCTCAAATGAACTCATCAATGCCCTGCCCGCATAAGCAGCAATGCCATTTCTCTTTGCGATAATGGCAAAAGAGAGATAAGCTCCTGTTGAAAAACCCATAACTCCAATTCTTGTAGTATCAACTTCTAACCTCTGTTTCACATAATCAATCGCTGCATCATAATCAGTAATAAATTCGGTGCAGCATAAACGTTCCGGGTTTATTTGCCAGTCAGCACTCACACCAAAACCACGCCAGTCAAAGAGAAATACATTGTAGCCTTTTGTAAAAAAATGGTAGGCATAAAAGATAAACTGGGTCATATTCCCTGCATCGCCACCACAGATAATCAGCGTGGGCCTTCGGGAATCATCCATAGTTTGATATTCACGCGGTGCTGGTTTTAATTCATTTGGAACCGGCACCATTCTGCCGATGATGGAATTGGCAATGCCTGCCGTCTCCTGGGCAGGGATAAACCATCCTCTCAAATTTAGACTATCAGATGTGAGAAACTCAACCTCCTGATAAATTATCCCATAATCTGAAGGTATCGCCTTATACTCTCGCTCTGGTTTGAGTGCGTATGAGGGGAAAAAAACAAATAATAGCAATACTAAATATAATGCATATTGTTTAAAACACATATCAGTTCTTAATTGTGGTAGAGTAAACATCAAACCTCCTTTCACCCCATCCCTGAAATAAATTTAGGACATGTTCTCTTTTTAATGTTACAAAAACTTTTGTCAAATTGACCATTAGAATCTATCCTAAGATACATTCGTGGTTTGTGTCTTCCTATATGAATACATCAACAAAAGGAGCCAGGCACCATATATGAGACCAGCAGCTATTGTTAAAAAACCGATTATTCTTACAAAACTGGCAATCACGATATCCATAGTCAGAAGTCCTAATTTACCGAGGAGATAGTTCCAATCATGGGTTATCGGTCCTGTGACACCAAAAAGTGTTACTAAAGGTAATTCCATTGTCCGCGCATCCGCAATATAATTGGCAACACCGAAAAAATTCGTTGCCAGCCAGACAAGGGCGACCGAAATCGCAAAGAAATCACGCTGATGATAAAACATAATTATACCGATTACCGGAATCAAACATTGCAAAAATGAACCACCGAGCGTGCAGATAAAATTACCAAAGAGTGCAAAGACAAGGTGACCGAGTTCATGAATACAAAGATTTAATGGAGCAAATATACCTTGATTATCAAAGCCGGGTATATTACGCACAAAGAGATAAAAAAGATAAAGGTAGAGTAAGAACCGGAGTTGCCAGCGCCGACCCAGACACCAATTTTTGGACTTCTGGAGGAAACGGAACAAAAAATCACTAACATGTGCTTTCAACCCCACAGATTCCAAGTGCCTCCTTTAAATCATTTCAGTTGTTCGGACAGGGACGAGCCCTGTCCCTACATTATAACATATCGTCGCCTATGGGACGGTCAAGAATCCCGTCTTCGGCATTCGTTAAAGGGAAAGGGTCATTTAGTATATTTCCGTAATGCATCTTTTATCATTCTTTTGGATGGATATGGATACTGTTTTCCTTTGTAATAATAAATTCGGCAACCACAACTGCATTCCTGTTTTACAAATTCAGTGGTCTGTTTGCTTTTTGAAAGTTCTTCGCAAGGTAGACATCGTGCCTTATCTATTGTCTCCTGAATATCTTCTCCATTTATCCTGATTGTAGGTGAACCGACAAATTTATATTTTTTTGCCTTTGCTGCAGTGTCTATCAAGATTTCTTTAATTTCTGATTTTATATTGAGTTCTTTCAAAGATTCCTTGAGCAATTTCTTTGTTATTAAACACCAGGGGCAATCAAGAATATAAAGATATTCAATTTTTAATGAAGGTTTTTTTCTCATAATTCTCCTAAAGTTATGCTATCCTATTCTTTTCAATGCCTGTTCAAGGTCGGCAATCAAATCATCAACATTTTCAATACCTACTGACATACGCACAAATCCTGGATTTATTCCCGCCTTTACCAACTCCTCTTCAGTATATGTGGAATGGGTCATTGATGCAGGATGCTCAATAAGGGTATCTGTATCACCGAGGCTTACTGCAAGGGTGAATAATTTGATTGAATTCATAAGAATTTTTCCTGCCTCTTTTCCACCCTTTAAATCAAATCCTAACATACCACCAAATGCCCGCATCTGCTTTTTGGCAATATTATGACCAGGATGGTCTTCAAGACCAGGATAATAGACCTTCTCTACCTTGGGATGGCTTTTCAAAAATCGTGCGATTGCCATAGCGTTTTCACAATGTCTCTCCATCCGCACTGCCAATGTTCTCAGACCCCGTAAAATCAGCCAGGCATTCACCGGTGAAATACAGCCGCCAACATCCTTTGCAATTCCATCCCCCATTACTTTTATCAAATCTTTTTTCCCGACAACTATTCCACCAATCAAATCTCCATGGCCACCAAGATACTTTGTTGCGGAATGCAATACTATATCCGCGCCAAGTTCTATTGGTCTTTGCAGATATGGTGTGGCAAATGTGTTATCCACACAGAGTAAAATTTTATGTTTATGCGCAATGCCGGCTATTTTGGCGATATCATTTATTTTTAAAGTGGGATTGGCTGGTGATTCAATGAGAATCATTTTTGTTTTTGGCTGGATGGTTGATTCAATCTCCTTTTCGTCGGTGGTGTCCACAAAAGTAGTAGTAATTCCTATGCGCGGTAAGACATTTTGAAAAAGGGCATAAGTGCCGCCATAGATTACCTTATCACATAAAATATGCTCCCCATTTTTGCAAACGGTGAGCACCGTGGCAAATATTGCTGCCATACCTGAGGCAAATGCCAATCCTGCCTCAGCTGACTCAAGTAGAGCCATCTTTTGTGCCAGTAAATTAATGGTTGGATTACCCAAACGGGTATAAATATATCCTTCTTCTTCTTGTTTAAATAATCGTGCACCGTGATCAACATCTTTAAAAACAAATGTAGATGTCATATAAATTGGCGGAACATGGGCACCAGTCTTTTCATCGTGATGCACACCACCATGCACGATATTCGTCTCTATGTGCATAAAAACCTCCTATCAAGAAAACCCAAATCCCAAATAGCAAATCCCAAACAAGCTCCAATATGCAAACTATTAACAAAAGAATAATTTGATCTCTTGAAATTTCTCCTAATCGCGACCTTCTCAAACAAATTTCCTGATACAGTCATAAATTATCCAATCTTCAACATTGCTCTATCTATCTTATATTTTTCGCAGATACGTTCAATCACTGAATCAGGGACCTGTGCACCAATTCGCTCATATCTTTCGTATTCTTTTTTAGTCAACCCTATCGATTTCGCAAACTCCCCGGTTGACATTTGTAATTCTGTCCTGAATCTCCACAGTCTCTGTGGTGTTCCGTCGCGATTACATTTAATATCCTCCCAATATCTAATCTTCTCGGGCGGATAGTATTTTTTGATGAACATTAACATCTGATATGAATTAATCAGCCGCTGTTTATAAATATTCATAATTCTTTTAAATTCTTGACATCCCTTATATCAATATCGCGACCCGCCCTGCTCTTTATTCTTATGAGTTCATCCTTGTCTATAACTTCAAACTTGACCCCTTCTATCTCAATCTTAACCTTTTTTAACTTATCATAGTCGTAAATTAAAACGACATCAAGATTGAAAGCATTTTTTTGGTCTCTGAAATTGATTACCCCGGCATTCTTTTTTCTTATCCACTCACTCCTTTTCTTCTTATCCGATAGTTCTAATGGATTGATGGGAACAAGGGGTGAAAGATGAAACTCCTTGAGGATTTTGTTGAATTTCTTTACATTGGATGGTGAAAATTGCAGGACAATATCAAGGTCAAAGGTTGCCCTGGGAACACCATGGATAATTGCTGCCACTCCTCCTACAACTGCATATTTTATCTTCGCTTCGCTGAGCCTTCTGATAATTGCAAAGAATGGTGGAAGCATACCCATTTTATTCTTCAGTAAGTTCAATCAATACACCACCTGCGGTCTGGGGATGGATAAAGGCAATCTTTTTGCCCATTGCACCCTTGCGGGGTTTTTCATCTATCAATTTCACACCAGATTTTTTTAACTCTTCCAGTACCTCTTCAATATTCTCAACTGCAAAGGCAATGTGGTGCAAGCCCTCTCCCCTTTTTTCAATAAATTTGGCAACCGTGCTCTCTGGATTCAATGGTTCAAGTAATTCAATATGTGTATCACCGATTTCCAGCATTGCAACCTTTACTTTTTGCGCAGGAACTTCTTCTATGGTAAGCAGGGTCAATCCTAAAACATCCTGCCAGAACTTGAGACTCTCGGTGATGCTCTTTACTGCGATGGCGATATGGGACAAAAAATAGTAAGTAGTATAAGGTTTCTGGGCATAGCGGCCAGTATGGTCATTAGGCGTGGTCTTATGTTTCCGGTATTTGAAATTATCCCAGGCCTGAGCCAAATTAAACAATTGACGTGCACATATATCATAGACTTTTATTAGTCTCTCACAAGTTTCTACTTCAATATGGTAGATATCCTTGATATGTTCTAAACTTACAATAGTTTCGTTGCACTCTGCCATAGCATCATCAAGATATTTTTGAAATCCAGACTTCTGATGCTTTTTTGCAAAGCCTTCACTTATTAAACGGGGGATCGCCTTTGACGACCTACTTAATTGCTCGTAGAGATCATATTTTTCACTTGCTGGCAACTTCGGTAAGATAACTCTTGCAATCTCAATAGATGCCCGATATGCATTTTGAAAAACTTCCAAATCACGGAAACTCCGTATAGGCTTTTTATTCATAAGAAATAAACCTATAACCTAAAACCATACTGGCAGCTATGCCCAATAACCATAAACCACTATAACAATTTTCTCTTCTTTGCTTCTTCTTCAAGCCAGGGGCGGAATTTAGGATGAGCAATATTAATCAATGCTTCTGCACGCTGACGAAGATTTTTCCCATGAAGATAGGCAACCCCATATTCTGTAACAACATAATGAACATCCGCCCGTGTCGTTACTACACCAGCACCAACTTGAAGTGTTGGGACAATCTTTGAAAGTGTATCATTCTTTGCAGTTGAGGGTAAGGCGATTATTGGTTTTCCGCCTTTTGCCTGGGCAGCACCACGGATAAAGTCAACTTGACCACCAAATCCAGAATAGATTTTTGTGCCAATTGAGTCTGAACAGACCTGGCCTGTAATATCAACCTCAATCGCCGAGTTTATTGCTATCATCTTGTCATTGCGTGCGACCACAACAGGATGATTAGTATAGTTGGTAGGATGGGTCTCAAAGATAGGATTATTATCAATAAATTCATAAAGCCTTTTAGTGCCAAGATAGAATGTTGCCACAACTTTATAGGGATGGAGTGTCTTTTTTGCACCAGTGATAACTCCTGCCTCAATAGCCTCCATTATACTATCTGATACCATCTCAGTATGCACACCCAAATCCCTCTTGTCAAACATTGCTTTCAATGCCGCATTTGGTATACCGCCAATTCCCAGTTGCAAAGTAGAACCATCTTCAACTAAATTGGCAATATATGAACCAATCTTTTTCTCAACTTCAGTGAATGGTATACTTTCAAGTTCAGGTAAATCCGCATTAACCTCAACTATCTTATGAACCCTGGAAATATGAATAAACGAATCACCCAGGGTGCGGGGCATCTTCTCGTTCACCTGGGCAATGACAATCTTTGCAGTCTCAGCCGCTGCCTTTGATGAAAGGCATTCAACACCAAAACTCATAAAACCATGTTCATCTGGTGGTGAAAGATGCAAAAACGCAACATCAATAGGTAATAAACCAGAATAGAATAAATCTGGTATTTCATACAAAAATACGGGTATATAATCAGCGCGCCCGTCATTTACTGCCGCACGATCACCCGGACCAACAAACAAAGAGTTGTGTCTGAAATGCCCTTCCATACCTGGTTTTGACAATGGGTCATCGCCAAAAAGTAAAACATGTGTCACCTCAACATTCTTCAATTCATCCTTGCGTGTAGCAAGTGCCTGGGTAAGGGTCATTGGTGTCGCCGCATTCCCGCTTATGTAAATTCGGTCGTTACTCTTTACTACAGATACTGCTTCTTCAATTGAACATTTTTTCTTTTTATATTCATCAAACCAGGTCATACTAAATACTCCTTTTTAATATCACCTTTCTCTGCATATAGTCCATTGGCAAAATCGGGCATTTCTTTAAGGGCTGATTCAAAACCCAGCTCAGCAATAACACGGAGATATGGAAAGATTCCTGAAGAAATTGCATGTGTTGCAGTGCGCGCAACCAATGTTGTAGCATTCGGCATACAGAAATGGACAACGCCATCAATTGAATAAATAAATCGTCCGGTCGGCGTGATCTTCGCAGTCTCTATGGAACCACCCTGGTCAATATCAAAATCAATAATCACCGAGCCCTTCTTCATTGTCTTTACCATATCTGAGGTAACTAATACGGGCGTCCTTTTGCCAGGCACGAGGACTGCGCCAATCACAACATCAGCAAATCTTACGAGTTTCTCAAGATTATGCCTTGTGGAGAACATCGTGGTAATTCTGGTACCTATTGTATGACACATCAGGTTATCAAGTTTATCCCTTACCACATCAACAATATAGACATTGGCACCAAGCGAGGCAAAACTGATTGCTGCATTTGAACCAAGTGTGCCGCAACCTAAAATCACAACCTCTGCTGAAGGTATACCTGGTAAACCACCAAGCAAAATTCCCCTACCACCACCAGGTGATTCCAGGAGTCTACCCGCAAGTTGAACTGAAAGTTTCCCTGCCATCTCACTCATCGGTATTACAATAGATCGGAAGAGCTCTTCGCGCTGGACGATTTCGTATCCCACAAGTGTAATCTTCTTTTCCCTTATTACCTGAAAAAACTCTTTTGTTGCGGTTACAAGGTGCATAAACCCCATTATTATCTGTCCATCTTTTATTAAAGAGTATTCTTCTTGCTGGGGTCTGCGAACTTTAAGCACAATATCAGCACGGCGATATGCCTCTTCTTTTGAATATACTATCTCTGCACCAGCCTTTATATATTCTTCATCAGTAAATCCTGCACCCTCACCCGCACCGGTTTCCACATAAACCTTTGCTCCATAAATGAGCAATTCTTTTACCGCCATCGGTGAAAAACCAACTCTATATTCAGGAACTTCTTTGAATGGC
This sequence comes from Caldifarciminota bacterium, assembly GCA_037444665.1. Taxonomy (GTDB): domain Bacteria; phylum Hydrothermota; class Tepidihabitantia; order SM23-42; family JAOAFX01; genus JAOAFX01. The sequence continues at coordinate 60,741 of JBBILZ010000004.1, forward strand.
GGTAATTCTCTTGGTATTCCAAAATTCATTGAGCCTCCTCTAAATATTTCTGTTCAAAGACCTTATCCTGGGCACATTTCGTATTGCCTCTTCAATCATAAATCCTGACAGGATAAGCAAAATTATAGAAATTGCGCCCAGCATAATTTTTTGTGCAGATAAAAACTTAATTGTTTGTAGCACTAATGATACAATGGTAACTACAAGCATAAATATTGCCGGAATTAATGTATACAAAGTTGTTTTTTTTCTGCTCATAAGCCAGGTTGTAACAACCAGCAATGCTAAAGCAGCAACGAGCTGATTAGATGCACCAAATACAGGCCAGATACTCTGCCATGGTCCTAAAGCGAGATAGGTTGCCAACCCAATGACGACCAAACTATTTATATATATATTTTTCATAAACCCGATCCTGAACCGCTCACCAAAAAGTTCGGTGCCAATATAACGGGTAATCCTTGTTGCTGTGTCCAGAGTTGTGACAATAAATGTTTTGAGCATTGTAATACCAATAAACATTCCTAAAAAACCAAGCAGTGGCTTTGTAATCTCACCATATCCTTTTCCAAATGCTACAATCCAGTTACCACCTTTTATCAATTCCGGATAGACAAAGCCTTCTGGACCTCCAAACCAGTAAAGACCAGCACAGACCGAAATCACTGCGAGCACGCTCAAGACACCTTCGGTGATCATTGCACCATAACCAACCCTCTTCGCATCCCTTTCATTGTTCAACTGTTTTGATGTGGTTCCACTGGCAACAAGGGAATGGAAACCTGATATTGCACCACAGGCGATCGTAACAAACATCATCGGAAATAAAAGACCTTCGCTTCCGGGAAAACTTACAAATGCCGGTGTTTTAATAACCGGATGGGTAATGATTATTCCGATATATCCCACAATCAGTCCAAAGAACAAAACAAAAAACGAAAGATAATCCCTGGGTTGTAGTATAATATTTACGGGCAGGATAGAGGCAGTATATGCATAGGCAATCAAAAGCGTAAAGAGCCAGCCATGATAGGTCCATTTTATCGGTAAATACCAGCCAAGAAGAATGAGTCCGCATAAAATTAGTATACCAACAACTGTTGCAGTAATTGAGTTCACACGCCAGCGATAGAGCATAAGACCTGTAAGAATTGCTGTTGGAATAATACCGAATGTTGGAATGACAATCTCGGGCGTGGTTTCAAGGGTCTTCGCAGCAGAGGCAGCGAACACTGCAATAACCAGAATTAGAGAGAGCCAGATAAAAAGCGAAAATATTATCTTTGCCCTTACGCCCATTGTCGTTTCAGTGGTATCACCGATAGAACGGCCATCGCTTCTAATTGAAACCATCAAACTTGAAAAATCATGTATACCACCAATAAAGATTGAACCAAAGATTATCCAGAGTATTGCCGGACCCCAACCCCATATTGCACAGGCTATAACCGGACCAAGAATTGGTCCCGCACCCGCAATAGAAGAAAAATGGTGGCCAAATAAAACTAACCAGTTCTTTGCCGGTACATAATCAACACCATCATATTTATAATGTGCTGGTGTCTTATTTTGTGGGTTAACATCAAATAATCTTTCAATTATTCTGCCATAATAACGATAACCAAGCATAAAGAGCAGAATGGCAAAGAATGCAATAAAAAGAGAATTCATTCAGCCTCCTCTAAAATATGCTCTTCTCTTTATACTCTCCATAAACCTCACGCAGAATGTGCGAAATCTCGCCAACACTTGCATATAATCTCACACAATGAAGAATATATTCCATCAAATTATCTCCATTCTCTGCAGCAGACTTTAACTGTCTCAGACTTTCTTTAATCTTCTTGTTATCCCTTTTTGATAATACTGCTTTCAAACGCCCGATCTGTTTATTAACGACCGCAGGATTTACCTTTAAAATCTTCTGCCTCTTCTTTTCTTCACTCTTATATTTATTAACACCTAAAATATTTATTTCACCTTTTTCAATCTTTTGCTGGTAAATATAGGCGCTCTGATGAATTTCTTTCTGAAAATAACCCTGTTCAATTGCCCTGACCGCACCACCCATTGATTCAATCTTATCAAGATAATCCTTTGCCTCTTTTTCAATAATTCTGGTCATAGATTCAATGGCATACGAACCACCCAGTGGATCAACAATATCAGGGATTGATGTTTCATAACCAATAATCTGTTGGGTGCGCAGGGCAAGTTTTACAGATTCCTCTGTAGGTAGACCAAGGGCTTCGTCATAAGAGTTTGTATGCAATGACTGGGTGCCACCAAGAACAGCAGCAAGCGCCTGATATGCAACCCTGATTGCATTGTTCACTGGTTCCTGGGCAGTAAGGGTTGAACCACCGGTCTGGGTGTGAAATCTCAACATACAGGAACGATTATTCTTTGCACCAAATTTTTCCCGCATAATCCTTGCCCATAACCTCCTTGCGGCACGGAACTTGGCAACCTCTTCAAGAAAATTATTATGGCAATTAAAGAAAAAGGAGAGCCTCGGGGCAAAATAATCAACATCAAGGCCCCTTTTTATTGCCTCTTTTACATAGGTAATACTATTGGCAAATGTAAATGCGACTTCCTGTACTGCAGTTGCACCTGCCTCGCGGATATGATAACCTGAAATAGATATCGTATTCCACTTGGGAAGATTTTTACTACAATAATCAATCAAATCAATGGTCAATTTAAGTGATGGTTCAGGTGGGAAGATATATGTGCCACGGGCGATATATTCCTTCAGGATGTCGTTCTGAACTGTTCCTTCAAGCACTGATGGTGAAATCCCCTGTTTTTCAGCAACTGCGATATACATACACAAAAGGATTGAAGCAGTGGCATTAATCGTCATTGAAGTGCTGACTCTATCAAGGGGTATACCATCAAATAGAATCTCCATATCGGCAAGGGTATCAATTGCAACACCGGTTCTGCCAACTTCACCTTCTGCCATTGGTTCATTAGAATCATAACCCATCTGGGTAGGTAAGTCAAAGGCAACAGAGAGCCCGGTCTGACCCTGTTTTAAGAGATATTTATATCGCCGATTTGACTCCTCAGCAGTGCCAAAACCTGCATACTGGCGCATCGTCCACAATTTACCCGAATACATTGTTGAATAGATGCCCCTGGTAAATGGATAGTCACCAGGATTACCCAGGTCCCGGGTATATTCTAAATCTTTAATATCTTCAGGAGTAAATAACATGGATGCCAATCAATTATCTACAATTTTTGCTAAGTGTCAATGGGGTAAAATTGAAAAGAATGTTAATCTTTGGATGAACTCTAAAATCTTATTTGTGGGGTTAAACTCTGCGGTTATATTTTATTCTATAATAATCAGTTTATCTTTGCTATTTACTGTTTGCCCTTTTTGAACAAAAATTTTCTTTATGACACCATCTCTCGGCGCCTTGAACTCATTCTGCATCTTCATTGCCTCAATAATCACCAAACCCTGCCCTTTCTTGACGGCGTCTCCTTCACTTACCTCAACTTCAATCACCAAACCTGGCATCGGTGCAGTAATAATTGTCTCTTTTTTATGAACAGCATCTGCACCAGCCTTTAATACCCGGGCAATCTTTTCATCAACGACTTCAAAAGTATATTTATCACGGTCAACTGCAATCACCAAACCTGGCATCGGTGCAGTAATAATTGTCTCTTTTTTATGAACAGCATCTGCACCAGCCTTTAATACCCGGGCAATCTTTTCATCAACGACTTCAAAAGTATATTCATCACGGTCAACTGCAATTTTATTATCCTTGCCAATGTGAATCTGATATGGTCTATTATTGATTATCAGGGTCAGTGTTTCTTTATCAATGTCTACTACCTCCACCTGAATATTTTTACCATTCAAGGAAACCACATAACTATTCCCTGATTTCTCAATATCGCACTTAAATTCCTTATCATCAATTTTCACAATATACGCCATATTCTCCCCTGTTGATTAATGACTTTTTCCAAGGATTGCCTCAAGTTTGACACTTTTTAAACCCTTTAGTATTCTTTTTAGTATTATCTCATCACGGTGCATAGACGCCCTTTCTTATTCTCCGTAAAAGAAATCGTCTGGGCCAGGATTTTGGCTTTAATAGATTCCTGAGCATCAAATGTAGATCATGGGGTGGGATGTCAGGAAATCTTTTAGCGAGTTTTTTTTGGTATTTTAACAGAGGCTCAAAGAATCTTTTCTCGGCTAATTTCATAGCATTATTATATCTATGCAATCAATGTAGTCAAGTTCCCGATTTTCGCCAAAAATAGTATGAATAATCGGATTTAAAACTTTCTCAACACCCTGCCAAAGATATTTCGCATAACGTCTTGCGGATAAAAGAAGTTGCCAAAGGCAATTTGGAGAAATCTTTGATTTCCCTTTTATCCGCTGTTATATGAAGTGGCGTTGTTGATTCATTTAGTTTCTCCCTTGTTCGCTTTTCTCAAATCCTCTAAAGTACCTCGTCTAACTGTATCGTGACAATTTGCACACAGCACTACCTTAATTTTTTTCTCGGGATCTGCATGATGGACTTGAAGAACAAACGGTCTACTATCACCACAAACAATACATCTACCCGGTGGCGCCTTTTCTTTTAATGCCTTTAAAAATTCCACTTTTTCAGGTTCCCACTGTTTATTTTTCACTTTTGCAGCGACTTTTCTAGCACCTTTCTTACGCTTTCTTGTATACGCAGCTTTTATTCCCGGGCCTTTACCTCTCATTGTTTCCCATGCCTTTTTCGCTGGGCTTTTTTCTTCATTTTGGCCAATTTTTATCATTTATTTCCTCCTTTTGTTAAAATGAAATCATTATCATACCGGCAGATTCTTTTCCAATTCTTATCCCCTTCCTAACCTGCACTACCTCAAACATAATTTTATTATATCAACAATCTAAAAGAATCAAGCATTACTATATTTAAAACTTTCTAAAAACCCACCCGAAGTTATTTCACATAACGTATGCGGACATACGAAGTACGAGGTGTAGCCGAGTATTTGGGCGGAGCAAAGTGTAGCCATATGGCCGCTGTTAAGTGAGTGTGATAGCATTGAGCTAAGAAAGTTGGCAAAAGTCGCAAAGGTTGTCTCTCTATATTTTTGTTTAAATGAATGTCAGCATCCACCGGGATTCCTGTAGATATCATCGTGCTCTCCAATTCTAAGCAATTCCCATTGTCCGTTAAGAGGTCGCATGGCTAGTCTATACCTTCTATCTATTCTGATAGTGAATACTGTGTCGCATCCCTTAATCTTCTCAAAATTCAACCCTGTATGATGTACACTATATTCAAGCATCTGCAAGGCCTTTTCTAATTTAGGCCTTATTTGCGGTATCTTTTGGATGCCCTTCTCAAATGTGGGTGATTTAATAATCTCAGAGCGTTCAATTGACGTAAGAAATCGTATTACGTATTGAGGAATGCTGATGGTTTGTACAATATATATAGGTACATCTCCAAAGAGTACATCCTGACAACGACAATCGAACAAAGACTCCAATGGTACTAAACTTCTACGTCCACTTCTCCCATTACTGATAGATGTGCCTAATTCACGTCTACCTCTCGAAAAATTCCTTCCCAGATACTGGTCAAATGCTGAGTAGCCATTAGGTTGATTTCTCATAAAACCTCTGAGCTGGCGACGAACATCTTTTCCTTGAAACCTATTATAAGCAAAAGCATTGGCAAGTGCTTCTTCAATGGGTTCATCTGCGTTACGAGGATTCAGATATACATTCTTGACATAGTCGGTATAGTAAGGCGTTCGAAAGTCTGTACCAACTTCAAGAACTGAAGCCGCAATATCCGTTATAAAATGGAAAAACTCATGAAGAAACAACAATCGGAATCCTTGTTGGAGTTGATCCAGCATATTAAAGGAACGACCATAGCGTGATGTTTGTCCTACGCCTCTGAAAACATTTTGAGCAAGATAATAGATACCTTTATCAAGAATATATATCCCCCAACGATTTGAGGGATGCCAGTGAAAAGAACGATACCATGCTAAAACGTCAATACCTTCTCTAATAACTTTTCCTTCAATGTCTTGAACATTGATGTTGGGTATCTCCTCAAGATCACCGTTTGGAATCAAGATATAGTCTCCTATATTAGAAAATCTTCTTGGTGTTTCTTCCCAGTCATTCTTCCACGATGGGGAATAGTTTGGTTCGGATCGTGTAATTCTGTCTCCATTCTCACGTTCTCTGCGATGGACATGATGCTCTGGTGGGAGTTCGTTGACCAATTGGTGCTCTTCCAACAAGCAGATTATCTCACTTACGTTCATTTCTTACACCCCTTATTTTTTTAAACCTTTACCCCGATTTCACTTAACGGTCGCGGATATCTGAAGTTCCGAGCAGGCGCGCGTAAGCGTGCAAGTGAGGAATTTGGACGAACAATTGCAACGAAGTGAACCAGATATTCGCGTGTTAGGCGAGGGTGAGCCGAAGTAGAAAGTGTAACGACCCCGAACGACCGAAAGGAGCGATTCTTTTTGCTTGGCAGTGATTCTAAATTCTTTGGCATATTTCTATTAACCTTTTAATTTTTTGTTGAAGATCTTTAAGATCTTTGGTTTTCTTTGGATACCACTCGGCATTGTTGGCACCGGATGGATGTGGTAAATATATCCTATCTATAGAAATACTTTTGTTTTCTATTATCCACTTCTCGACATCTTTACCCAAACAAATTATAGCTTTTATCTGTTTTTGCATTTTGATAATTTCTTCTTTCAACCATTTATCTGCACATTTTTTTGTAAATTTATTTTTTTCATCTGTTGGACATTTATGAAAATGCGTCCAATATGTAACTTTAAATATTTTGAACAAATCGTCCGTATCTATCTCTATATTTTTTCTTTTACAGAATTTTGTAATTTTTAAAATCAACGAAAAAGGAATTGCAGCAGAAAACAAAATGCGACGCATTTCATCGGGTTTATACCTTGCGGCATAATTATATATGGAAACAAAGTCAATAGTTGGATCTCTTGAGATTAATAAAATCTTTGTCCTATACCTATAAGGAGGAGGAATTAGAATGATAGGTAAATTGTTTTTCTCTTTAAAAGGGCAATCTTCCGGGCATTTCTCTCTTGCTATTCTTATATATTTCTTTTTCTTTATAGTCATAATATCATTTTCCTTAACCAAGTAAAATGTCGCTTAACGTTTTGCGACTATCCAAAGCTCCGCCGAAGGCGGAATTTGGGTAAACACCATACACCACGAACCTTTTATGCTGTGTTATATGCCGTTGGTCGCCGTTTGCCATCGGGAAAATTCTCCTATTATAAAGATTTAATAACATCCTTACAGGATAAAAATTGAATTATATCCGCAACATAATCTCTTATATTGTAATCCTCACCTGACGATTTAATGATTATTTCTGCAGGAATGGGTCTTATTTCTAACAGATTCTTATCGTAATCTTTTATTTTTTGGATGATGCTATCCGTAACGTCTTCCAATATTTTATTATTTCTACTTAATTGAAATTTTTTGACTTCCGATAAAATTTCATTATTTTTCAAAATTGAGATTACATAATTGTTTAAGTTCTTATTTTTCTTAAAATTTTGATCCAATACCGCTCGTTCACTCATTGTAATTATCTGCCCCAGCCACAAATCATCGTATAACATCTCTTCCAATTGTTTCTTAAAATACGCAATATTGTGCTTTTGCTCGCCTACAAAAAGGCTTTTAATAACTTCATTTCCATAAACAGCGACAATATTTACCTTTATTCCATCAATTATAAATTCTATAAGAAATGCCTTTTCAGGTTGCTTTTTTTCATCAACATTATGTTTAATATTTTTATCTTTCAGGGTTTTGATTATGTCGTTTTTGCCTCTCAATAAACCATTATAGCAGAGTCCCCATTCTTCATCTTTTTGCGTTGTGGCAGGCTCTCCTTGAATATCAAACAAGATCCCTCCAATGAGAAAAATATTTCTTATACCGGCATTCTTAACGCAATTTCTAAAAGATCGGTCCCCAATGATCAACTTTGTGAATTTATTAAATTTTTCCATTAATTCAACCCTTCCAGCAGTACAACCAGAATAAACTTTCATTTTCAACTCACAAAAGGCAAGGTTATCTTTGCTTTTATTAACGATGTCAAATTTTTGTTTTGTTAGTTCAGACTCTTCCAATTTGCTGGTTTGTCCCAACCACTGAGGAAGTTTCATTAAGACAAATTCAAACTCCATCTTTTCTGATGTTCCTAATTCCTCTAATAGTTTGGCAACAAGACTTCCTCTTCCCGCCTGACTATGTTGATAATAAGATGTTATTGTTAACAGAGACTCATAGAAACTATACAAGTTGTCACTTATGAGTGATGCCTGAGATAATCCATGGAAGATCTCATCAAAAATATTAAAAATTGATTCTAAATCAATAGTCCTTTTAAACATTTCTTGGACTCTTTTCAAGTACATTCTTTTGAGCCCGGCTTCTATTTCGTTTTTTGGTTCTGTGCTGATGAGTAATTTTCTAAGTTGCATAATTTACACTCTCTATGGTTTATGACAAATTATTACACTTTCTCCCCTTATTGCTCTATTACGAGCACCTAATAGTGGATTAAATATTAATTTTTTAAATTTAAATCCAACTTCCTCACAGAATTTTTTAGTTGTCATAGTTGTTGGAATTTTCTTACCGTTAACTGTGCTATCTCCAATTATTATTGCTAACTTACCACCGGGTTTTAATGCCCAGAAAATATTTTTTATGGATTCCTTTAAATCCTCATAATACATAGCAACTTTGGGCGGTAATCCGCTGTGGTTACTTTTTACCTTTCTATCATTTTTCATCCCCAAATATTTTGATTCAATTTTTTTCATATCTGTACCGAGATAATCATAGGCAATTTTATCTTTTCCAACATAATCTATGGAAAAATAATAAGGCGGACTTGTAATACAGGCATCAAATTTTTCTTTCATCCCAGTCATATTTTTCAGTTCAAGTATGTCTCCTTCTATAATGTGAGCAGGTTTAAATTCAAGTCCATATTTATCTTTTATCTCCATTGTCTTTTTATAGCAGTTTTTAATATAATTTAATTTTTCAATAAAAAGCCCCTCCTTACCTTTTCTGTTATATCTTGAAGTCCTTACAAAAGCATCAACCGTATCGAAATATACTGCCAACATTAATTTATGTATCACTGAATCAGGATGTTGCCATTTTTTATTTTCTATTGCTTCTAAAATATCTTGTAATTCCTTCGAGGTAAAACTTAATTTTTTTTCATCAATAAAAAGTAAATCGTTTTTCAACTCAGATAAAACGATTCCCATCGGAGTAACATCTATGCCAACACTTTTAATTCCCATAAGTGAAGCCTCATGCGTGGCAGTTCCAGAACCATTAAAAGGATCGAGAAGTAGTGAATTATGATTTAATCTAAAAGCATTAATTAAAGTTCTTACAACTCTTGGATAAAATTTTCCTTTATATGGATAAAGATTATGGAAAGCGTAGGCGTTAGTGTCGCCAAACTTATCCACAAAATCAGTATAAAGTGTTGTTTTTCCTCTAACTTTTTCAAGATGGGCAACTCGTAACCTTATAAATTCTTCATTACCTTTAAGGTTAACTACTCTATTAACAGGGTCAATTGTATATTCATCCGTTAATCCTTGTAACTCCAAATCCAAAAACTCTAAATCTGCCAATGTTTGCATCCAAAAGCCAAATATGGTATCTCCTTTAGGAAGAATATAATTTGCAAATTCCTTAGCATAAGCCTCCATTATCTCTTCGTAAGATGGAAATTCGTATGTACCAAACATCGTTGTTTGTTTTGTCTGTTTTTGTGGCAAGATTTTTTCAGCCATATTCCTTTATCTCCTTTATATCCGAAGTTGATTACGGATATACATCCTTCTGGCTGAAGTGCCAGATTCTATTCTGTTTTGAATCTCTTTTATCCATTACCGCTCCCCGAGTCTTTTCCAATTCTTATCCCCTTCCTAACCTGCACTACCTCAAACATAATTTTATTATATCAACAAACTAAAAAAAGTCAAGCATCACAGGGGTAGGGCGTTATGAAATCTATGTCTTTCTCAACATTGATTGCCTTGAGGCAAGTTTCCAGGGGTTCATCCCTGACTGTATCTTGTCTGATGATTTTGCTACAACCTTTTTTTCCTGCAGAATCTGGCTAATGATTGCTGCGGCTGCGGCAATCTCATAGTTCTCTTTTTTATATTCTATTTTACCCAGAATTCTATCAATAAATGTTGTATCATAATCACCCGCAATAAAATTCTGATTATCCATTACCATCTTATGGAATGGGATGGATGTCTTTATACCCCTTATCACATATTCTTTTAACGCCCGTCTCATTCTTTCAATTGCTTCTTTCCTTGTCGGCGCCCAGACCAGTAACTTGGCAATCAATGGATCGTAGTAAATTGGCACTTCAAATCCGCGGTATACGCCACTATCCAGTCGCACGCCAATTCCACCAGGTTCAATGAGTTCGGTTATCACACCCATTGAAGGGGCAAAATTATTCTCCGGCTCTTCAGCAGTTATACGACATTCAATTGCTGAGCCATTGATCTTAATATCCTCCTGCCTTAATGACAATTTTTCACCTGAAGCAATCTTAAACTGCTCTTTGACAATATCAATGCCAGTGATAAGTTCTGTCACTGGATGTTCAACCTGCAACCGGGTATTCATCTCCAGAAAATAAAAATTGCGCTCTTTATCAACCATAAATTCAACAGTTCCGGCATTATTATAACCAGACACCTGCACTGCCTTTTTTGCTGCCTCACCCATCCTTTCTCTTAATTCCGGAGTCATAATTGCTGAAGGTGATTCTTCAATAAGTTTTTGATGACGTCGCTGGATTGAGCATTCCCTTTCGCCGAGATGAACAACATTACCATAATTATCCGCAAGGATCTGAAATTCTATATGCCTGGGCTGGTCAAGAAACTTCTCTATAAAAATCGTGGGATTACCGAATGCGGATTGTGCCTCACCCATTGCCTGTTTTATCGCTGTTCCCAATTCTTTCTTATCCCTTACGACCCGCATTCCCTTACCACCGCCACCGCCTGCTGCCTTAATCAATACAGGCAGACCAATCTTCTCAATTATCTTCAGTGCCTCTTCTTCGTTTTTAACTGCACCTTCGCTTCCAGGAATTACTGGCACACCTGCCTTCACCATCGTTCTCTTTGAGGCAATCTTATCACCTAATAGATTGATCGCCTTTGAATTTGGACCGATAAAAATAATTCCATTATCTTCGCATGCCTTTGCAAAAAACTCATTCTCTGCGAGAAATCCATAACCAGGATGGATTGCCTCTGCCCCGCTCTTTTTTGCAATCTCAATTATCTTTTCTATTTTCAAATAACTCTCTGTGGCAGGTGGAGGTCCGAGATAATATACCTCATCGGCATAACGGGTATGAAGAGCAGTTCTGTCCGCATCAGAATAGACCGTGACTGCCTTTATACCCATTTCTTTGCAGGCGCGGATTACCCGCACTGCAATTTCACCACGGTTGGCAATTACAATTTTTTTGAACATCTGCGCCTCTTTATTTCTAAAAGAACCTTTAAATCTTCTCTGTCTTTAGGTCTTCTTACTGCCTTTTTCATTTTGATCAGGTCATCAAGACTGGCAAAAAATACTTCAACTTTTCCGATTTTATCAACAACCTTATTTCTCCATACCTCATCAAATCTAACGCCGGCAACAAATGGATGGATATCAATTTCAATCAAATACTGTCTAATAAGAATCTTTTTTGTAAGAAGGTCACCAATGGTAATATCTGAAACATCATAACCAAATTTTTTAAGCGCAGTTAAACAGCGTCTGGCATTCGTTTTATTCGGCGCAATGAAAATATCGGTATCCATTGTCGCCCTTGAATAACCATGTACAGGAAATGCAGTCGCACCAATAATTACAAACCGAACCCTATTTTCTCTTAATAATCTCAAAAGGTTTTCTATGTCCATTTTTCAACAATATCTCCTTAATCATATTTGATTTCTCAAACATCATTTTGAATCGTTCCTGGGTTGTAAGCGATAATTGATAGTCCAGTTCAAAGTTCAATTCTTTTTTACAATTATGCTGCTTCAGTTTCAGGATTTTACGATTCATACTTTGAGCACCATTATATTGGTTTTATAGCGGTATATTTCCATGTTTTCTCGGTGGGTTTGTATCACGCTTTGTATCAATCATTTCAAATGCTTCAATCACCCTTGGTCTTGTCTCGCATGGTCGGATGATTGCATCAATATAACCCTTTGATGCGGTTACAAAAGGATTGGCAAATTTATCAGTATACTCATCAATCAATTTCTTTTCCAGTGTCTTTGGGTCTTTTGCCTCTTTAATCTCTTTTCTGTATAGAATCTTTACTGCGCCATCAGGACCCATCACGGCGATCTCGGCACTGGGCCAGGCAAAATTTATATCTGCCCTGGTATGCTTTGAACTCATAACACAATAAGCACCACCATAAGCCTTTCTTGTTATTACCGTCACCCTGGGAACTGTTGCCTCACAGAAGGCATACAGCAATTTTGCCCCATTCTTTATAACACCTCCCCATTCCTGGGCAGTGCCGGGCAAAAATCCAGGGACATCAACAAAAGTAAGAATGGGAATGTTGAAACAATCACAAAATCTCACAAATCGCGCACCCTTCATAGCCGAATCACAATCAAGGACGCCCGCAAGCACAGCTGGCTGATTTGCAACAACACCGATTGACCTACCATTCAATCGGGCAAAACCAACAATCAAATTCTTTGCATAATGTTGATGGACTTCAAGAAACTCACCATTGTCAACCACCCGTTTTATAATTTCATACATATCATAAGGTTTAATTGGACTGTCCGGAATAATTGTATCAAGTTCCTTGTCCATTCGGTTGATATCATCTGTGCATTCGATTATAGGCGGGTCTTCAAGATTATTCTGGGGAATATATGAAAGTAATTTTTTTATTAACTCAATGCAATCAACTTCATTCTCAACGGCAAAATGGGCAACACCTGACTTTTCATTATGAACCATTGCCCCACCGAGTTGTTCAAATGTCACATCCTCATGGGTTGCTGCCTTTACTACATCGGGTCCAGTTAGAAACATATATGAGCCCATTACCATTATGACAAAATCGGTCATTGCTGGAGAATAGACTGCACCGCCAGCGCAGGGACCCATTATTGCTGAAATCTGGGGAATGACACCTGAGGAAAGCACATTGCGTAAAAAGACATCTGTATAGCCAGCAAGACTATCTACCCCTTCCTGGATTCTGGCACCACCAGAATCCTTAAGTCCGATGATGGGACAACCCATTTTCATTGCCAGGTCCTGCAATTTACAAATCTTTTCTGCATAAGCTTTGGAGAGAGAACCACCAAAGACTGTAAAATCCTCAGAAAATACACAAACCGCTCTACCATTTATTCTTCCATAACCTGTTACCACACCGTCACCAAGTATCTTTTGTTTATCCATATCAAAGTCAGTGCAACGGTGTGTCACAAACATATCTGTTTCGCGAAATGTGCCTTTATCAAGGAGCAAATCTATTCTTTCCCTTGCGGTCAGTCTTCCTTTGTCGTGCTGAGCCTTTATTCTTGCCTCTCCTCCTCCAAGCAATGCCTGTTTTTCAAGTTCTTCAAGATGCTTCAGCTTGTCTTTAATCTTCATCGGTTTCCTCCATTATTTTTTGATAAATTAAAACCGCCACATTTGTGTGATAAATCACACCGCTACTTGGAATTTTCATTTTCGCATGGTTTTAATATTTGTCGACCATTTTCTTCCACGAGATGTGCAAAAATCACTTTTGGGTCGTGCTCAAAGATCAAGAGCCAGTTCTCTGTAATCGCCGGCTTTAAAAGTTTCTTTTTTAATTCTATCAATTCAAGAGGATAAAGGTCAAAACTCGTCAGATAAGGAATCCTGATATGGGCAGATGTGGGCATAAAATCGCCCCAGTAGACTGCCTTTTTACCTTTTGACTCAATTATGACTGACTGGTGACCTTTTGTATGACCAATTGTATTAATGACCTTAACACCAGGAATTATTTCATATTCTCCTTTAATCAGTATCAACTGTCCCGAGCTTTCTAATGGCAAAAAATTTTCTTTTAAATAACTTGCACGGGTGCGTTCATTGGTGTGTGTTGCGTCATACCATTCCTGTTCCTGGATGATATACTTTGCATTGGGAAAGCTGGGAATGATTTTATTACCAACAAATTTTGTATTTCCACCGCAATGGTCAAAGTGGAGATGTGTATTTATGACAAAATCTATATCTTCTAATTTCAGTTTAAGCTGTGCCAGGCCGCTATCCAGGTCTGGCGGCTGTTTAACCGAATATATCTCGCGGAATTTTTCATCAAGTTTCTTTCCAATACCAGTATCAACAAGTATATTTGCCTCAGGCGTCTTTATCAACAGGCAATTGAGTGGAATTTCCACACGATTCAACTCATCCGGGTTATATATTTTTTCCCATAATACTTTTGGCACAACTCCGAACATTGTGCCACCATCCAGTAGAAAAGAACCATCAGATACAGCAATCAAATCAAATGCACCGAATTTCACACTCATCAATCCTTTTTATCAACCACTGCTAATTTGTTTTTGATTGGCGCTAAAAACTGTTCCATAGTAATATAAGGATTGACCTTCATCAGTTTCTGTAATATTAAATTTCTTTCCTCATCGGTCTTTGCATTAAGATATTTAACACGAAGGCGATCTGTTGCCTCATTCCTTTTTTTTCTTTTGTGTATTTCTGATTTTCTGATCTGTCCTTTTCTCATATAACCTCCTGTGAAAAAATTATAGGATATAGTATTTTCATATTATCTAATTTTTTTTCTTTTTTTTGCTAATTTTCACTGGTTTTACCTGAGTTTTTTCGCCAATATTATTTTTTATCCAGTCAACAATCTCGCTCGTTGGTGTGCCAGGACCAAAAAGTTTTTTGACACCAGTCTTTTCAAGTTTTTTAATATCTTCAAGCGGGATAATCCCACCACCTATGACCGGGATATTTGCTTTTTTCTCTTTTAACAATTTCATCACTTTGGGAAAGATTGTCATATGTGCGCCTGACAATATAGAAAGGCCAATCACATCAACATCCTCCTGTATTGCTGCTTCAACAATCGCTTCGCAGGTCTGGTGCAATCCCGTATAGATGACTTCCATACCTGCGTCGCGCAGTGCAGCAGCAACCACCTTTGCACCACGGTCATGGCCATCAAGACCGGGTTTACCAACAAGGACACGGATTTTTTTATCCATAAAGATCACCTCCCTAAGTCATTAGTAAAGGTTGTAGGGCATGGCAGCCAGTATGGTTCTACGGCATAGTTTTATGGCTAAAAATTCCAAAAAACTATCAACTAAAACACCAAACCGGCGGCTATGCCATATAACCATAAACAATGCCTTTAGAATATAATCGGTTCACGATATACTCCAAATTCCTCCTTTAATGTAGAACACATTTCACCGAGCGTAGCATAAGCACGGACGCATTCAAGGATAAAGGGCATTAAGTTTTCACCGCTTGCGGCTGCCTTTCGTAAATCCTTCAGTTTTTCTTTCACCTTTGCGTTATTTCTTTCTTTCTTTACTTTTTTCAGATGCTTAATCTGTTCAATCTCCACCTCAGGTGGAATCTTCAGAATTTCAATTTCGGGTTTCTCTTCTTCCTCAAAAACATTTATTCCCACATGATACTTTTCTTTTCTTTCCAGTGCCTTTTGATACTCATAAGCACTGCGTGCAATCTCTTTCTGGAAGAATCCTTTTTCAATTGCTGGCAAGACTCCACCCAGGGTGTTTATCTTTTCAAAATATTCGTAAGCCCTCTTTTCCATTTCATTTGTGAGATATTCAACATAATACGAACCTCCAAGCGGGTCAATAACATTTGCTACACCTGTCTCATAGGCAATTAACTGCTGGGTTCTTAAGGCAATCTTCACTGCCTTTTCTGTGGGCAATGCATAAGTTTCATCCATTGAATTTGTATGGAGTGATTGTGTGCCACCAAGTACTGCTGATAATGCCTCAAAAGCGGTTCTAATTATATTATTTTCGGGTTGCTGTGCAGTCAATGTGCAACCCGCAGTCTGGGTATGGAACCGCATCAACCAGGAACGAGGGTCTTTTGCTCCATATTTTTCTTTCATTTCACGTGCCCATATTCTCCTTGCCGCGCGATATTTGGCAATCTCTTCAAAGAAATCAAGATGGGCATTGAAAAAGAAGGAAAGCCTTGGGGCAAATTTATCAACGGGCATACCTGCTTTGATCCCATATTCAACATAGGTAAAGCCATTTGCCAGGGTAAAGGCAAGCTCCTGCACCGCAGTAGAACCAGCCTCTCTAATGTGGTACCCGGAGATGGAGATGGTATTCCATTTTGGAACATACTCAGAGCAATAAGCCATTATATCAGTTATTATGCGCATTGATGGCTCAGGTGGATAGATCCAGGTCTTTTGTGCCTGATACTCTTTTAACATATCATTTTGAATTGTACCGGTGAGCAGATTAGCCGGCACTCCTTGTTTTTCTCCCACTACAATATACATTGCCAGAAGCATTGCAGCGGGTGGATTTATGGTCATTGAAGTAGAGATCTTATCAAGTGGTATACCATCAAACAAAATCTCCATATCACGCAGGGTATCAATTGCAACACCACATTTTCCCACCTCACCATGCGAAAATGGGTCATCAGAATCCCTGCCATAAAGTGTAGGAAAATGAAATGCCACAGACAGACCAGTCTGCCCGTGTTTTAACAAATATTTGTAGCGTTTATTAGTATCCTTTGGCGTGCCAAACCCTGAAAATTGGCGCATTGTCCAGAGCCGACCCCGATACATCGTGGTCTGAACACCTCTGGTAAAAGGATATTCACCAGGAAAACCGAGGTCGCGCTCGTAGTCAAAATCCTTAAGGTCAGAAGGACAATAAAGGGGCTTGACCGGTATACCTGAAATAGTAGTAAATTTATGTTCCCTTTCTTTACAGGTTCTGTATTTTTCTTCCCAGGATTGCTTCTGCTGGTTAGCCATCACACCTCCTTTCACCCCCTTTTTTCCCTTTTTCCTTAAAAGATGATAAAAGTAGGGGTCCTTTACTTTTCCTATGATTAAAGACATCCTTCGTTATTTTTTCTACAATATGATAAGGATTCTCTTTTCGCAGATAGACCTTTTCAACAAGATGAGCAAATTCTTTACCTTCAATCACATTTTTAATAATATGGTTCTTTATTTTTTCTTCAATTAACTCATGAATCTGATTGAGGATTCTTTTTTTTCTCAATTTTTCTAAATTTCCACTTTCTAATAAAAAATTATGATGTTCTTTTATTGTCCTAACCAGTTCGTCCACGCCCTTATCCTCAATTGCGGTTGTCTTAAGTATGGGACACTGCCACATCAAATCTCTCGGTCTCAATTCAAAGGCAAACTTTAATTCCATCAATAATCTTTCTGCCCCTTCACGGTCAGCTTTATTGACCACCAGAATATCAGCAATCTCTAACAGTCCTGCCTTCATTGCCTGGATTGAATCTCCAGATTCAGGCACTAATACTACAATCGTTGTATCACAAACACTGGCAATATCAAGTTCTACCTGTCCAACACCAATCGTTTCAATCAAAATATAATCCATACCCGCAGCATCAAGAATCAACGCTACATCCTTTGTCTTCTGTGCCAGACCACCAAGGCTTCCCCGGGATGCCATACTGCGTATAAAGACATTCTTTTCAAGTGCTAAATCAGTCATTCTTATCCGGTCACCGAGCAAGGCACCACCGGAAAATGGCGAAGTAGGGTCAACTGCGATTATACCAATTTTATATTTTTCTTCGAGTAATTTTTTCGCAATTGCATTTACAAGTGTTGATTTGCCTGCACCAGGTGGACCAGTGATGCCAATCTGATATGCCCTGCCCGTATGGGGAAAAATTTCTCGTAGTATTTCACCACCACTATCATTCTCCACCTGGGTAATCGCCCGTGCAATTGCGAGTTTATCGCCTTTTATGACCTCTTTAAGAAATTTCATAATGTTTCTTTGTCATAATTTTAACCCCTGCTAATTTATCTCCTCAAATTCACCGGTCTTTTTATTCTTGCGGACATTGTTATGGGTAAAATATCTACCATTCATTGCGATGTAAACACCAGGTGGTAAGGTCTGGACAAATGCCAAGGCACAACCAAGATTGAACAGCCCATCAGAACTGCCAGAAGTATAGGGAACCATTGCTCCGGTAAGGACAATCGTCTTATTCTTAACCTTCTGGGCAAGATACTTTGCTGTTTCAGCCATTGTATCAGTGCCATGGGTGATAATAATCTTATCTTCCTTTGCCTTCAGGCAATTCTGGGCAATTATCTCTCTATCCTCATCAGTCATCTGGGTGCTATCTATCATCATCAAGGTCCTGATATCCACTGGCACGCGACACCGACCAAGTTTGAGCATCTGGGGTATATGGGTATCCTTAAAAAACAGTTCTCCAGTTAATTCATTATATTCTTTATCAAATGTCCCACCAGTAATAAATATGCGAATCATCATAATCTATCTTCTCCTTATTTGAATTTTTTTCACATTATTTTGCAATAAATAAAAGATTCTGAAACAAGTTCAGAATGACAATATTTTGATATAATTTCATAACTCTCATATAAAAAATTTGCTTTAACCCAGGGGACTTTGTCTCTTCAATTATATTCATCAAAGGCTCTTATAATCTCATCCTTTCCTATTCTATAAAATAAATAATTTCACAGAATAATTATATCCCAAGTCAGTTAAATGTCAAGAGACATCGGAAAATAGTAGCGTCCAGAATTATGTGTAAATTTTTCTTGAAAAATAAAAAAGGTGTATCCTTCCTTATGAAACATAATTATTCGGACATTAAAATCCTGGAAGGATGATACACCTATGGATAATCCATTTAATTATAGTAACAGTTTAGCCATCCTGAAATTGTAGTTGTTTGATTTATCAAGCACCAAAAAGAGCCCAATGCTCTGTCCCGATGAGACGAGAGTCCCTTCGGGAAATTGGGCAACTACATTGATTTAATATAATTTTTTAGAATAACGACACTATTACATTTTTAGGCTCTTGTTGAAATGTTGAATAGAAATAGTCAATATATTTTCAGATTGACAAACTTTTCTTTTTGCTGTCATTCTGAGGTGAACAGAGTGAACCGAAGAATCTAAATAAAAGTATTAAAAAATGAGATTCTTCGCCCGCCAATCCGCCAAAAAGTGTGGCGGAGAGTGGCGGGCTCAGAATGACAAAGAGAGAAAGGCTTAGAATGGCAGGTGAAGATTTTTCGAATTTGAATAATACAGGCTAACTCCTTTTCTCCTTTAATCTTTTCTGAACCGCATCACTTGTTAATTCTTTAATTGCATCTTGAGCAATCCATTTAGCAGTTTTAGATTCCATCTTCTGAATCTCTTTTGCAGTTTCAATTGCTTTTTTATTTAAGTTTATATTTCTCTTTCCAATCTGCCTTAATGCCCAGTTCACCGCTTTTTTAACAAAATTTCTGCTATCTATCGCTTCTCTTTTTATGATTGGAAGAAATTTCTCAAATTGTTCATCATTTGCTTCTTTATCTTTGAATGCCAACCACGCCATTAAAGCAAACCCTGCTCTCTTCACAAACTCTTCTTCCCTCTTTGCCCATTCTATTGCCTTTTGATAAGCAAATTTAGAATAAGAAAAAAGATTCTGACACACCTGGTCACAGACTTCCCAGTTATCAAACGCCTTTGCCCATTTCTCCATTTGTTGTTCAGTCATCAATTCAGAGTCATCTATCATACCAGCAAGTATTTGAGTTTCCCTGATATTCAATGTCCAGAGTTGTTGAGCAAGTTTATGGTCTTTTCCTATTTCCTTAGCCATCTTTCTTAAGTCCGGAATTGACACACCATATGCTCTTTTAACCGTAATCCCATATTTAGCCATACCTTCAACCGCCCTGGGGTTAGAAAGGGATTTTAGTTTTTTTAAGATATCATTATATTCCATCTTCTTATCCTATCTCTTTTACCGGTTGTCTTAAAATTGTCTTCATCTTTTGAGGCGGTGTTTTTCTGGGATCTGACAAATATATCTCATGATGGAAACCATTTTCAGTTAGTTTGTTTTCT
>JBBILZ010000005.1:0-67978 GCA_037444665.1 Caldifarciminota bacterium
AGAGCAAGTTCCATTAAAACAAGGATTGAAACTTTAGGCTCATTTATTTTTTTTCCTGAACAGGTAAATGATTTGAGAGCAAGTTCCATTAAAACAAGGATTGAAACAATTTAGCTGATGTTGTAATTCCTTTTTCTGATATTATTTGAGAGCAAGTTCCATTAAAACAAGGATTGAAACACCAAGGTCACAAATTGAGACCTTGAAAAAGAATGAGGCTATTTTTGAGTAATATAGCATAATTGACAAAGGGCGGTTTTTATATATGCTTTGATTGTGCATTTATTAATATTTATTTGTTTTTTTGAACCCTTCAAAACTATTTCACTGCCAGGTAATTTCACAACATTTCAGTTGTATGAAGATGCAATTTTTATTGCTCCATTTAATGGCAAATCAATCATCAAATTAGATAGCACTGGTAGTTTTTTAAGTTTTCCTATCACCAATCAGGAAAACAATCGTATTTATCAATTTAAAATAACGCCATTTTACTTTTGTTTGAATACACCTTTAGGTCTTGTTAAAATGCATTATGCAACTGGTGTGAATGAGATGCTCTATAGTGGTAATATCACCGCATTCATCATAACTAATACTGAAGAGGTTGTGCTTGCTGACCGAATAAAAAACGAAATCATTTTTCTTGATACCGACAATAAGATAAGGTTGAAAAAGAAGAATATAAATGTGCTTGATATGGACTATTTTGAGGGAATGATATATCTCTTGAGTTCAAGGGGAATTCTTGTACTTGATGAGTATGGCAATACTATTGAATCAATTAAGACACCAGAAAACATAAACCGCATTTCAGTAGCCGAAGATATATATGTTTTTGCCCCTTTGTCAAATATTGTATACAGATGGGATAAAGAATGGAAAAGAATAGAGTTAAAGTATCCAGTCAACGATTTAAAATTGAATAAAAATTATTTATTTACACTCAATCAATATGGTGATATTCTTTATCTGTATGATAGGTCTGATTTCTGAATCAGATACCTTGTTAAAGATTGATTCTGTTTACTACAATTTCCGCCCAGTTGAAATTGATACATTTCCTGAAATTGGTGATTCTATTTTTAAGCCTTCTCTGGATAGGGGAATTGATGCTGAGAGAAGTCAGTTAAGGATTAGTGGGATTAAAGATTTTAGTTTTGATATTGACCAGGGTTTTGACCAGGGTTTAAAATTATACATCTCCGGAGAAATGGAGGGTATTCAGATAAAGGGTGCACTTTCTGACAAGGGTTCAGCATTGCCTACACGCCGCATATCAGATATTGAAAAGATGCGCCTGGAACTATGGACAAAAAATTTTTATGGTGGTATCGGTGATTTAAATATAGTTCTTCCTTTTGAAATCAGTGATGAGATTGAGGGCGTGCGTCTCGGTTTAAGCAATCAGACAGATAATATCAATCTTTCTTATGCTTTGAGTCGTGGCAAATACCAGCGCGTGGAATTTGATGGTGATGAGGGAAAACAGGGTCCCTATTTTATAAATGGTCCTGTGGTTTATGGTTCAGAAAGGGTTTATGTTTCAGACCTTCTGAATCCTTCACGCATTCTTAAGATTGACGAAGATTACAATTTAGATTATGAACAGGGGATAATCAATTTTACAAATAAAAATATCATAACACGCAATTCCCACATTATTATTGAATATCAGAGAGCAACAGAAGATTATCTTAATATTTATCAGGAGGCAGATGTCAGATATTCAACAGGTGATATTACAGTTAACACGATTTTTCATCGCACTTATGATGATAAAAATAATCCACTCAGTTTTCGTTTGTCCCAATCTGAAATAGAAAGTTTGAAGACCAGTGGAGATAATTCTAATATCCGACATATTTATGCTGATACATCTTCCAATGGAAACTATAATCTTGTAGATAATCATTTTGTCTATGCAGGGGAAGGCAATGGTCATTACCTTGTCACATTTTTTTATGTTGGTGAAAATAATGGAGATTATATCTATGACCCACAGATTAAAGGATTTGTATACCAGGGTCCTGATTTAGGAAATTATACCCCGGAAAAATTGATTCCTTTGCCCCAAGATAATCAGTTTTATGGCATCGGCGTGACCCATAAGTTTGGTTTGACCCTGCGGGCATATGGTTCGGCTGTTGATAAAAATAGATTCTCATCTTTAGATGATGATGATAATATGGCAAAGGGTTATGAATTGAATATAGATAAGAAAATTAATATATTGTCCTTCAATGGAACATACATAAACTATGATAAAGATTTGTATCAGCCACGAAGCAGAGAAGGACTGAATTACAATTATGATTGGAATACTACAGATACAATGGCTGAATTGGCACAGGTTAATACGCGTATTACACCCATTACAGATTTTAGCATTGATTTAGGGTATGGTCTGCTGAATCAAAAATACCAGCGACGGACAATCTTTTTAAGACCTTTATTTTTCTATTTTGGCTATGAAAATATTGATACACTGGATAGATTTATCACCGGTTTTAAAAAAACATTGAATAAATTGTCTTTTTATTCACAGTATCTCAACCAGGAGATGAATCACTTTACTGATTACAGTGTAATATACAATTTTACTCAGGAAAGGGCAATCGGATTATCAGGTAATTATGAGCGGAATAATAATGGCAGAGCAATTTTGACCCGATTGGACTTTATGACAAGACCTTTTGTATTTTCTGGTGGTCACCGTTTTTTTTATGATACAACATTGATCTTTGGTAATGCACGCCTGAATATTTATTACCAAGGCTTTGGTTTGCAGGGTGAAGTAGAACAATCGCAGAGATATTCACAGAAAAGGGATGAGGTTTATCTAAAAGTGCCAGAGGGAACAGGTAATTATGTTTATGACCCGGTGACCCGAACCTATATTCCAAAACCCAATGGAGACTATATCAAACAGATAATTCTATTACAGGATTATCAAAGGGTGATGAGTCAGCGTTATAGTCTTGAACCAGTGATTTCACGCGGTAATTTTGATTTTAGAGGCAAACTATTTTATTTTGACGAAGAAAATTTTCTGAATCGCAAAGAAGAGTTTAATACAGTGTTTGAAAAAGACGAAAAACATCTGGAAATAAATTTCCAGGATGGGTTAATAAAGGATAGTCGTTATGCACTTGAGCCCACCACACAATATGAGTATCATTTTTCCATAAATCCAGGTTATAGAAAATTTTACAATTATTATGGAATTGATTATAAAAATGAAAGATGGGGTCTATTATTAAAAGAAGAGCGTTCAGATTACAGCGTTTCAATGCACCTGGAAATTATTGAAAATCCTCAGGTTAAGCCCTATGCTGGTTATAAATACAGCACAATTTTTTCTGAGTTTTTCTCAGACCTAAAATTGAATCTGCACACGCCACATATTGGACTATTGCTGGGTAAACCGATAAAGAATCAGGGACGTATTGAACTTGATGGAGAGTTGTTGTATTATAAATATAATGTTGAGGATGTGCCTTATCTGTTCAGTGCCAATGAACCACCAGGGTTGATGAAAATAGTTGCTTTTAATGGCTCATTAGGTATTGGTGATAATACTATCTTTAGTTTAGTTTATCGTATTCAATTGTCTCCCGATGAAAAACCAGTGCAAAATTTAAAATTCCAGACGAGGATCAAATTCTAATGGCTGACCCATACCGTGAATTTTATGAACTTGCAGGTAGATGTTATCCAGAAGACCGTTTGACCTATTCCAGTTTGAGTGGAATAATCAGAAAAAAGTGGGTAATAAAAAAATTAAAGGAGTTGCCCTCTGGAAATTTACTGGACTGTGGTTGTAATATTGGTAGAATCTCTGCTGAGTGGAGAAAGGGTGAGGTTTTTGGTGTGGATATAGCATATGCGCTACTTGCGCGGGGAAAAGAAATTTATCCACATATAAGTTTTATTCAGGGTGATCTGCAAAAAATACAATTTTTAAAACCGAACTCAATTGATAATGCAATTGCGATAGAAGTCATTGAACATTTAACAGATGTTGATGAATTTCTCAATGGTATTTTTAACATACTTAAAAAAGATGGGATGCTTTTGATTACAACGCCATCTTATTCGCATAAACGTCCAACAATGGCAAATCTTGGAGTTTTGAGAAGTTTCGGTATTAAAAAGGGTGTTATTGGTGAACAGTATCTGCACACTGCATATAAACCAGTAGAATTGAAGATAATGTTAGAAAAGGCAGGTTTTACAGTGCTTGAAACTGGAAGTTTTGAATTTGAGCTGAGGGGCTGGGTCAAGCCGTTCACTTTGTTAAACCGCATATTTGAATCTCTTTCCGAAAGATTTTTTCCCTATTCTCAGCTGAACAGACTCTTTGTTGATTTTTTACGTCGGTTTGAACTTGATACATTCTATATCCTGAATACATTTGGTCTGGGCTGGTTATTGCAAAAATTATTCAAAGAAGGAAGGCGCGCCTATGTTCTGGCAAAAAAATAGATGGGTATGGAGTTAAAAGAATTTTATTATGACCTGCCTGAAGCATTGATTGCCCAGTATCCACTGGTCAACAGGGCAGATGCAAGGCTTCTGGTCTTAAATAAAGATAAAGGGGAGACCAGACACCATTATTTTTATGAGATAATAGATTTTTTTTCTGCGGGTGATGTGCTTGTATTGAATAATACAAAGGTTTATAAAGCCCGATTCATTGGTAAAAAAGAGACTGGCGCAAAGTTAGATATTTTAGTTCTTTCTTATCAAAATAATGAATGCACGGCATTGATTAATCCTTCAGCCAGGGTCAGGGAAAAGATTAAAATTTTGCTTGATGAAAAATATTATGCTGAGGCTGTGCAGCGGGTAGGTGGTAGGTTTTTTTTGAAGTTTTCTGCTCCTGTACAGGAAGTGATGGAGGCGTTAGGTAAAATGCCATTGCCACCATATATAAAAAGAATTCCTGAGAAACTGGATGAAAATCAATATCAAACAATTTACGCAGAAAGGCCAGGTTCAGTTGCAGCACCGACCGCTGGATTACATTTTACTGAAGAGATTTTAAGTAATCTCAAACAAAAAGGCGTAATTATTGTTTATATTACACTCCATATTGGTCCAGGAACATTCAAGCCGATTACATCAGAGCACATTGAGCAACACTATATGGAGCCAGAGTATGTAGAGGTATCTGAGGAGTCTGCAGAGATAATAAATAAAGGTAAGAAGATTATTGGCGTGGGTACTTCTGTTGCGAGAACCTTAGAGTTTGTTGCCCGAAAGAATAGTGAAAAAGAATACAGGATTAGTGAATTCTCTGGTTATGCAGATTTGTTTATTTATCCAGGATTTCAATTTCAGGTCCTTGATGGAATGGTTACAAATTTTCATCTTCCCTGTTCAACTCCATTGTTATTGGTCTGCGCCTTTGCCAGTAAGGATATGATATTCAGGGCATATAAGGAGGCGATTGAGCAAAAATACCGATTTTTGTCCTATGGCGATGCGATGTTGATATTGTGAATGCAACAAATAAAAAATTTATAAAATAAATTGATAAATCTTAAATACTTGATTTTGTATTGCAAATATATATAATCACTGCAATGACCATTCTATTTTTTTGTCTGTTCAACTGGCAGCAAGAGGTCAATTATAAAATCTCTGCAAATCTAAATATAGAAGAGCATACGCTGAAAATAAACGAAAGTTTAATCTATTATAACCGCTCACCATTACGCCTGGATACACTCTACTTTCATCTGTATGCAAATGCCTACCGGGATAATAATACAGTATTTGCCAGAGAATCAAAGAAAATGGGCTCTTACAGATTTTTAAGGGCAAAAGCATCAGAACGGGGCTGGATTGATATCATTTCAATAACTGATGCCAATGGTAATTCTCTTGGGTTCCAGATTGATGAAACAGTAATGGCGATTGCGCTTGAAAGACCACTAACAAGTAATGATTCTGCAGTTCTCAATATTGAGGCAGTTTTGAAGATTCCTTATCTCTTTTCAAGGCTGGGTTATAAAGACGAACATTATGAAATGGTCCAATGGTATCCTAAGCCCTGTGTGTTTGATGAGAAAGGCTGGCACAGGCAGGGTTATCATGCAATCGGTGAATTCTATGGCGAGTTTGGCAAATTTGATGTGACCATAGAACTGCCAGAAGAATACATTGTTGCGGCAACAGGTATGTTAGTTGATCCAAATTCAATTGAAGGAAATAGAAAAAAGTTACATTTTGTTGCTGAGAATGTCCATGATTTTGCCTGGGTCTGTGACCCTGATTTTGAGATTATGACAAAAGAAATTGACAGTATATTGATTGAAGTTTACTACACGAAAAAATACAGAAAAAAATGGCAGAATGCTGGTGATTATGCGGTTGATGCGGTGCAGAGGTATAATAATTGGTTTGGTAAATATCCTTATAAAAAATTGAGTGTTGTCCAGGGTTATTTTGGTGGTGTTATGGAATATCCGAATCTGGTAATTATTGGCGGTATGGAAGATAATTTTACGCGCCAGTTTGAACTTGTCATTATCCATGAAATTGCACATCAGTGGTTTTATGGTATTCTCGGTTCAAATGAGATGGATGAGGCATGGCTTGATGAAGGATTTACTTCATATACCGAAGCAAGGTATTTTGTAGATAAATATGGCATTGATAATACATTTTTTAAATCCCGTTTTTTACCAAGATTAAGGCATAACTATATTAACAGATTAACCTATTATATTGCCTTAACAAATCAATTAGAGATGCCGGTTCTCACTAAATCAAGTGCATTTGTGGATGTTCCACTTGCATATCAGGTTGCAGCATATTCCAAACCAGCGCTGTTTTTGAGGTATCTTGAAGGTTATTTAGGTGCGAACACATTTAATAGAATCTTAAAGGCATATTTTGAACGCTACAAATTTAAACATCCCCAGAGCCAGGATTTTATTGAATTGTGCGAGGAAATAAGCGGAAAAGATTTGAAAGGATTCTTTGATGATTTTCTTCATACTACAAAATACTGTGACTGGTATATCAAAAAGGTCAATAAAAATTCCCTGATAATTGAAAATAAAGGAGAGTTCTTATTGCCGGTGGATATTCTCGTTGAAACTGATAATGGGGGGCAGGTTTTAAAGGTTGATAAACCGCTGGATACACTATTTTTCCCCTCGGCAAAAAAAATTAAAAAAGTTTCTATTGACCCCTATGATTATACGCCTGAAGCGAACCGTTATAATAATTTTTATCCCAAAAAGATTGCTATTAAACCACTATTGAATTTGCCTTCATTTGATACATATCAGGTCTTTTTTCTACCCTATTTGTGGTATGATTCAGACGATGGTCTTACACCTGGTTTATATCTTGCCGGAACCCAGTTCATTGATGCAGATTTCATCAAGGGTGGGCATCAGTGGATTTTTGGTTATATCTATGGCGTAAAAAGCAAAAATCATTATTATAATTTCAGTTATCAAACACCGATTGTATTCAAAAGAGGGTATCGTTCTCGTATATTTTTAAAAGGTGCTTACAGCAACGATGAAATAAGATATCAGATAGGATTTAAAAACGATTTTGGTCTGCCCTTTACTACAAGACCAGAAAAAAATTTAAAAACATTTTTGAGTTTCAATGACCTGAAGTCCTTTGTCTCTGTGGATAGTATTGATTGGTCAATTGCTAAATACTGGCTTTTTCAAAATCAGTTTGTCTGGAGACACAGTCATTGCGCTATGGTATTTTATACTGGTGGCACACATAAATATTTTAACGAAGATTGGCATTTTGCCAAATTCACAATGGAATTTGAAAAAACTTCACAGTTGTTTTTGCCATTTTTATATTTTAGATTATTTGCGGGAAAGATTCTGGGTTCATCGCCCAAACAAGAACAATTATTTTTGTCTGGTGCATTGAGACATAACTTTGTTTCTGACCTGTTGTTCAGCCAGAAAGGCTATACTTCTCCGCAGGAGCATATCCACATTAAACAGGATGCAAATATGGTAGGTTATCAGGGAAAGCATATAAAGAGTGATGGTATGTTTAGTGTAAATATACAATTGCCCGAAGGATTTTTCCTGCGCATTTTTTGTGATTATGGTTATTATTATGAAATGGATAGCCTGAAATGGCAACAGGTTTATGATGCAGGTATAAAACTTGTGCTTGGTCCTGTTTCATTTGTTTTGCCTGTTTATATTAGGGAGCAGTTCTGGCCCAAAAATTGGTCCGTTGAAATAATCAGTGCGGGTATTAGTTTTTAACTTTTCCGCAACCCCCTTGACTTTTATCCTTGTTTTAATAATATTGAAGATTGGAACAGATAGAAGAGAAGATTTCACCAGCAGAGGAAAAATTTGAAAGAATAAGAAAGACCGCTGGGCTTTTTATTGGGCCAATAGTCTTTTTAATTCTTTTGTTCATGCCCATATCCGGACTTTCAAAGAGTGCCCATTTTTTATCCGCAATACTTGGTCTGGTTGTAATCTGGTGGATTACTGAACCGGTTCCCATACCCATAACTGCACTCTTGGGCACCGGGCTCTGTGTGATTATGGGTGTTGATACAATGAAGAAAATCTTTGCATCATTTGCTGACCCGATAATCTTTTTATTTATTGGTAGTTTTATCATTGCCCGGGCAATGATGGTGCACAGACTTGACCGTAGATTTGCCTTTCATATTTTGTCCATATCAGCAATTGGTAAGAGCAGTAATCTTATTCTTTTTACACTCGGCTTGATTGCAGTAATCATATCAATGTGGGTAAGCAATACTGCTACTACAGCAATGCTCTATCCCATTGGCATTGGGGTTCTTAATACCATTGCCCATTTACATTCAAAAGATGCTAAAAAATTAAAATATTCAACGGGATTAATGCTTATAATTGCCTATGGTGCATCAGTTGGTGGTATTGGGACACCAGTAGGAACACCACCAAACCTCATTGGTATTGGATTGATAAAGCAATTATTAAATAAAAATATTACTTTTTTCAGGTGGATGTTATTTGCAATACCCATTGTGATATTAATGTATATTGTCCTATTCCTGTTGATTAAAATTCTTTTTCCCGCAGAATTTAAGGAACTTTCAGGGATTGAAGATTATGTAGTAAAAGAGAAAAAGGCAATGGGTAAGGTTTCAAGAGGGGAGAGAAATGTTTTGATTGCATTTTTTGTCACAGTATTTTTATGGGTCTTCCCCGGCATAATTGCAATTATCTTTGGTTCTGATGCACCCCTGTGCAAATGGTGGGAAATACATATACCCGAGGGCATGGCAGCAGTCATTGGCGCAATCATCTTATTTGTTCTACCCTTAGACTGGAAACAGGGTAAAGGAACAATCTCCTGGAAAGAGGCAGTAGATATTGACTGGGGAACAATTCTTTTGTTCGGTGGTGGACTTTCACTGGGCAGTTTAATGTTTTCTACCGGGCTTGCGGAAAGTATTGGTAAAGGCATTATGCATCTTACCGGTGCACGCAGCCTTTTTGCCATAACTGCAATTTCAATAATTCTGGCAATAATTACGAGTGAATTTACATCAAATACTGCATCAGCAAATATGGTTATCCCCATAATGATCTCTCTCTCAATCGCCGCGAATGTCAATCCACTCATACCCGCACTCGGTGCCTGTCTTGGTGCAAGTTATGGCTTTATGCTTCCGGTCTCCACCCCACCAAATGCCATTATTTATGGCTCGGGCTATGTGCCCATTACAAAAATGATAAGGACAGGGATTATCTTTGACTTTTTAGGATTTTTAATCATTCTTGCCGGTGTATTTTTGTTATTACCCTTGCTTGGTTTATAATTTGTAAATTCTCTTACAAATAAAATTGTCAGTTGTCTTCAATGTAGTCTAAAGTAGGGGAGAAGATTAAGAATGTTATGATATATCTTATAGATATACTACATCGTCTTCGTAAAAAAGAGATAAAAACAATAATAGGTAATCGCGAATGTGTCGTGTAATCAAAAAATTGTTTTTTATATGTCTTTTGCCATTTTCACCCAACTTTTTTGCATATTCTGGTTCATTCAGTAGTTGCTTGAGATAATATGCAGTTCCATCTATAGAATAAGTGAGTATGCCAGAGTATTTATGGGTAATCTGTAACGGAATTCCACCAACAGCCGAAGCAATTACTGGTTTTGCCTTCCATAGGGCCTCAGCAACAGTCAATCCAAATCCCTCTTTTAGTGATTTTTGAAGAATTACTGTAGATGCCCTCTGCAGTGCATTTATTTCAATATCGCTTGCCGGAGGAAGAAAAATAATATGGATATCAGGGTCGTCCGTAGCAGCATTTTTAACTTCTTTTAGAACTTCCATCCCTTCAGGGTCATCTGTTGCTCCGCCTCCAGCAAGCACAAGCTGACAATCAATATACTGCTTTACTTTCTGATAAGCCTTTATCACACCGAGTGGGTCCTTTAAATAATCAAAGCGCGATATCTGGGTAATGAGGGGTCTGCTTTTATCAATGGAAAATTGCTCAAGCACTTTTGAAATTACATCATCAGGCAGTTCTTTATTTTTGTCACTCAGTGGGTCAATTGAAGGAGAGATTAAAACCTGAGGAATATTTAATTTTCTGGCAAAAGAGGGTGCTGAGAATACTGCGCGGTCATATTTATTGATGTATGATTCTAAAAATTGGATAATATATGATTGGGGTTCAGTGAAATCAATATGGCACCGCCATATCCACTTTTTACCAATTTCATTTTTTGTATTTATAAGGGCAACAGGCTGGGGGTCATGGATAAAGATTATATCTCCATAAAAATTTATTTCTTTTCTATTTAATTCATTGATAAAAAGAAAGTATTCTAAATCTTGTTCAGTTATTTCCACAGTCACACCGTGAAGGGCATTATGTATCTTTTTGGTAACGATAAAAAATTTTTCGTCTCCTTTTATCACATCCCATCTGACATCTGCGCCAAGGTCTTTTAACAGAGGAATCATACGTAAAAGAATTTCAGCAACTCCACCACCCACAGATGTTGAATTGATATTTTGCACTATCCTATTACCAAATTTTTCAGTCAGGAGATACAATTCGTCAATAGTATCCTGACCAACAATTGGAATATAATCTTTAATGGCTGGCATACTTTTTTATGGTTGCAATCAATTTTTGGCGTAGTCCTTCAAGGGTCATAGTGTATGGGTCTAATCTCGCAATTTCAATTGCTACTTTCTTTTCTCCTAAATCAAAGAGCCAGCGCGAAAAATCATTTTCACTATTATTCAAACGGAGCCTTGATTCAATAAAGTGGAAATACAAAGAAGGAAGACTGATTCTTTTTAAGACTTCACATAACTCATCAACAGAACTTGCTTTAAATGTGGTTGGTAAGATAAATGTCTGACATTTCATAAAGTGAAATTCTTGCCCTTCAAGGACAATTCTATTTGGTTTTTCTGCAACAATATAATCACTGATAATTTTTATAAGTTGTTTTCTCAATGTTTCAATATTCCTGAAGTGTATAATATTGATACTCGCAACTGCTTCACCAAGGTCTTTTATATTCAAACTTTGACT
Organism: Caldifarciminota bacterium; assembly: GCA_037444665.1. GTDB lineage: Bacteria > Hydrothermota > Tepidihabitantia > SM23-42 > JAOAFX01 > JAOAFX01. Next base: position 11,580 of record JBBILZ010000005.1, read on the forward strand.
AATCCAATAGGCAAAATCATTGGGAGGTTCAGGATATAATAAAAATTGTTGATACAAAAGTCTATGCGTATGGTGATAGATTGAAGAGGTCGGTACAATCTTGATGTTGTCCAATAATTCTTGCAGGGTTTTTGCTTTTATTCCTAATAATTGAATAAGACGAAGGCTCGTTTTGAATTGAAATGGTTCAACCATTTTATTGCTTAATCATTTCTTCAAGTAACAGTAATACATCTTTATAAGTTCTAACAAAGTATTTTGCATATGATTGTGGGTATCCAACCTTGACCGTATAGGCATTATCTTCAAGGAGAATTTTAAATAGGTCTTCGTCGGTCCAATCATCACCGATCGCCAAGATAAAATCAAACTCTTTGTTTGACAACCAGTGTAATGAAGCGGTTCCCTTGTTGACACCTGAACTTCTTACTTCCACGACCTTGCTTCCCTGAAGGACCTGGAGGTCAAGATTAGCAGTTAAATAGATAAGATTATCAATTAATTGTTTGGCAATCATTTCTGCCCTTTCCTGGTTCGTATTTCGGTAGTGCCAGACAATTGAGAATTCTTTTTGTTCAATAAATGAGCCAGGAAGACGGTCAACATACATTTCCATAACAGACCGGATTTCATCAATCCATTTATTTGTTAAGGGTTTTAATAAATGCCAGTCTTTATCCTTTTCTTTAATCCAGGTACCATGTTCAGCAATTAGGTGCAAATTTAGTAAACCGAACCAATCGGATAGTGTCTTTCTATCGCGTCCACTTATTAAAATTAATTCTGTATTAGAAATTGTGGAAAGATTGTGTAAAATATCAAGAATTTTTTTATCTGGTTGAGCTAATTCAGGTTTAGATGTAAATGGAGTGAGCGTGCCATCATAATCAAGAAAGATCAAACTTTTCATACTTCTTTTGAAATCCTCTATCAATTTATTTTTTAAATCGGTGGTAAGATAAAATGTTTCATACTTTTGTTGTATCTCTTTTATTTTAATCAATCCACTTAAAAAGTCAGATGCCCATTTTGCAACATTATACCGTTCCAACCTTGTTTGCATAATTCCATTGCGCTGTTTTTGTTCAGCGATATCTGAATTAAGTGCTTTATTTATTAGACTGGCAAGTTCATCGGGATTATTCGCATTCACTCTGAACGTTTCCTGTAATTCTTCAGCCGCGCCCGCAGTTTCGCTGAGAATCAGAACGCCGGTCTTTTCTGGACGGCATGCAAGATACTCTTTAGCAATTAAATTCATTCCATCTCGTAGAGGTGTAATTAAAGCGACATCACTGATACTGTAGAGTGCAACAAGTGGATAAAAAGATAAGAATCTATATTGGTAGATGATTGGTGTCCAATCAACCGAGCCAAAAGCGCCATTGATTTCACCAACTGATTCATCAATCTGTTTTTTAATCATTTGATAGTGTTCAACCCCAATTCTTGAGGGCACAACAATTAGAACCATAACGACCTTTTTATGCCAGTGAGGATTATTTTTAAGAAAAATTTTATACGCCACAAGCCTGTTCAGAATACCTTTGGTGTAATCAAGGCGGTCAATTGAAAGAATGATTTTAAATTTTCCCAGATTCCTTAAGAACTTTTGACGCTCCTTTTCTGTTTTCGGGTTATGAACAGCATTGCTAAATTTTTTAAAATCTATGCCCATGGGAAATGTATCTGCCTTTACAATTCTATCTCCTATTGCAATCTGCCCCATACTATTTTCATAGCCAAGAATCCTTAAAACACATCTTAAAAAATACTGGGTGTAATCATTTGTGTGAAAGCCTATTAAATCTGCGCCAAGAAGACCGTTTAGAATCTCGCTACGCCATTTTTCGGGTAGAAGACGAAAGATTTCAAAAGATGGAAATGGTATATGTAAAAAGAAACCGATTGTAGCATTGGGCAGTCGCTCTCTAATCAATGCGGGCAACAACATCAAGTGGTAGTCATGAATCCAAATTATATCATCAGGCTGAGCCATCTGCAGGATATGGTCAGCAAAGATAATGTTGACCTTTTTGTAGTATTCCCAGGATTGCGGGTCATAGATTGCATATGATGGAAAGTAGTGAAATAATGGCCAGATCAGTTTATTACAAAAGCCATGATAGAAGTTATCCATAGTATTTTCATCAACAAAAACAGGAAACGCATTGTAATGCGTTGATAACAGAGAGTTTAAATTTTGTCGGTCAGTATCATTTTTTACATTAATGCCAGGCCAGCCAATCCAGAGGTATCTATTTTCAATATCTGAAATACCTTTTAAAGAATCAAGATAGGCACTGAGGCCTGACACCAGACCCCCAACACTTTCTTTAAATCTGAATTCACGGTTCTTTATAGTAATTGTAACGGGTAACCGGTTGGAAACGACAAGAAGCCTGGTCTGGCTGACACTGCTATATTTTTTTTGGACTTCTCTCATATATTTATTATAATAGAATTCTACCTTGTGTCAAGGGTTATAATTTCATTGACAACTGAAATTTCAGGATTATAATTAATAGTGGGAAGATTAATTATTATCTTATTTTTTGCAATCAATCTGTTGAGTTCTGGCGAATTTATTATAAATGGTAATTTTGAAGATTCATTGAATGGCTGGAACCCTTATGCCCAGGGTGAAACATTTACTCTTCTGACTGATAAAAGTTATGACGAAGACCCGGATTCTGAAGTCTATGTGGGAAGACTTGATAAGCTTGTTACTGCACTCTATCAGACCTGTAATATTCCTGTACTTAATCTTAACTTCAGTTTCAATGCCAGACTTATTGCCTGCAGTTATGATACACTCCATCCCCACTCGGCGGTTGCCGCAATAATTATTTGCTATTTGAACAACGACGAAGAAATCCTTGGTGAGACCCGAATTTTTAATTATGCAGAGACCCTTTACTGGTTTCCATCACCAACAATCCATCTTGTAGAGATAGGTGATACAAACTGGTTTTCTGATACCATCAATATTATTGAAGAACTCCAGAATCTTCCTGGTATAAACCCTTCAGATATTGCAAAATTGAGAATTGTTTTATATAGCCAGGGAAATGGTTGTTGACCAGGCCATGCAGAGGCGAAGGTCTTCGCCGATGATATAAGTTTGAAGATTAATGATAGCATAGCCCATTGTAGTATGATTTCTTATTTATTTGATGATTCATCAGGGACTAATAATGGTATCCTGGAACCTGGTGAAGAGAGCAACCTAATTTTTACAATAAAAAATGTTGGTAGTATTGATATTCAAAATCTAAATGGTATATTGGTTAGTGCTTCACCTTATCTGGAGATAATCAATAGTTCTTCATCTTTCGGGAGTGTGTTGATTGATTCTTTAGTAAATAACATGTCAAACCCATTCAGGATTCAAGCCCTATCAAATGCACCACAGGGTTATGAGACTTTTTTAAAACTCATTTTATCTGATAATTCTGGTAGTATTGATACTACCGCCATAAAAATTATAATCGGGAAGAAGGATTATCTGGTCTGGGACGCGGATAGAAACAACTCAAGTGGGCATAGGATCTATGAAATTCTACAAAATCTTGGTTATGAAGGTGATTATATAAATTATCACTTCTATTCATTTGAGCATCTACAAAATTATAAGTCTCTATTTATTTGCGCCGGTGTTGCCTATCAAAACTTTGTGCTTTTCAATAAGAGTTATGAAGTGCAGAAGGTTGTTAATTATATTGAGCATAATGGTAATGTCTATCTTGAAGGCGGCGAATGCTGGTTTTTTGACCCACTGGTAATGAGTGGTTTTGATTTTAATCCTTATTTTGGTATCAGGCCGGTTAATGATGGCTATAGTGGTATCGGAACAATTGAAGGTATAGAAAATACATTTACTCAAGGTATGCTATTCAGATATGAAGGTGAAGATTTTTTCCTTGACCAGATAGATTCAACTGGAACGGGTTTTCGCATATTTTATGAGCATGATAATAATTTTTATTGCGGTGTGGCAAATATTGCCTCAGGCTATAAAACTGTTGGTGTATCATTTGAACTTTCTGGACTCCTTGATAACGAACAGGTAACAAAGGCAATCCTGCTGGATTCAATAATGCACTTCTTTGGCATAAATTTTGTAGGTATTGAGAAAGAACAAGATGTTCAATTTATGGTTCGCAATCAAAAAATTTTAACAATTTCACCAAATCCATTCCGGAATCACCTTATAATTAAATTCGAAATTCGAAATCCGAAATTCGAAACAAATCCCAAATCTCAAATTCTAAACACCAAATTACAAATCTACGATGCGACGGGCAGATTGGTGAAATCTTTTAACTATCAAACCATCCAACCATCAGACCATCCAACCACAATCGTCTGGAACGGAACAGACGATGTGGGTCGCAAATTGCCTGCTGGTGTTTATTTTGTGAGACTGGAAAGCGAAGGTATCAAACAGGTGGAGAAGGTGGTTAAGATAGAGTGATACCTATCTCCACTTACGAAGTGGGGGCGGGAACTCAATTATATTTCAGGAGTTTTTGCAGAGACACTTTATAATTTTTTGCCTGGATATAACCTCGCTCAATTGCCTCTTTAGCCTTTTCAAATTGACTCAAACCAATGCCCTGTGTATCAATGTCTATCCATACCCCATCATTCAGTTTTTCAAGTCCATAATAGATTAATCGTGAACTTATCAGGTCAAAGGTTTTGATAAATATCTGTTTTATATTATATTTCTTACCAGATTCCTGTTTTGAGGAGATTGGAAACTGTGCATATGTAAATCTGGGCAGAACATTCACTGCGATTATTTTCTTTGCACCCAAATTTTTTGCTATATCAACTGGAACAGGATTGATAAATCCACCATCAATCAATATTCTACCCTGATACTTATGGGGAAAGAATACAACTGGTATTGATATGGATGCCCTTATTGCCTGGATAAGGTCACCATGGTCAATAACAATTTCAGTATTCTCTTCAATATCTGTGGCAACTGCAGCATATTTTATGGATAACTCTTCAATCCTGATACCACCAAGATATGGTTTCAAGAATTTGACTATGTTTTTACCATCAATAAAACCACTCTTTGCGAGGCGGATATTAAATAGTTCCCTTTTCTTTTTTTTATCTATTCTTAACGCAATCTCCTCCATCTCATTGGCGCTGTAACCTTTTGCGCAAAAACCACCGATGAGCGAACCCATACTTGCACCAACAATAATATCAGGCTTGATATTCAATTCTTCAAGATATTTTATCACACCAATATGTGCATATCCTTTTGCTGCACCACCACCAAGAGCCAATCCGAGCATATATTTATATTATATTGAATTAGAATTAATATTCAAGATAAAAAACTTGTAGTTACCCGATTTATCGGATATTATATCGGGGATTGGTTTAGAAACTGGTCTAATGTTAAAAATAATAAACAGAGAAAAACTGAAGATGGTGCAGGTTAAAAATCTCTTGACAGGGTTCCATTTTTAAATATAATGTAATGTTATGAATTTTAAAAAAGTAACACCAAAGAAAAAGAGAGCAGCACGATTTGGAGTCTCTATGACCCAGGAACTGCTCGCAGATTTTGACCGTTTGATTGCTGAAATGGGTTCTGCAAATCGTTCTGAGGCAATAAGGAAATTGATTCGCGAAAGACTTGTTCAGAAAGAATGGGAATCATCAGAAGAGGAGATTGTGGCAACAATTACTATGGTCTATAGCCACGATGTCCATGAATTGTCCGAGCGTCTCACTGAAATTCAGCACAAATACTATAAACAGATTATCTCTACGATGCATATCCATCTTGATGAGTATAACTGTCTTGAGATTCTGGCAATAAAGGGTCGCGCTGGCGAGGTAAAAAAGATTGCTGATAGACTCTTAAGCACCAAGGGCATAAAACACGGGCAACTGACCACTACAAGCACGGGTAAAAAATTAGTATAAATTTTTTTATTGGTGTTACTTTTTAAATTTTAGTAGCACGAAAGGAGACTAAACATGCTGCTAAAATATATCAATATTTTTATGGTTATGATATGTTTTGTTTTTGGGGCAAGGCCCTTTGGCACTGACGATGCAGGAACTGTAGCATCAGGAGCATACGAACTTGAGACAGGTTTTGATTTCTGGAAAGAGCAGGGTGTTTTAGGGATTGGTTTTAAGCACGGTATTACTGAAAGGATGGATATTGGTATCGGATTTGGTTTTAATGTCGTTTCCGAGCCAAAGAACTCATTCACGATTTCTGAATTCAGTTTCAAATGGGCGATTGTGCCTGAACTATTTTCTACTTCATTCTGTGCAGAGATTGGCGGTTCATCATATAATATCAATAGCATCTTTACCCGATGTCTTGGTCCAATAGAGATTGATGCCAATTTTGGGTTTGTCACTGGTGATACAAGTATTACCTATGCTGGTGCAGTAATCTATAATCTCACCAATCTAACAATAGGTGGAGAGGTATGCGGTGATAAGGAATCACAATTCTGGCTTTTTGGCGGTCGGTATACAGTTACTGAAGCATTTGCAATAGATGCAGGTTTTCAGAGTGATTTTGAATTTGAGGGAAAGATGGTAACTGCTGGAATACATTATGAATTTTAAAAAGGGGGTAAAAATGAATAGAGGGATAATACCATTACTTGTTTTATTATTAGGTTCTTCTTTGCTCTTTGGACACTTCCAGATGATTGTGCCGAGCACAAATATTGTTGAGGACCAAAAAACAGCAACAATAAATCTAAATTTGATATTCTGCCATCCATTTGAGCAAACAATGATGGATATGGCAAAGCCGGTTCAGTTTGGAGTATTGATAAATGGTGGGAAAAAAGAAAATCTTTTAACTACACTTATTGAAAAGAAAATTGGTGGATGTTTAACCTGGAACACGAGCTATAAATTGAAACAGCCCGGCGATTATATTTTCTTTGTTGAACCTGCACCATACTGGGAGCCAGCCGAAGAAAAATTTATTGTTCATTATACAAAAACCATGGTCAATGGTTTTGGCTTGCAGGAAGCCTGGGATGCAGAGATCGGTCTTGAGACTGAGATCATTCCTTTGACCCGTCCTTATGGACTGTATGCAGGCAATATTTTTTATGGTCTGGTCAAGGTCAATGGCAAGCCTGCACCATTTACTGATGTTGAGGTTGAGTATTATAACATAGATAACAAATACACCGCACCATCTGAGCCGTATATCACGCAGGTAGTAAAAACTGATGCACAGGGTCTTTTTATGTATGCGATGCCAAAACCTGGCTGGTGGGGATTTGCTGCCTTGAGTGAGAGAGAAGCAAAGATGTTAAATAAAAAGGATGGCAAATCGTATCCAGTGGAAATCGGTGCAGTGATGTGGGTTTATGTTGAGGAGATGAAATAATGCATATTGCAGAAGGAGTATTAGCCGCGCCCGTGCTTGCCACAGGCGCGGCTATTGCCGCAGGCGGCTGTGGCATTGGTATCAAAAAAATGGGGTATGAAGAGATGCCCAAAGTCGCGGTTATCTCAAGCGTATTCTTTGTTGCTTCGCTTATCCATGTGCCTGTAGGTCCGTCCAGTGCCCATCTGATTTTAAATGGCATGGCAGGAATAATTCTTGGTTATGCTGCATTTCCGGCACTACTCCTTGCCCTTTTATTACAGGCAATTTTGTTCCAGTTCGGTGGTTTTACTACCCTTGGTGTAAATACGGTTACTATGGCAACCCCCGCAGTTCTTTGCTATATTATTTTTAAACCGCTGGTGATCCATAAAATTCGCTTTATTTCTGCCATTGCCGGTTTTTTGACCGGCTTTTTGAGCGTATTTTTATCCAGTATTCTTGTTGCGCTGGCGCTATCTCTCAGCGGAGAAGTTTTTATTGCTGTTGCTAAAATGATTGTTATTGTCCATATTCCGATAATGGTCATTGAAGGAATTATCACAGGTTTTGTTATCTTTTTTTTAAGGAAAGTAAAACCAGAACTATTAGGATACAAAAACTTTTAATACAAGGAGAAAAAATGAAAAATATTCTTTGCTTATTGATTCTTTTTGCGGTCTTTGTTTTTGGCCACAAGATTAATATCTTTGCTACAGTTGAGGGGAACAGGGTCTATACCCAGTCCTATGCGAGTGATGGGGCAAAATTAAAGGGTGCGGTAATTGAGGTTTATGATAAATCAGGCAGTAAACTTATTAGTGGCAAGACCGATTCTCTGGGCGAATTTTCTTTTGTTATTCCCAAAAAGGATGACCTGAAGATTGTGGTCATAGGAGGAATGGGGCATCGGGCAGAAACAACAATCAGTGCTGAGGAATTACCCGAAATCAAGCCCGCTGTGGTAAAAAAAGAAACCAAACCCACTACTGAGAAAGAAGTTGTGCCTAACAAAGAGGTTATGTCCATTGATACATTACTATTAAGGCAGACTATAGAAGATGCTCTGAGGAGCCAGCTCCACCCAGTTGTCAAAATGATTGCAGAACAAAAACAAGAAAAAATTTCTTTTACCGAAATCATTGGTGGCATCGGTTATATAGTTGGTATCATTGGAATTGCGATGTTCTTTATGTCAAAAAGAAAGAATGTTTGAAGAATATCTGAAAGGTAATTCAATCATTCATAAGCTGGACCCAAGGGTAAAGCTCTTCTTTGTCCTGTCTCTATCCATTGCCATTGCCCTGAGTAACAATTTCGGTGCGATAACCTTTGGTCTTTTGATGGGTATCATCATAATCCTCATTGCCCGCATAGAATTCAGGCAGATTGTAAAAAGGTTGGTTGTAGTAAATGAGTTTATTCTTTTACTGTGGATTATTCTACCTATTAGTTCTCCCGGGAAATCGCTCTTTGACATCTTTGGTCTCTCGGTATCCTATGAGGGCGTAATATTAAGCCTTTTTTTGACATTAAAATGCAATGCCATTATGCTCATCTTTATTGGATTGGTTGCAACATCTTCTATCTTTGAGATTGTCCATACACTGCGCCATTTTTTTATTCCTGATAAACTTGTTGTTTTATTATTTCTTATATATAGATATTCCTGGGTAATTTTTAATGAATATGAAAAGATAATAAAAGCAATCAAGGCACGAGGTTTTAAGGCAGGAACATCATTGCATACCTACCGCACAATTGCCTATCTGATTGGAGGTTTGCTGGTAAAGAGTTATCTTAGAGGTGAAAGTTTATACCGGGCAATGCAGTCACGCGGATTTCAGGGGAAGTTCTGGTTACTTGACCACTTTCAATTCTCAACCCGTGATACACTTGCCTGTCTCATATTGACAGTTGCTAATATTTTGATTATTTTAATACCATGGAGAATAAGATTTTAATCAATTTAAAAGATATTTATTTCGGCTATCCAGATTCTATCCAATTATTTAATGGACTCAATCTTACTGTGAAGAGTGGTGACAGAGTGGGTATTGTTGGTCCTAATGGCTGTGGTAAGACAACGCTCTTCAACATCATTATGGGTTTTTCAAGGCCGGAAAAGGGTTCAATAGTTATTTTTGGTAAGGAAAGAAAGGAAGAAAAAGATTTCTTTGAGGTGCGAAAGAAAATTGGTTATCTCTTTCAAAATTCAGATGACCAATTGTTTTGCCCAAGTGTTCGTGAAGAAGTAGCATTTGGACCATTGAACTATAGATTGTCAAAGGATGAGGTTGAAAAAAGAATTGTGAATTCTTTGAAAATTGTGGGGCTTGCAGGATTTGAGGAACGTGCTCCTTATCACCTCTCTGCCGGCGAGAAGAAAAAACTTGCGATTGCGACCTTGCTGGCAATGGAATCAGAGGTTTTACTTTTTGATGAACCGACAAACGAGCTTGACGAGCCTGGCATAAGGAGTGTGATAGAAATTTTACACAATAATTTCACTTACCTGTTAACCTCACAGGATTTAAATTTTCTGAAAAAAACAGTGGATATTATTTACACAATTGATAACGGGAGATTAAAGGAATTTAGTATTCATTAATTATTTTCAGGAATAGATCAACAATCTGTCCGTCAAGTTGCTTATCTTTTACCGCAATAATTTCTTTTATTGCTTCTTCTTTTGTTTTTGCTGAACGGTAAGGTCTTTCAGAAATCATTGCGTCAAATGTATCAGCAACCGCAATAATCCTTGCCAGTAAAGGTATCTTCTCTTTATCCAGACCCTGTGGATAGCCTTTTCCATCAACCCGTTCATGATGTGCATAGACAATGTCAAGAATCGGTTGGAACTCACTCACATTACTCAATATCTTTTTACCTAAGATAGGATGGTTTTCAATATATCTTTTATCTTTATTATTCAGGGGTTCTTTTTTATTTAATACACCATCGGGTATGCCGATCTTACCTATATCATGTAAAAGGCATGCCTGTTTTAAAAATTCAATATCCTGCTCTGGAAGGTTTAATTCCTGTGCAATCTTTACTGCGTAATCAAGAACGCGTAAGGAATGACCTGCAGTATACTCATCTTTGGCATCAAGGGTTTTGGCAATCAACTGGACAAATTCTATAATACTTCTATGCTGCTTCATAATCAATTTTTCAATCTCTTCCTTAGATTTATTCAAACTGGCAAAGACCATAGAATATTGTGATAAAAAAGACCAGGCAAAAGTGATAATAATAACAAAGAGCCCTAATATAAACGGGTCGTGGATATTAAATATTAATGTTTTATTTAATGCTGTGCCTAAGATATCAATAAAACCAATGATAAGGGCAAAGATAGAACCGATAACCATCGGTAAAATATTGATAGATTTTATCTCCCGATTTCGCACATTTTTTATTACTTCAAAAAAGATAAAGGCGAAGAAGATAATAGCGACAAAAACGATAGTGTATAATAATTCGGTTTTGGCAGGTCGCAATACACCCTTAAAATTAATAATTCTTTCAGTCACTAATAGGTCTGTTGAGAAGGTTAATAATACAAGTACCAGAGCGGTTATTCCTGTAATAATGCTAAAATTACGAGAGTGCTTTATATCAAACAGAGAATACATAAAATGGGGAAAGGTAAAGATAAGGGTAAATATTGATGCAAACATGAATTTATTCCAGAAGATAAGAGAATTATTGCTTAGATTGAGTAGCAAAAAATAACTTGATAATAGGTATCCTGTTGCAGAAAGGAAAAACAATGCTGCATATAAAAATTTACGGTCAAAATTATTTTGTAAATAGAGGTATAATAAAGCAAGAAATACTAAAAGACCGGTAAAAAAGAAGCTGAAGGTCAATTGAATCAATAACATAATTATAATCTATAAAAATTTTGACATTTGTCAATAGCAAAATTTAACTTGACTTTGTTCTTGTTTTGACTAAATTCATATATGTTTTTTATTGTTTTTTTGGCAGTCGTCAGTATTAATGATTTTCGGGGAATCTGGATACCGAGATGGTCAATATCAGATAATAAAAAAATTTTTGATGTGATTGACAATAATTTTAATCATATTTTTCTACAGATTTTTGGCAATGGTGAGGCATACTATGCATCTAAAATAGCACCTTGCAAAATCGCTGATGACCGCTGGCTAAAAGAATTTTTGAAAGAAGCACATTATCGGGGTATAAAAGTTTCTGCCTGGCTCAATGTATTCTATTCCTGGGGTTATAGTTCTGTGCTTGATAACAAAAAACATCCTTTGAACTTTGCTTATGATTGGTATGTTGTTGATAAAAATAAAAGTTCAATTGTTCATTATGATGTTGAAAAACTTAAATCCTTAGGCATAGAAGGTTATTATCTCGCTCCTGCAAATCCGAGTGTCAGGATTTATCTGTTAAAGATTATTGAAGAGATTATCACTGAATACGATTTTGATGGTATCCACCTTGATTACATTAGATATCCAGGTGGAGATTTTATCTATGATATTTATCTTCGCACCCGTATTCAAAGAAAATATTTTTACGACCCAATAGAACTATTAAATGATTCATTAAAAATTAGGCTCGGTATCAGGGGCGTTGATAATATGCAGGAAATATTCTGGGATATGGTGAGGCAGGACCTTACAGAATTTATTGTTCAGATTAAAGATAAGGTAAAATCTATGAACCCTAATTGCCTTGTCTCTGCTGCAGTCAAACCTGACTATGTGAATGCGCGCAATGACTATTATCAGGATTGGCTCACCTGGGTGAATAACGGGCTGGTTGATTTTGTCTGTCTTATGGCTTATACAAATAATATAGAACCGATTATCAAAAAAACACTCAATCATGTTAATAATCCAGCAGCTGTTACCATCGGTCTGGGTCTGTACAATTGCACTCCAGAGACCATAATGAGACAGTTGGAGGTTATTGAAAAGACGCCATTTGCTGGTTTTGTATATTTTTCTTACCCTCAAGTTAAAGAAAATAGGAAGTACCTTGAATTGTTAAAAAAATAAAAAAGATAAAACTGATTAATATATGTTATTTTTTCTTATAAATGCGGTATTTTTTCATTTTGCGGAAGAGTGTTGAGCGGTCAATACCCATAATCTTGGCAGCATCACTGATATGCCAGTTGACTGTATTCAATATTGTTACAATATACTTTTCTTCTGCTTTTGATTTTATCTGCTTTATGTTCGGTATCTCTGTTTTCATCATATAATATCTCCTTTTTTATCAAGCACCAAAATGAGCCCACTGCTCCGTCCCGATGGGACGAGAGTCCCTTCGGGAAATTGGGCAACTACATTGCTTTAATTCCCATTCTTAGAATGATTAAGCTACTACATTAAGCCATTCAAATATAAGTTGGTCCATTCTATTAATTTAATATAGGGCGGAAGTGCTTAAAATTTTTTATACTCGGTTCCTCCACACTTTCCGCCCATTTACTCTACCCTGGATACTAATATGCAAAATTCGTGCCAGGTCAATAATGACATGCCAAATATAAAAAGTCTCGTAATTTCAACACTTTTTATTAAAAACACTAAACAGAGGTCAGTGTTGTCCACAAATATTGTTGCATTTTTGCAACAATTGGACTGGAACCATACAATCGTATTTCTTACACAATTTCATTGAGTTTGTGGATTTGTTCTGAAGACGGTAAAAGTATGTTGCAAAAATGCAACAATATTCTCGTCGTAGCATCCCTTCACCATATGCACACATCCACCCAAATATGAACCGTACATATTAATAATTTTTTAAGTATGAAAATTATTTCATGGTGGATGCTGTGCCTTCGCTCTACTTTTGCCTCTTGACTTAATATTTTTTTAAGATATAATTATTATTGTCTAAGGAGGTTTTTGATGCATAGATTCTGGACACTGCTCCTTTTTGTTGCTTCATTTGCTGGAGCAGCACAAAGACCGGGCGCAGTCTTTTTGTTGATATGGCCCGGCGCACGCGCAACTGCTATGGCAGGTGCTTTTTCTTCCATAGCTGACGATGCCACTGCTTGCTATTATAACCAGGCGGGTTTGGCATTTTTTGATAGACAGAGTATAACTCTTCAGCATGCGCCCTGGTTATCTGGTTTACAACAGGGAATGTATTATGAATATGCAGGATACACCAAACCAATAAAGAATGGAACATTTGGACTCAATCTCATTTACCTTACTACAGGTCCCACTGATGTTATTGACCCGGATGGGAATTATATTGGCACATATACAACATTTGATATTGCTGCTGGGCTCAATTACGGGTTTAAACTTACACAAAAACTCGGCGTGGGTGCAGGTTGGAAGTTTATCTATTCATATCTTGTTGCACCATGGGTATTTGGTAGATTGCCTTACCTTGGTATTAAAAGTGGTGGCATTGGTATCACTTATGCATTTGATGCGGGTCTACTCTACAAACCACTAAAGTTTGGCTCATTAGCAGTAGTTCTGCAAAACATTGGACCTAACATCGGTTATACGGAAAGTGGGGCTTCAGACCCATTGCCTTATACTTTGAGATTGGGTTTGAATATTCAGCCGATCAATTCAAGGGTGATAAAGATACATATTACAGGAGAGATAACCAAAGTGCTGGTTGGTATGTTTGCCATTCAAGATAATACCTTCTTTGAAAATCTAAAATACGAAATGCAGGAAGCCTGGAAGGGTGCAGGCTTGGAGATAAATTACTATGATTTTGTTCAATTGAGGGGCGGATATTTTTATGACTACGAAGGAAAACGAATAGGATTTACCTTTGGTGGTGGTATAAAAGCAGGTGGATTCTCCCTTGATGTTGGTGTTGATGAGGCAATGTACGAATTTCGCACAACCAACCGTAAATTTTCTCTAAGCTATAAGTTCTAATCAGAGACTTTTATTATAATAAATGATACTGCTGACCGGCGCAACCGGTTTTTTAGGAAGGAATTTTGTCTTTGAATACATAAAAAACGAACCAATTAGAATCCTCGCTCGCCGCACATCTGATATCAGTTGTTTTAAAAATCATCCACGCATCCATATTGTTTATGGTTGTTATGCGGACAGCAAAAACCTTGAACCAGCACTTAAAGATGTTGAAGCTGTTATCCATTGTGCAGCACGCACTACAGGCAGAAATTTTGGCGAATTTTATGAGGCTAATGTCATTGCTACAAAGAATTTAATTCAGGCGATGAAAAAAAATAAGGTTGAAAAGCTCCTTTTTATCAGTTCACAATCAGCCGGCAGCACAACTAATAATGAAAAAATTGTTGATGAATTTAACGCAGAACTGCCCATCTCATTTTATGGATTATCAAAAAAAATGGCAGAGGATATTGTAAAAGCATCAGGCCTCAAGTATACAATTCTCAGACCCTGTTCAGTTTATGGACCTTATGACCTGGAAATCCTGAAATTTATTCGGTTGCTAAACAAAGGTCTATATCTGGTCATAGGTAATGGCAAAAAATATCTCAGCTTAATTTATGTGCGAGATTTAGTTCGGTTGATGCAAAAAATTGTTTGCAAATCAATTTTCAATCAGAAACTCTATTATGTAAGCGATGGTCTATGCTATGAATTTGATGATGTTGTGCGTGCGATATCCCGAATGTTAAATAGACCTTATTATCTGAAAATTAATGTGCCAGAGTCTTTTGCCTTTTTATTTGGATTGCTAAATGATTTATTCTTGCCTGAGAAGAGGCGATTGATTGGATTTGATAAGGTTCGTGAAATGTCAAAAGATTATTGGGTCTGTCAGAGTAGTTTGATTCATAGGGACATTGAGTGGAAACCAGAATTTAACTTTAATATGGGTATGGAGGAGACAATAAAGTGGTATAGAGATAATGGTTATCTCGGGTCTTGACGATAAGTCTTTTTGAAATATAATATTATATATGAATAAAGGTATAAATATTCAAGATGATAAATTCCACTGGTATGCCATTTATACCCGTTGCCATCATGAAAGGGCGACCAATAAGATTTTGACTGATGCAGGTATCAATACTTTTCTGCCCGAGATCCTGGTACCAAGCAAAAGGCGTGACCGAAAAAAATTGATTAAAAGACCATTATTCCCGAACTATCTTTTTGTGCAATTGAATAATCTGAGAGAGAGCTGGCTCAGGGTTTATCGCACTTATGGTGTTGTTCGTATCTGTGGAAATGGCAGACCCACACCAATACCTGATGAGGATATAAATTCAATAAAAATTTTTGTTGAGAGCGACCGTAATATTTACCCTCTATCGTTCCTTGTAGTTGGTTCAAAGGTTAGGGTGGTCTCTGGTCCGCTTGCTGGTGCAATCGGTGTTCTAACAAAAGAAGACCATAAAAAAAGGAGACTGGTGGTTTCTATTGAATTGATGGGGCAGTCAGTTGCAGTTACACTTGCCGATGATGAAGTAAGGCCCTTTTAATAAAACTTAATGATATTTTTTTATACCGATTTTTGTATAGACTTCGTCCATTGTTTTTTGGGCGATTTCCTTTGCCCTTTTATAGCCATCGTTTAGAACCTCATAAATATAATCTGGTTTTTTAACTAATTCTTTACGCTTTTCCTGAATTGGTTTCAGTCCCTTTGAGAGATTTTCTAATAGCATTTTTTTACAATCAAGGCATCCGATACCAGCACGCATACATTCACTACGGCAGTAATCAATATCTTTCTTAGAAGAGAAGGCGAGGTGAATAGTATAAATATTACAGACCTCAGGGTTGCCTGGGTCGGTCCTTCTTTTTCTATTTGTATCAGTGACTGCCGTGCTTAATTTTTCCCAGATCGTATCTTTATCTTCATCAAGATAGATACAGTTATTTAGAGATTTGCTCATCTTGTTAACACCATCCAATCCGAGAATCTTTGTGATTGTGCCGAGGTATTCTTTTGGTTCAGGAAATGTCTCACCAAAATATGAGTTGAACCTGCGCACAATTTCACGGGTCAATTCTAAGTGGGGGAGCTGGTCTTCGCCAACCGGCACTACAACCGATTTATAAAGGATAATGTCTGCTGCCATTAATACCGGGTAGTCAAGTAGACCCATATTTACATAATCAGGATTTTGTTGCCTTTTTTCTTTAAATGTCGGCACCCTTGTGAGCCAGGAGATCGGGGTTATGGTGTTTAAAATCCAGGCAAGCTCAGTATGTTCTGAAACTGTTGATTGGAGCATCAAAATACTTTTCTGCGGGTCAATACCTGCGGCAATATAATCAACTGCGCAGGTAAATATCCGTTCGTTCATTTCCACGGGATTGAATGGAACAGTCATTGAATGATAATCTACAATACCATAGATACACTGATAGTCATCCTGAAGTGCAATCATATTACGCATTGCACCGACATAGTTTCCAATGTGGAGTCGGCCCGAAGGTTGAATGCCACTAAAAACATTTCCTTTGCGCATATCCAATAATATCTAATTTTTTATTCCAGTCAATATAGTTGACAAAGTGGATATAATGGATAACATTGATAATGTTTTTGCTTTTATTATTGCTTGCCCTGGCACCCTGTCTTTTTTTGTTGTGGTATTTTATTCATCGGGATAGGTATGAACCTGAACCAAAAAAATATATCATCAGGATATATCTTTTAGGCGCATTAATGGTCATCCCTGCTGCACTCATTGAATATATTCTTCACCCATTATTTAATCCAACACCTTCAATAATAATCAATGCCTTCATAATGTCATTTTTCCTTATTGCACCAACCGAAGAATTATTAAAATTCTTTGTAGTTAAAAATTGGATATATAAACAGATTGAGTTTGATGAGATTATGGATGGTATTGTTTATTGTGTAGCATCTTCCTTAGGATTTGCGACAGTTGAAAATATTATCTATGTTCTTGATAAAGGCGTGGGGACAGGTATCCTAAGGGCATTTTTATCGGTTCCGGGCCATGCATTTTTTGGTGCATTAATGGGTTACTATGTAGGCCAGGCAAAGTTCAATAAACCAGCAGAGCGTAAATTAATATTTCTTGGTCTATTCTGGGCAATATTTGTACACGGGTTATATGATTTTTTGCTGTTAACAGAAACCGCCCTTGCTGTGCTGGTAATAGTACTCATCTTAACACTCGGATTTTTTACAAAACGCAATCTACAAAAAGCAGAACTACAGAGCAAAATGCGCACAGATAGTAAAATAAGTGAAAAAGATTCTTAAATTTAATATTATTTTGCTACTTCAGTTGCCCTTGTTTCTCTTACTACAGTAACTTTGATCTGTCCAGGATATTGGATCTCTTTTTCAATTCGGCGTGCAATATCATTAGCCATATTTGAGACCTCAGTATCTGAAACTACTCCAGGGTTAACCATCACGCGCACTTCACGGCCGGCTTGAATTGCATATACCCTTTCAACACCATTAAATGAAGATACCACATCTTCAAGTGCCTTTAATCTTTTAATGTATGCCTCAATGGTTTCTCTTCTCGCACCTGGTCGGGCACCAGAAATTGAATCCGCAATCTCTACAATAAAGGCATATGGTGTATTGGGTATTGTTTCTTCGTGGTGTGCAGCAATTGCATTGACAATGGTTTCACTTTCGTTAAATTTGGATGCAAGTTCAGCACCAATTTGAGCATGAGAACCTTCCATTGTTAAATCCGCAACTTTGCCCAGGTCGTGCAGCAAACCTGCCCTCTTTGCGATTATTGGGTCCAGGCCGAGTTCCTGGGCAATCAATGCCGAAAGATATGCAACCTCTTTGGAATGTTGTAATAGATTCTGTCCATAACTCGTCCGGAAGTACATTTTGCCTAAATGCCGGACAAGCTCTGGCGCCAATCCAATAATTCCTAATTCCAGACAGATCTCTTCTCCGATATTCTTAATTGTTGCTTCAATCTCTTTTTGTGCATTTTTTACAACTTCTTCAATGCGTGATGGATGAATTCTGCCATCAGAGATCAGTTTAGACATAGCAATACGGGCAATCTCCCGTCGCACCGGGTCAAAACAAGAAAGGGAAATAGTTTCTGGTGTATCATCTATGATTACTTCTACTCCGGTCAGATTTTCAAATGCCCTGATATTTCTTCCTTCTCTACCAATAATTCTACCCTTCATCTCTTCAGAGGGAATTGATACAACAGAAATAGTTGTTTCTGCGGCATGGCTTGTAGCACAACGCTGAATTGCCTGAATAATTATTTCACGGGCGGTCTCTTCTGCCTTCAATCGCGCTTCTTCTTTTATACGGTTTAAGAGTGCAGCTGCTTCATGCCTTACCTCAGCCTCTAAGTTTTTCATCAACGCTGCCTTTGCCTCTTCCCTTGAAAGATTGGCAATTTTTTGTAGTGCTTCAGTCTCTTCTTTAATTAACTGGTCAAACCTTTCGGATTTTACCTGAATAATCTTTTCTCTATTTTGAATATTATGTTCTTTGTTGATGAGTTCTTTTTCTTTATCAATAATAAGACGTTCGCGACGTTCCAGCCCATTTTCTTTTTCCAGTAAACGCCTTTCTGCTTTTTCAATCTCTCTACGCCGATTAAGGGTCTCTTTTTCAAAATTTATTTTTTCCTGGTACCACTGTTCTTTTGCTGCAATTTCAGCAGATTTACGATAATTCTCTGCTTCTTTTTTTGCTTCTTCAATAATCTTTCTTGCTTCATCCTGGGCATTGATAATTTTTGCCCGATTGTATCTAAGATAGAAATAAACAACAAAAATTGCTTCTAAAGCCAGAATCACAATGGCAATTATTAACGCTGTCATATAAACCTCCTCGGTCCCGATGCTGGAAAAAATCAGCATCGGGAAAATTTAGATAAAGTTCCCCGCGTATGCCGTGTGGGAAAAAGTCTTTGAACCCAGGGTTAAAGTGGGCGCCTGTTAACTATAGAAGAACCTATAGCCAAACTTGGCTCCCTAACGATGGGTGTTGGCTCAAGACTTAATGCCCATCACGAGCATCGCAGGGAACGAATTAAGTAATTACTTCATCAATCTTGAGAATTAAAGAATTAATTCTCTGCTCTAATTCCACAATTTTTTGATTAAGATGCTCTTCTTTTTGTAGATATTCATCAACCAGATTTAGACAGGCGAGCACAGCAATCTTGGTGGTTGATGGTAAAGGAAATTCACGATGAATATCCTTCATTTTTTTATCCACAATTTCGGCAATCTTCTTAATTCGCTCCTCATCCATATCTTCGGATGTTATGCGATAATCATTTCCGAAGATATTGACCACGACCTCATTGGTTTGACCTTTTTTCAAGATTGCTCCTAATGGCTCATAAAATTAAATCCAATAATTTTTTATCATAAACTCATTGTTTCAATCTTCTCAATCAGCACATCAACGCGCTTTTTTAATTCATCTTCTCTTTCTTTGAATTGCTTGTTTTCTTCTTCAAGCTGACTAATTTTCTGCCTAAGTTCATTAATTAAATTTATCATCCTGTCAATCTTTTCCTCAAGTTTTGCTATTCCGTTCAATTGTTCTCCTTTGTTCTTAAAATTGCACCAAAGTTGGTTATAACCTCATTGATAATCTTTTTCACAAAGTTATCAACTTCTTCATCGGTCAGGGTTCGATCCGGTGCCTTGAAATACAATCTGAAACCCAGATTCTTTTTTCCCGCAGGAAGATTCTTTCCTTTATAATAATCAAATAGTATGACTTTCTCAACAATTGGACCGGCAACACGGTTGATCAAATTTTTCACTACAGGCACCTCAATATTATCGTCAAACAGGAATGCAATATCACGGATGTTCGCAGGGAATTTAGGTGGTGGATTATAAAATGGCTCATTGATCAGCGTTAGAATTTTGTCTATAGAGATCTCAAAAAAGAAGAATTCACGGTCGCATAATTCAGGGGCAATGATACCGAGGTATCCGAGTTCTTTATCAGAGGAGGTAATCTTTACTGCCTGACTGAATCCAACCTGTTGATGATGTAAAAACTCAATATTCTTAATCATCAGTGCCTCAAAGAGCATTTCTACTGTGCCTTTGGCATCAAAATAGTTGATATTCTGGTCAGCCTTTTCCCAGAAGTTCGGATAAAGTTCGCCACCGAGAACAGCACCGAGCCTCTTTTCCTGAATAAATCCAGGATTCAAGAAAACATTACCCACCTCAAAGAGTTTGAGCGAATAGTTACCCTTTGAGTGATTGTACTGAATAGCATCAAGTAGGCCCAAAAATAGGGTGGGCCTTAACGAGTTGAACCGTTCACTCAACGGATTTTTTAATTTTACAAACTCACTGTATCCAAGCTCATTAAGACGCTGGCTGGATACCAGTGAGAGATTGTAGGTTTCACTGAAACCCATTCCATTCATATAGTATTTTAAAAATTTAATAATAGCACGGCTTTTATCATGAATTCTGGTAATTGCCCATCTGCCAGGTATAACATCGGGGATATTCATATACCCGTATATGCGTGCTAACTCTTCATAAATATCTTCTTCAATCTGGAGGTCATAACGATAATGAGGGATTATTGCCTTTAGTTGATTCTTACCCGAAACTTTGATTTCAGATTTTATTAAGAGACTCTTTACTTCATCAGTATTAAGATTCAGGGAAAGGATAGAGTTCATTCTGTTACGCGAGAAAGGTATCATTTTTGGTTTTGCTTTTTTACCCATACTGATAAATTTGACCTCTTTTGCACCAGCACTAATTTTGAAATTTTCTCCAGTCATTCTTGAGACTTCGTCTACCATTGATAGGTCTGCACCCCGTTCAAATCTCATTGATGCCTCAGTTTGAATACCAAGTCGTCTACGGGTATGGGCAATACGACGGGGATTGAAGAATGCACTTTCCAGTAATATTCGTCGGGTGGAGTTCGTAATCTGGGAACAGCGTGCACCAATTATACCCGCCAGTGCAATGGGTCCATTTTTATCAGCAATCACCAGGTCTTTTTCATCTAATTTAAAGACCGTGCCTTCAAGGGTTACGAATTGCTCATTTTTTTGCGCTGACCTGATTATTATGGGCTCTTTTATTAAATCAAGGTCAAAGGGGTGCAATGGTTGACCGGTTAAAAGCATATTGATATTTGTAATGTCAACCACATTATTAATCCCTTTCATTCCCATACAGGACAGGCGCCATTTTACAGAAAAAGGAGACTCTTTGATCACAACATCTTCAAAGATTCTCGCTGTGTATCTGGGACAACCGTCCAGGTCTTTTATCTTCACCACAGCGGTGTCATTGTGGTTTACCTGTTCAGGATTTTTTTCCTTGTAAGAAAATTTAATTCCCAGGCCCAGGCTAAATTCTCGCGCCACGCCGAGGATTGATAAAAGGTCTGGCCGATTGGTGTTAACTTTAATATCCAAAACCAGATCATCAAAAACATCTTTAAAGTGTGCTCCTTCATTTCCTCGGTCTACAACAATTACACCCGTAGATTTTTCAGCAATGCCCATTTCTTCTTCACTTACCAGCATACCAGTTGACTTAACGCCGTTAAAATCTCTTTCTCCCACTACCTTATCCTTAAATTTTTTTCCTGATGGGACTACAAATACCAGGTCGTCTACTTTAATGTTCATTGCAGATGTAACAATCTGATGATGTGTAGTGGTCTTGATGTCCAGTATATTTAAATTTTTTAAGGTTGGATGTGGGTTGATCTTCACAATTCTGCCAATGACAATGTCACCAGGACAGTATTGATATTGCTGTCCAATCTCCATGCCGAGGTTATTAGCCGCCTTTTCCAGTGCCTTAATATCTAATTTTGTATTAAGAATCTCTTCAAGCCATTTAACCGACGCTAACATATTAATTCCTTTAAATTTTTTATTGATATATATTCTAGCATATCCTAAAATTGTTCCAAAAATCTCATATCATTATTATAGAATACGCGGATATCATCAATAAGATATTTAATCATTGCAACCCGCTCAATACCCATACCCAATGCATAACCAGAATATACCTTTGGTGAAATTTTGACATTCTTTAGCACCTGGGGGTGGACCATACCACAGCCGAGCATCTCCAGCCAGCCCGTATTACCGCAGACCGGACAGCCATCACCCTGACATACTGCACAACTTATGGCAAGTTCTCCAGATGGTTCGGTAAATGGAAAGAAACTTGGTCTTAATTCATACCTGATTTTGGGCCCGAAAATCTGTTTGACAAATTCACTCAGGAGCCATTTTAATTCACCGAAAGATACGCCTTTATCCACATAAAGGACTTCAACCTGATGAAAGACCGGTGAATGGCTCGGGTCAAATGGGTCAAACCTGTAGCATCTTCCAGGACAGATAATTTTTATTGGCGGCTTTATTTTTTCCATTACGCGTATTTGAACTGGAGATGTGTGGCTCCTCAATAAGAGTTCATCAGTGATGAATAGACTGGAAAAATTGTCACGCGCGGGATGGTCCTTTGGTATATTTAATGCCTCAAAATTATACCAGTCATATTCAATTTCAGGTCCTGATGCAACCACAAATCCAAGATTCTCAAAAAATGATTCTATTTCATCTTGAATCAATGAGAGTGGATGGCGATGCCCCACATAGCCTGTTCTGCCAGGCAATAAAGGGTCTATTCGGAAAGCCGATAATTGATTGAATTCAGATAGTTTCGTATTCAAAAACTCATTCAGTTTTGATTTTAACTGATTGATTTCGTTCCCTAATTTTCTTTTCTCTTCAAGCGGGAAATTCGCGAGTTCTTTAAAGAGTTCATTTAGGATGCCCTTTCTGCCGAGATAACGAATCCGGAATGCCTCAAGCGTATTAATGTCTTTTATTTTATCCAGTTCTGCATTGATGTTTGACTTTAACTCATTAATCTTCTGTTCCATTATTTAACGTCCTTTATTTTTCTAACTCTGTGCTGATTTACAGGTTTCAATCAATGAATTAAATGCCTCTGGATGCTCATAGGCGAGCATTGCCAGTGTCTTGCGGTCCATCTCTATTTTATTTTTCTTCAGGGTATTCATAAATTCAGAGTATTTTAATCCCTTATCCCTTAATGCGGCATTGATTCTTGTTATCCATAGTGCCCTGAAGACCCTTTTCTTCCTTTTCCGTTCTTTATATGCAGAGAGCCACGCCTTCATCACCTGTAAGCGCGCAGTCTTATAGAGTCGGTGCTTGGCACCCCAATACCCTTTAGCCGCCTTAAGCCACTTTTTCCGGCGCTTTCTCGTATATGGAGCATTTTTTGTTCTTGGCATTTATTCTTCTCCTTTCATTAAAATCTTGTTTGGGAACGCCTGAAATTTTTGCTTTTCAGACTTCACCAGAGAATTATAATCAGATAATAAATTCTGTCAAGTGCCGAAAGCAAATTATTTCTATTTTACGCAACTAAACTAATAAAAACAACTCTGTGATAACGGCACAGGCTATTTAAAATCTTTAAATTTTTTTAAATCTGCCCTGGATACAGGTGCCAGTTTTGAAAGTCTTCTTTTATGTCTCCTTGACTTGCCAGTAAGGAGGTGCCTTTTACCTGCTTTCCAATGCAGAATCTTACCATTCTTTTTAATTTTTACCCGTTTTAACCAACCTCTTTTTGTTTTCAATTTACTCATTACCTGTTCTCCTTTTTTGTGGAATTAAAGTAACAGAGATAATCTGTTCTTCTTGTTTAGGCGGCGCTTCTTCCTTGGCAATCTCCTGAAGGTCATTTTTTACCCTTTCTACCAATTTCATTCCCAGATGGGCATGGAGTAATTCCCTGCCTCGGAGTCTGAGTTTTATCTTTACGCGGTCGCCTTTTTCTAAAAATTCTTTTATCTTATTCATCTTTACCTGATAATCGTGTTCAGAAATCTTCATTGATAATCTCATTTCACGAATCTGGGTTTGATGCTGGTGTTTTCTGGATGCGCGTTCCTGCCTTTTCTTTTCATAAACATAACGTCCAAAATTCATTAATCTGCATACAGGAGGTTGGGCATCAGGAGCAACCTCAACCAGATCAACACCACGTTCTCGTGCAATTCTAAGGGCGATGTTAATTTCAAAGATGCCCAGATACTGGCGATTTTCATCCACTAATTTTACTTTTTCTGCCTTTATTTCATTATTGACTCTTGGTAGGTTTTTAATCTTCTCCTCCTTGTTCTGAGTCAGTTAAATTGAAAAAATCTTTTAACTTCATCTCGCCGAGGTCTCCGCGGCCCCTCTTTCTTACCGAGATGGTCTTCTTTTCAAGTTCGCGCTGGCCAATAATAAGAATATACGGGATTTTTTTGACCTCAGCCTCTCTGATCCGGTAATTTATTTTCATAGATTTACTATTCAACTCGGTCCTTAAACCATGCTTAAGACAACGATTAAAAATATCACGAGCATAGGTATTTTCTTTGTCAGTTATTGGCATTACCGCAACCTGGACCGGTGAAAGCCAGAGTGGAAATGCACCTGCATAATGTTCAATTAAAGTGCCAATGAATCGTTCTAAAGAGCCATAAAGTGCACGGTGGATAACCACAACTTCTTTATGTTGTCCTTTGGCATCCATATACTCTATCTTGAAACGTTTGGGCAGATTAAAATCAAACTGCACTGTGGTTGCCTGCCATGCACGGCCCAGTGCATCAAGGATATTGATATCAATTTTTGGACCATAAAATACTGCCTCACCAGATTGAACCTTGTATTGTAATTTGACCTTTTTTAATGCTGAAATAAGACCATTTTCTGCATTTTGCCACTCATCATCCGAACCCATATATTTTGATTTTTCCTTCTGGTCGCGCACTGAAAGGTTGACCTGAAAATTCTCAAACCCAAATTTCTTAAAGATGGTGAGGGTTAATTGGAGAATTTTTACTATCTCTTCTTCAATCTGGTCAGGTCTACAGAAGATATGGGCATCATCCTGGGTAAAACCCCTTACCCTTAATAGGCCATGGAGCGTCCCTGATAGTTCATTTCTATAGACCGTGCCCATTTCTGCAAATTTTATGGGTAATTCTTTATAACTTCTTACTTTTGATTTATAGATGAGAATATGCCCTGGGCAGTTCATCGGTTTTAGTACATACTCTTCATTTTCCACAGGCAGTGTGAACATCTTATCCCGGTAAAAATCATAATGTCCTGAAATCTGCCAGAGATTACTACGGGCAATATGGGGTGTAGAAATGATTTCGTAACCATTCTTGAGATGCTGTTTTATCCAGTAATCTTCAATTAATCTTTTGATAATCGTTCCTTTGGGATGCCAGAACACAAGGCCTGCACCAGCTTCATCAAAGATTGAAAATAGTTCAAGTTCTGTGCCCAATTTACGGTGGTCCCTTTTCTGAGCCTCTTCAAGTTTATGCAGGTAATGTTTTAATTGTTCATCTGCAATAAATGATATACCATAGATTCTTGATAACATAGGCAAACGTGAGTCTCCACGCCAGTATGCACCCGCAACACTGAGCAGTTTGAATGCCTTTACCATCCCGGTTCTCGGGATATGGGGTCCACGGCATAGGTCAACAAATTCTCCATTACGATATAAACTTATCTCTTTGTCCGGAATGTCACGGGCAAGTTCTACTTTATAGTATTCATTGCGTCGGGTAAAGAACTCAATAACTGCTTCTTTTTTCATCACAATACGCTCAAAAGGCATATCAGCCTTTATAATTTCTGCCATTTTTTCTTCTATCCTGGGCAGGTCTTCATTAGTAAAGGGAGTGGGATAGTCAAAATCATAATAAAAACCCTGGTCAATGGATGGACCGATTGCCAGTTTTGCATCTGGAAATATAGCCTTCACTGCCATTGCCATAATATGGGAAGTAGAATGCCAGAAGATTTGCTGCCCCTCCGGGTCATTAAAATTAATCAATTCTATCTCGCAATTTTCATTAAGCGAGGTGTTCAGGTCCTTCAATTCACCATTTATCCGCACCGCCAGACACTCTTTATCTTTAATGAGTTCAGCAACCTTCTTGCCGGGTTCAACTTCCATTAATGTTCCATTAAGTTTAATTTTCAACATCTTTCAATTATAGGGCATTTTTTAAATTTGTCAATGGGTTTTTGCACATTTATTTAATACATATCCACATATCCACGTATCCCTTAAGCTTCAATTTTTTAAAATTCCCCATACTTCATTTTTCCCATATTCGGGCATCAGTGTAGTTGACATTACTGTTTATCTTGGTATAATCACAAAAAGGAGTCATTATGGATAACAAAATAATCAAATTTGCAAAGATATGTGCTATGTCTATATTTTTATTACTCATCACAAGGATGGTATATGCTGAAAATTTAGTATCTAACCGACAATCCAGATTTATCGCACAACTTGAATTCGGAGCCCTGTGGCAGAGCCTATGGAATTAAACCCTGCAATAGTGCGCACAGGGTAAAAATTGTAAACCAATGCCCTTGAGACAGGATAGAAAAGAGCTTGTGATAAAGGCACTAACGCAGAGAGCATGGGTTTATAATGTTGTGGGAAAGAATGAATATGCTTTAATTGATTCAAAAATAGCCCTGAATCTGGCAAAGAAAATAGCCAACAAAAAATATATAGCAGAATGCTTTTACCTTATGAGTTCTGTGTATAGTTGTATAAGTAAATTTAAATATATGCTAACTTTAGCCAAGCAAGCATATTTAATAAATATCAAAATTAAAGATAAGAACCAACAGGCACTGTGCCTTGAAAACATCGGACTTGGATATGGTCTAATCGGCGATTATAATAGGGCGTTTAAGCATTTAAATAATGCCGTGAGACTATATAAAAAAATTGGTGATAGATTGGGGCAGGCATCTTGTTTGAATAATATCGGTGGTATTTATAGCTACAAAGGCGAATATGCCCGGGCAATTAAATATTATAACAAATCTTTAGCAATTAAAAAGACTATTAATGACCAATTTGAACAGGCGTATTGTTTAAATAACATTGGCGGTGTCTATGATTATCTTGGGAATTATCCACAGGCACTTGAACACTATCTATTATCTCTGAAAATGCGCAAAAAGACTGGCGACCGTCTGGGGCAGGCAAATTGTCTTAATAACATTGGCCTTGTATATATTTATCTTGGTGATTATAAAAAGGCTCTTGAGTATTTTAATGAGGCTATAACAATGCGAAAGGAAATTGGTGATAAAAGGGGAGAGTCATTCAGCCTTAACAATCTGGGTATTATATATAAATCACGCGGTGACTATGTAAAGGCGCTTGATTATTTTAATGAAGCTGTGAAAATTCGTGAGAAAATTGGAGATAAAAGAGCACTGGCATACACTCTTAATGAAATCGGGTCACTGTATATTACAATTAAAAAATTTGATAAAGCAAGAGAAGTATTGCTGAAAGTTGAAAAGATTGCAAGGGAACTCGGTGAAAAAGAGGTTTTAAGAAGATTTTTTATATCCCGGAGCGAGTTGTTGCTTGCAGAGGATGAATACCGTAATATAAGAACTGCTGAGAATTATGTAGCAAGGGCACTGAAAATAGCTGAAATCTTAAAATCAAAATCGGGTTATGCAATAGCGATACTATTGCGGGCAAGGATTGGCACAATCAAAATAAAAAGGTCTTTCTCTGCTAATCCAATGCAATTTAAGAAAACTTTTCACCGCAAATGGCAGTCGGTTCAAAGCGATTTTAAAAAGGCGATTAAAATGTTTAATGAATTGCGGCGTCCATTTGAACTTGCACTTGCTTATTACTATTATGCAGAGGCTTTGAACACAATGTCAAATTTAATTCAAAACAGTGAGCAGATGGCGTTCAGAGAAAAAACAATTAAGGCATATCATCAAAAGGCAAAAGAATTATTTGAGAAAATCGGTGCAGAAGATTATTACCGGGGCTTGTTGAGCAATTGTGACCAGAAGAAATTATGATATACAAAACTTCTAATAAAATGGATATGCGGATTTCTCAATCAGATTCGCGTTTTATGCGTTCTTCTCTAATTAAATTCAGAATTTCCAAACCAATATTTGGTTTGGTCTTATTATTTTTAATCCTATTTTTACCCCAGTGTATCACAGTGCCAGCAATGTATGAAACTGCTGAAGCAAGGGAGGAAAAACGGGCAGGTATTTCAGGACAATATGGTGAAGGCAGTTATAAAGGGCTCTGTGAATCAACAAAATACAATTACAAATATGGTGGTATAAGAGCTGATTATGGAGATGTTAAAAAATACGGAAATATTATTGAGGCAGGTTATGAAATTGGAAGTTCAGTAAATATGTTATATGAAACATCAAGCAGTGATACAAATTATCGGAATGAGGCAATTATGCTCCAGCTGGATGGACGATTTACTGGGAAGGTTGTTACTCCCACGAATCCAGTGAGATTGGGATTAAAGGCAGCACCTGGTCTATTAGTATATGGAGGTGTTTCGCGCATCAATGGAAGGAATGATATAGGTGGAGAAATCTATGGATTATCTTATTTCTCGCTCCTGTTAGGTATTGGCAACCCAGAGTTTTTGACCATTGGTTACAGCTATTATCCCTTTTTATACACAAACTTTGAACCTTATTATTCTATATTAACTGCCACTTATCATTATAAAAAATATTCTATCACTGCTGGTGGGTTATTGCCACTTGGTCAGGATGAAACTCCCAAATACCATTTTATCTTAGGCATTGGTATACATTATTGACTTTTGGTTATAAAGCGATATAATTAAGATCGTGATACCCAGAGAATTCAAAACGATAATTTTTAAAGAGATAAAACAAGTAGGTTATGTTATGTTGAACCGTCCTGAAGTTCATAATGCATTTAATGATAATATGATAGAGGATTTACAAAAGGTCTTTGAAGAGATAGAGAACAATACAGAGATCAGGGTCGTTGTGCTTAAGGGTGAAGGTAAATCTTTTTGTGCTGGTGCAGACTTGAACTGGATGCGCCGGGTAAAAGACTATTCCTATGAAGAAAACTTAAAAGAATCACTTGCCCTCGCAGATATGCTTTACAAGATTTATACCTGCTCAAAACCGACCATTGCCCAGGTGCACGGGTATGCGATTGGTGGCGGAACCGGCATCGTTGCCGTCTGTGATATTGCGATTGCAACAACTGACACCAAATTCAGTTTCAGTGAAGTGAAGCTCGGGCTCATCCCTGCCTGCATTTCTCCCTATGTTGTAAAAAAATGTGGTGAGGGTAGATGCAGGGAGTTCTTTTTGACCGGGGAAAGGATGTCTGCAGAAAAGGCATTCAATGCAGGATTGGTAAATATTGTTGTTCCACCAGATTGTCTTGATAAGGCAGTGCAGGGGCTTGTGGACCAGCTCATTTCAAGTGGTCCTGAGGCAATAAAAAAATGTAAAGAATTGCTCCGCAATGTGCCATCAATGGAACCTGATGAGTTCAAAAAATATACTGCAGAAGTTATTGCCCAGATGCGTATTTCTCCTGAGGCACAGGAAGGTATGTCCGCATTTTTAGAAAAACGAAAACCAAAATGGATGAAAGAAGATGTTTAAGAAGATTTTAATCGCCAATCGTGGTGAGATTGCAATAAGGGTTGCCCGTGCCTGCAAAGAGATGGGCATCTCTGTGATTGGAGTCTATTCATCCATTGATAAAGATTCACTCCATTTAAATTTTTGTGATGAGGCAGTATGTATAGGTGAACCACCGCCATTATCAAGTTATCTCAATATTGAGAAGTTAATTGAAGTAGCAAAAAGCACCGGTGCAGAGGCGATTCATCCAGGTTATGGATTTTTAGCAGAGAATCCCGCATTTGCAAAGGCATGCGAAGAGAATAGTATAATTTTTATTGGACCTTCATCAAAGGCACTGGCACTCGTGGGTGATAAGGTTGCTTCCCGTATTACAGCCAAGAAGATTAATGCGCCAATCATTCCAGGAATGGAAGTTTCAGGCGGAGATATTAAAGAATTTTTGAAGCAAGCAAAAGAGATTGGCTATCCAGTAATTGTCAAAGCGGCATTGGGTGGTGGTGGTAAAGGAATGCATATTGCAAAGGATGAGAAAGAACTGAATGAGAATATTGAAACGAGCAGGCGTGAGGCAAAGAGTGCATTTGGTGATGAATCGGTCTATATAGAAAAATATCTTGAAAGACCGAGGCATATAGAATTTCAGGTTTTGCGTGATAAATATGGAAATGTTGTTCATCTCTGTGAAAGGGAGTGTTCAATTCAGCGCAGGCATCAGAAGATTATTGAAGAGACACCATCTCCGGCATTGACGCCCGAGTTGCGGGAAAAGATGGGTGAGACTGCAAAAAAGATTATCACTGCTGCAGAATATGTGAACGCAGGCACAGTTGAATTTCTGCTTGACCAGAACAAAAATTTTTATTTTCTTGAGGTCAATGCCCGGGTTCAGGTAGAGCATCCCATCACAGAGATGGTCACAGGCTTTGATATTGTGAAGCGACAGATTATGATTGCAGCAGGAGAAAAACTGGACATCAAACAGGAAGATGTGTTACAACGCGGTAGTGCAATTGAGTCGAGAATCTATGCTGAAGACCCGGACAACAATTTTCTGCCATCACCAGGGAAAATTCTATTTCTGCAGGAACCCCAGGGTCCCGGCATCAGGGTGGATTCAGGAATATATTCGGGTTGGAATGTGCCACCACATTATGACCCGATTCTGTCAAAATTGATTGTCTGGGCAGAATCAAGACCATTAGCAATTGCAAGGGCAATTCAGGCATTGAAGAACTATGTTATCTTGGGAATCAAGACAAATATTCCATTTTTAAAAAGAATAATTGAAACACCACAATTTTTAAAGGGTGAACTCCATACCCATTTCATTGATGACAATCTACAATTCCTGATGCCAAAGCACGAAAAGATAAACTTCGCCCTTGTTCTTGCTGCGCTTCAGGCACTGAATAAAAAACCATCTGTCGTGCCCCAAGAATATAGTAGGTATATTGAAACCAATCCCTGGCTTGAAATTGGAAAGTGGGAAATATGCAGACATTGAAATTAAAATACCTAAATACCTACATTCCTAAATACCTAAAGATTACTAATTTTATTCTAATCGTAGTAGCAGAGTTTAGTCAGCAAAGGATTTGGTAGAAAATGGAAATTAAATTTAGATATTTAAGTGATATTTATGCAGTGCAATTAGAAAAAGAAGGTGATTTATACAGGGCGACCATCAATGGTAAAGAATACAAAGTTCAGGAACTTACCCTAAAATCAAATAATGGGCGATATAGCATTGATGATAAAGTGTTTAATATTTTTTATGCAGTTGATAAAGAGCGGGTATATGTCTTAATAGATGGTGAATATTTTGTTTTTGAACAGGAAAAGTCAGGAACAAAAACAAGAAAGAGTGCAATTGCAGAAAAGGGCAATATTGTTGCCTCACCTATGCCCGGACTTCTGGTTAAACTACCTGTAAAAATTGGGGAAAAAATAGATGCAGGCGATGTCTTGGCAATTGTTGAAGCAATGAAGATGCAGAATGAACTACGCTCACCTGCCAGCGGTATTGTGAAAAAGATCAACTACAAAGAAGGTGACCAGGTAGACGCCTTTGTGCCAATTGTAGAATTGGAAGTTAATTAGAAGGATTTTACCTCTTTGCTTTTTGGCAATATAATTTTAATATTGACAGCATTTGAATAATTATTATAATGAAAAATTAAGGCGGTATTTAGTGGTAAGGAAGGAGCAAAGGTCAAATAATAACATAGTTTGGTCAATGCAAATATTATTTTCTGTGATTAATGCCTTGAAAAGCAGGGCATATATTTACACGATGTTAGGCGAATATGAGCGGGCATTTGCTGATTTTGACTATGTTGATTATCTGATTGCAAAAAATCTCAAATTATCACACTTGTCCCAAATTTACCAGACTGTAGAACCGGAGTTTCGTATTGAACAGGCAGATATTAATATGCGCCGGGGTTGGATATATAAAACCAAAGGTGATATGAAGTATGCTATTCGTTATTGCCGAAAGAGTATGATGTTAGTCAATCGCTGGAGCAATCACTTGCGGTTTGTTCAGCAGTCTTCAAATCCCTTCGCAGATATTCTGAAAAAAGTAAGTGCGGATAGTGTTAAGGCGGGTATCTATAATACTCTGGGAGCAATATATGCAGATTCTGGAGATTACCAGAAAGCAATTTGTAATTTTAAAAAGTTGTACTCAATATCAAAGAAAATGAATGACAAATCTGCGATGGGAGATGCATCACTTAACTTGGGATTCGTTTATGAAAATTTAGGTGACTATGACCGGGCGCTAAATTTTCTCAAATTGGCATTATCATTTACTAAGATTTCCGGAGATAAAAACAACGAGGGCATGGTTAACAATAATCTTGGTTATATATATTATCTAAAATGTAACTATAAGAAAGCCATTGATTACTACTTTAAGTTTCTTCAAATATCACTAAAGACCGGAAGTAGATTAGGAAAGGCACTCGCCTTGAATAATCTTGGTTGCACATATCTGCAGATTGGTAATTTTGAGAAAGCCAGAACATACTTGCAGGATGCAGAAAACCTCTTTGCTGAAATAGACGATAGATATACGCTCATTGAGACCTATCTGTTTCTGGCTGAACTTAGTATTGCTGATACCACATTAGAACCTAATAATGCGGTACGGATACGAAATGCTCTTAAATATTTGTGCAAGGCGCTAAGATTAGCCAGTGAATTAAGGTCTACCTACAGGACCGCTGGTTGCTGTTTGACATCTGCCCGAATATATTACGCTGCAGGTGATTTTAAAAAAGCGCAAAAGGATTACGAAAGAGCAATACATCTTTTCAGGTCTATAGGTCAAATTCGTGACCTGCTTGATGCATATTTAGGGTATGCTAAGTTGTTAAGCACACTGCCTGTATGTAAACGCAGGAGATTTAAAACAAGGCAGGAACAATGCATAGCTCAGGCGCGACGACTCTGCAAGAAATTAAAGATTAGAAAATTAGAAAAGTTATGTGGACTTGTGTAATTTAATTATTATTTATAGAATGACTAATTAATGTGAACTGTCAGGATAATGGGAAAGATTTGGTTAAACAGAGTTCTGAAAAGCGAGGCATTGCAGATAGAATAAAATAAGAGGAGTATGTTTAGTAATGAACACCAGGAATGAACTTTTTGTTCGGGCATTACGAGGAGTGGGACAGGTATACTTTTTAATAGGTAAATATCAAGATGCTATATATAATTTTAAAAAATTATATAAAAATTCAGGAGGGTCTAAACTGTTTGCGGCTCAGGCTAAGAGACATATTGCATCAGTATTTGAGAAGATGTGCAGATACGATGAATCACTTAATCTTCTTGATGAAATTGAGGATATTTTGGATGGTATCTTAGAAGAAGAAAAAATAGAAATAGCGGATATCTATACATTAAGAGGGTTGATTTATAGAATCCAGGGTAGATTTAAAGAGGCAATTTGTGCATGTAAGAAGGGCATAGAAATGGTTGAAAGGCTGAAGGTTACAGAGATTAAAAGGCGCGAAAATAAGATTAGAATAAAACAGATAATGGCGAATATCTATAATAACTTAGGAGTTTTGTATTATTTAAAAAACGATTATAATAAGGCGATTGAGATTTATCAGAAGTGCCTGAAAATTTCTAAAAAAATTAATGATAGACAAGGAATTGGTCAGGCGAGTAATAATTTAGCAAATATCTATTCTGAAATAGGTGATAATGATAATGCGATCTCACTTTACAAGAAATCTTTAAGAGTTTTTGAAGCAATCGGATACAAGCAAGCAATCGGCCAGGCAAGCGGGAATTTAGGTATAAGCTACTGCGATATAGGTGATTATAACAGGGCTATTGAATGTCACCGAAAGCATCTACAAGTATCAGAGGAGATTGGTTACAAACAGGGTGAAGGTGTGGCAAACTGTAATTTGGGAATTGTGAATTGCGAAAAAGGTGATTATGATAATGCCATTAGACATTATCAAAAGTCCTTAGAAATCTTAACGAAAATCGGCCACAAATATGGGATTGGACTGAGCAATCTACATTTAGGAGATGTGTATATGGACAAAGGCGCTTATAATAAGGCATTCCAATTTTATAATAATTACTTAAAAACTGCGCAAGAGATTCAAGACTTATATGGAATTGGTTTGGCAAATTTGAATTTAGGGTTTGTATTATTAAAAAAAATAGAAACCGTAAAGAAAATATCATTGGTAATTAAAAGGAATCAAAAGCATTTTAATAAAATACTTAAAAAAATTGAGAACTATCTAAAAATTTCAGAAAAAAATTTCAATAAAATTAAAGATAGAAAAGAACTTACTCGCGTATATTTGGGTTTAGCACAACTACAACAGATAAAACAAAATAGCAGAGAAAAGGGCGCACGAATGTCTACCTCAGCAAAAGTCAAAGGGAAGAGGTTTATTAGCAACATTTTAAAAAAGTATGCTGATAAGATATTAAAAATTGCAGATGAATTTGAATCGCAAGAAACAAAAGCTGACTGCTACTTTGCATACGGTAAAATCTATTTGCTTATGCTGAGTCAGTTAGCCCAATCAACCTTTTTTAATGCTTCCCGCGTTTTAATCACTAAATCTGATATTAGGTTCATAATGGTTAAAATGGAAAAGGCAATTGCGATTTATATTAAATTAAACCGGAAGAAAAAACTTGCAGACTGCTATTGGGAATATGCCAAAATATTGAGACTTATAGGGAGCGCAAGTCCAAAAATAGTAGCAAAATATATAAACAAATCCATTGCAATTTATAAGGGATTGAATTTATACCATAGGGTTAGAGAGATTAAAAAAGGACAAATGGAGAAAGATTTATGGATATAGCCCATATTGAAATAAACGAGCAATTCAAGAGGGCGCTTGATTTGATGGAGCAGACCAATAAAAATGTCTTTATTACCGGCAAGGCAGGGACAGGCAAATCCACACTTTTAGAATACTTACGTTCAATTACAAAGAAAAAAATAGTTGTCTTGGCACCGACCGGCGTTGCGGCGTTGAATGTTGGGGGCGAGACCATCCATTCATTCTTCGGTTTTCTGCCAGATGTTACTATGGAAAGTATTAAAAAGTTGTACCCCCGAGATAGAAAAACTTATCAAGAGCTTGATACAATTGTAATTGATGAAATTTCAATGGTCAGGGCAGACTTACTTGATTGTGTGGATAAATTTTTAAGGTTGAATGGGAAAAATCCCGGTGCACCTTTTGGTGGAATACAGATGATATTTATTGGCGACTTGTATCAGTTGCCGCCTGTGGTAACAACAAAAGAGAAAAAGATATTTACCGAACACTATCAGAGTCCATACTTTTTTGATGCCGGGGTTTTTAAAGAATTATCTATTGAATTCATTGAACTGGAAAAGGTCTATCGCCAAAAAGACGAAAAGTTTATTGAATTGTTGAATCAAATCAGGAATAATACAATCACTGAAGATAGTATCAATATTTTAAATAGTCGTGTTGGAGCGCAGCTGGCACACAAAGAAGATGATTTTGTCGTTTATCTTACAACCCTGAATAAAATGGCATTAGAAATAAATAATGAATATTTAAATAAATTACCCGGAAAAGTTTATCAGTGGATTGCTGAATTAAGTGGTGAATTTGACCCCGGTGCATTTCCTACAGATTTTGAATTGACCATTAAACCCGGTGCCCAGGTGATGATGTTGAACAACGATGCCAAAAGAAGATGGGTTAACGGCACATTGGGCAGGGTTTATAAAGTAAAGTATAGCAAAGAAGAAGAATACGATGTTATTGTAGTGCAACTGCAGAATGGTATAAGGGTAAATGTGGAACCATTTACCTGGGGAATATACCATTTTGAGTATAATGAAGAAACAAAACAGATTGAATCAGAGGTTGTGGGCAGTTTTACCCAGTACCCCTTGAAACTTGCCTGGGCAGTAACGATTCATAAGAGCCAGGGCAAGACATTTGATAGGGTAATAATTGATGTGGGCAGAGGAACATTTGCCGGTGGTCAGGTCTATGTGGCATTGAGCAGATGTACATCATTTGAAGGTATCAGTCTGAAAAAACCGATAAAAAAGGGACATATATTTACAGACCGGCGCATAGTTAAATTTTTAACAAATTTTCAGTATAAAATTTCAGAAAAAGAAATGCCCTTAGAAGAGAAGAAAAAGATTATAAAAGAGGCAATAAAGGAAAATTTACCAGTTGAGATAGTCTATTTAAAACCGAATGATGAAAAAAGCAGAAGAATTATTACACCCTTTTCAATCGGTGAATTTTCTTATCAAAACAAGCCATTTTTAGGGCTCAGGGCATTCTGTGAAAAGAGAAAGGAAGAGCGAACATTCCGCATTGACAGAATCCTGAGTATCAAGGTGCTTAAGAATGGATAAGGTAGGCTGAGGGATTGAATTTAAATGAAGGAACTGCGCCCAATTTATTCCCTAATACCTGCTTAAAAGCGTAGGAATTGTAGCATATATCTTTTTTCTGATATCAATTTTAGTCAGTAGGAAAATACCAACCAGGACCTGGTTTTCTGATTTTGTCTTTTTTACAATTGACAAAATGACAAAGTTAAATATTATTGGGTATGAAGAGAAGTAAAATCCCAGAAATTCATTACCGAGCATCAAGGATATGTAGAGTGCTTGGCAATCCCACTGCGTATGAGATATTGCACTTGTTAAAAAATAATGCGCTCCGTCCAGAAGAAATTGCTGCAAAGATGGGCTTGAGCACCTCTACGGTATCGCTAACCCTCCGTTCGCTTAGACATCTTGATCTGGTAAGATATATGGTAAAATGGAAAAAGAGAATATACTGGATAAAGGATGATAAGGTACTATCAGTTATGGCTGATTTAGAAAAGCTAGTCAGACGTATTAAATTCCGTGAATATTAATTTATCATTTTTACAATTGTAAAAATGATAAAATGATAAATAGTTCAAAGAGGGGTTCAGGCACAATAATCGGAATTGCAGAATGTGAAAAATTGGGATAGAGTAATAATTGTTAGGTAGTGAGGTCTGGGATACAGCAAGGTAGCTTTGATCGGGGTACAATAAAATAAATTAATGGGTGGTATGAGGTGAAAAATATTTTGCTCACTGGTTTGCCCGGGGTTGGGAAGACAACGATTATAAAAAAGTTGTGGAATGTATCAATAAACCATGTGCGGGCTTTTATACCGAAGAGATCAGGCAGAATAATGAACGGCAAGGCTTCCGATTGATAACCCTTGATAACAGAAGTTGTATTCTATCAGATAAGTCTTTTAAGAGCAATTTCCGTGTAGGAAAATACGGTGTGGATATTCCTCAATCCCCGTCAAAAAAGGGAAGGTAAGTGGTTTTACCTTTGCAATCTAACAACTACAGTTTGATGCAGGGATGGTTTTATTTTTAGCGAAGCAAACAACAAGTCATAAAAATTGTGAGGAATCAGGGATTGAAGGGGATTGTGCTAAAAATCCTTGACGAATGGTATATTATAGTTATAATTATCTATATGCCTGAATGCGAATATAATAAAATGGAAATATTCAAACAAAAGATTGAAGAGGAGAAGGCATACTGGGATGGAAAAATACTTGATGGTATAGTTCCAGATATAAGAAAACAGACCCGGGAAAAAGAAGTAAATTTTATCTGGGATGACCCGCAAATTGAAATGATTTTGAGAAAAAGAGAAAGGGATTTTATCATTGAGCAGGCAGCAAAACACAAGGGTGGAAGAATCTTAGAGATTGGTTGTGGTGTGGGTTGGTTATCATTGGAACTGGCACGGGCGGGTATGAATGTGATTGGTATTGACCTCAGCGACAGAAAGATTGCAGTTGCCCGTGATTACTACAACAGAATAAAAAAAGAAGAAAATTTTAGTGGAAACATT
Organism: Caldifarciminota bacterium; assembly: GCA_037444665.1. Lineage (GTDB taxonomy): Bacteria > Hydrothermota > Tepidihabitantia > SM23-42 > JAOAFX01 > JAOAFX01. The sequence continues at coordinate 49,893 of JBBILZ010000005.1, forward strand.
GAGTATATTGTGGACTCAATCCATAATGTTGATTTTCCTCCTTCATCATTTGACGCCATCGTTGCCTGGGACTCATTACATCATATTCCTGATATTGGACAATTGATAAAAAAAATCAAATTGTGGTTAAAGGATAATGGAGATTTTATGGTTTGTGAGCATATGGGTAGTAATTTTCTGAACCGACTCGTTATCATTATGATATACTTTCTACCCATAATTGATAAATTAAAGATATTAAAAAAGGTTGTAAAGAAAATATGGACGCCTGAAGCGGTTAAGAGAGCACCACTTGATGGAATCACAAGATGGGAGATGATAAAAGAGATCAAAAAAAATTTTATTGATATAGAATACAGAACTGTGCTTGCATTCTGCTATTATGTTGCACCTTTTTTATCATTAAGAGATAATCTGAGATACAGATGTCTCCATCTCTTTAAAAAATTTGATGATGCTTTTATAAAACTAAATTTCTTACGCGGTGAATACCTTTTTGTTCAGGTAAAAAAAATTCAAGAAAGGAGCAAAAATGAATAAAACAATCTTTTTTATTTTTGTTCTGTTGTTCAGTGTGCAGGTTATGGCAATGCCGCCACACTATCCACTGAAGGCTGACCATTCCTGTATTATTGGTCCTCCCCGTGCAGAGCCGAAAGACCTTTCTCGTGGTTCAATTGAGACCTGTGTAATTCTGATTCAGTTTTCTGATAATCGTGCAGATACTATAAATCGTAGACCAGCGCGCTATGATAGTATGTTCTATTCTACCGGGGTATATTACGGACAGTATCGTCAGGGCAGTTTGAATGATTTTTTCAAAGAAAACTCTTATAACCAGACTGATGTGCGTGGCGGTATCTGCGGCAACCGCTGGTGGATGTCAAATCATACCTATGCTTATTATGACGACGGCAATTATATGCTCAGCACTGGTTATCAACTTGCCCGCGATGCAGTTCAAGTTGTTGATGCAACAGTCAATTTTCATCAATTTGACCTGAATAATGATAATCATATTGACGGAGTTTTTGTGGTGCATGCAGGTCCTGGTGCAGAGGATACAGGTAATTTGCATCAATGCTGGTCACATGCCATCCCCAGTTTTAATTATACAACAAATGATGGAGTGGTTATTGATGGAGCAACAAATGTGCCTGAGGTAAATCTTGTGACCCCTGCACTTGATACTACACTTTGCTGTATTGGAGTGATGTGCCATGAACTTGGTCATGTAGTTGGATTACCTGACCTTTATGATTATTCGCGCAATACCTGGGGTGTGGGTTACTGGAGTTTGATGGGTTATGGTGCCTGGGGTGCAGGAGGAAACACACCTTGGAGCCCTTCGCATTGTGATGCCTGGAGTAAAAAGACAGTGAACTGGTTGAGTTATACACCAATAACTGCAAATATCTTTGGTTTAAAGATTCCTCCCCTTGAAACCAACCCAGTGGCATATCGGGTATGGCGTAACGGAGTTGTCAATGATACTTTTTTTATTCTGGAGAATCGTCAAAACATAGGATTTGATACGCCATTACCTGGAGAAGGATTATTGATCTGGCATATTGACCCTCGCTATGGGGGTTCCTACCATAATGTTCTGGATATTGAAGAGGCAGATGGTTGTGATGACCTTGACCATGGCTGGGGTTATAGGCCTGACCCCCATTATTACCATCATGAACTTGGTGATTCAGGTGACCCATATCCTGGAGATAGTAATAATACTATATTCGGACCAAATACTTATCCTTCAAGCAATAGCAATTACGGAGTTACTACAAATATTACAGTGCGTAATATTGCGATTGTAGGTGATACTGTTATCTGTGATGTTATTATTGATCCGGTTGTGATTGCCGAATCTTATAATGGAAATCTTCAACAAGAATTCAGTATTAGACCAGTGCCTGCAAAACGGATGCTAAATATTTATTATAATGTATTGCAGAGTGAAGAGATCAAAATAGGACTCTATGATATAACAGGAAAAATGGTGGATTGTGTTTATACAGGTAGAATTAGTGGTGCAGGAATAATAAGATTTGTGCCTGAGAAACTTGTGAATGGAGTATATTTTTTACGGATTGAAAAAGGAGAAAGCAAAGAGGTCATAAAATTTGTTTATTTCAGGTCTTGACAATGGTCAATAAATAAGTATAATTTACTATTAATTAATATATTAGCGTAAAATAACTCTACCCATTGATTTCTGAACAAAGAGATTGTAATAGGAGGATTTAATGGATGCAATAAATGGGTTGATTTATGACTTGGAACAGACTGGCGAAATGAATGGATTAGATGAATATAGAGAACCGTCTCTTAAACGGGCTTTTGATGTTTTACTGAGCGGGTTTGGATTGGTCCTGTCTTCTTGGCTATGGGTGCTAATCTGGATCGGTATCTGGTGTGAGGATGGTTCTCCTTGCTGCATAAAGCAATTGCGCATTGGAAAAGGTGGCAGGATATTTAAGGTAATAAAATTTCGTTCAATGCGTAAATCTGCTCTTAATGAAACAATTAATCATCAGGCAGTTGAAAATGACCCGAGGGTTACAGTTATGGGTAGATTTTTGCGAAAGACTGCGCTGGATGAATTGCCCCAGTTAATAAACATATTTGTTGGAGATATGAGTTTTGTTGGTCCAAGGGCACTTCTACCTGCAGAAATTGAGCAGTATGATTGTCATCTCCATATTAATGAAATACCAGGATATAATAAAAGAATAATGATACATCCTGGCTTGACTGGAATTGCCCAGATATTTGCCCCGCGCGACCTGCCCAGGCGACATAAATTTAAGTATGATTTGTTATATCTCCATAAGATGGGATTGTTATTTGATATTAAACTCATCGCAATCTCTTTCCTCATTACTTTTGTAGGAACCTGGGAACGAAAACGGAATAAATTAAAGTTTCTGAAGAGTTCAAAATGGGGCTTGACAAAATAGAAGATTTGATTATAATATATAATATAAGAGGATAGCATGGTGGATTATTTTCGTATAACTAAGGAGGTGTTATGATAATCGTTTATTTGGTTATTATTTCACAATTATGTCGCACATCTGGTTATTTAGATATGCCCACTGTTCCACAATATGATATTAAAGGGATGTGGGGAGTAACCACGATGTTTTCTTTTCCAATGTATTCAGATGACCCTAATCCAAATGACAGTGTATTTGTAGACCCGAAAGACTTTTCAATGGCATTTAAATATGGTTTTGGTAAAGGTGAACTTGCCATCTCTATGTTCACACCCACGACCTGGGTCGCAAGTGTGAGTTATTTATTAAAACCCGCGAAAGAGAGCGGAACTGCCTGGTTCTGTGGAGTGGATGATATTTCTTATGCAAAACATATCTCAACAGTAGGCGCGGGTGGCAATGACGGAACAATTGAGGAGATCAGTTATCACAAATATATGAATGGTAGACCCTGGGAACTATTTTCAGGTTATATTGCAATGCAAAAGTATTTTGGCAGGATTGCCAATTTTGTGATAGGACTTGGACGGGGCAGGTTTGTTGGTTATGGATGGCGGAGTCATATTTTCAATACTGATTTCCTTGTGCTGGGGGAGGATTATAGCACAAAAGACCACTCCTGGTGGGCATTCGGTCTATTTATGGGTGGCTCATTAAAGTTTCCTTTTGGACTTGAAATGTCAATGGAGATGGATGGTAGGGATGCAAATGTTGGCTTGAAATACCATTTTCCAGTAGTTACTGCAACACTTGCCCTGTGCAAGGTTGAGTATCTTGGACATTTTCGTCCCTGGTCTCCCCGCTGGACATTCGGTCTTGAAGGCAATAATCGTAGCGCTATTTCTGCACCAAAGGTTGGTTCAATTGAATGTGAGATAAAGGACCAGACCACAAAAGTATTGCTGGCAAATTGTGTGGTAGACATTAAAGAAATTAACAAAAGGTACAGGGCACCAGCAGGAACTTTCAGTTTAAGTTTGCCCGTAGGGAATTACACAGTTACTGTGAGCACTCCTAATTATGTTGATTATATTGCAAAGATCAGTGTGAAGCCCGGGGTGAAAAGTAAACTGGTCTTTAATCTGAAAAAGACAGAAGAGGCAATCCAGCGTGAAATTGCCGCAATGGAAAGAGAAAAGAGTATTAAAACTTATCTTTCTCAGGGTAAGATTTACTTCTCAGAAGGTAATCTCAAAGAGGCAAAGAAGGCATTTGAAATGGTCCTTTCCCTTGACCCGGACAATGTTGAAGCAAAGAATTATCTGGGTAATGTTGAAACTCGGAGAAATGAACTTATAAGTGCTTATCTTACTGAGGCGCGCAACCGGGAAAAGGCGAACGATTTTGCCAAGGCGATTGAATTCTATCAGAAGGTGCTTGACCTTGATCCTCAGAATACTGAGTCAAGCGAGGCGATTACACGATTGAAAGCAAAGGTTACTCAGGAGAAAAAGCCACCAACCACGACCAAGCCAAAAGAACCTGAAAAGAAGGTAACGCCACAAGAGATTGAGGCATTGTATAAAAAGGGTGTAAGTTATTTCTCGGCGAACAATTTTGATGAGGCACTAAAGGTCTTTAATCAAGTTCTTGCGCTTGATCCTAATCACAAAGGTGCCAAGGATTATAAAAAGAGAACTGAAGCACGGCTCAAGGTTTTAAAAGGCGGTGAGTAGAATAATTTTAGAAAATCTTAAAAAATGCCTGCCTTCTGGCAGGCATTTTTTTATAATTGACATTTACCAATTTTTGCATAAAATGATAATTAATTCCTATATGGAGACTATATCAGCAATCAGCGAAAGGAGAATAGATGGCGTGGTCTGGTAAAAATCATCTTGATAATCTTGAAGAGGTTCTTATGAATCTGCAGTGGTTGATCCAACCAGATACGGTCATCACTGAACTTCCTTTTGACCTTGAATTTCTCAAGAGGCCTGATGTAGAACTTTTTGCTGAATGGTGTCCGGGTGCAGTGAGTAAAAATGAACTGGAGGAGGGTAGATATACCATAAATAAATACCTCGTAAAATTCTTTATTGACAAAACCTATCCCCAGCTTTCAATGGTTGGCAAAAAAGAGAAGATTGATAAAATTATTCAGGATATTCATAAATTGCTCAATAAACCTTCGTACGAGCCAATATACTTAAATAAAGAAAATATTGAAAAGATTATTGAAGAGACAAATAATAAACCAGGTGAGACCCATATTGATAAGACAAAACGCCGGATAAAGGTAGCAGTTTCATTGCGCTGGCTCCAGGACAAACGTTTATTGAGTGAATTGAGCGAAAAAACGAGAGAATATGTCCAGCGCATCGGTGACCTGTATGGTTTGCTTAATCAGAAAAAGCACATTGATACTACAAATATGCATAATTATACAATCCCTCAGGAAGACCTCAAAAAACTGGTTGACGATTATGAGACAAAGATGGAATTAACTCTTCTCACTGCTGACCAGGAGATAAAAAAGGCAAAGCAGCGTATCAGTGGTATCAATTATAATGGATTGGGTGTGGTGCGTGAGCCTTTAAACCGATTGAAAAATTTCATAGAAAAAAGAAGTTCAGATGATTATGATGAGATGGAGCGTTTTAAGGATTCAATATTTATCACAATAATACTTAATTATATTAAAGACCCGTATATCCAGAATACGAATGACGCTAAAAATGTCATTAAACTCGTTGTGCCTATCTATGTCAAATTTAAGAATTTTGATGTATAATTTTGCTAATCAATAAAAAAATGCAAAGAGGCTTATTAATTCTTGAGGATGGAACAGTAATTGAAGGTAAAGGGCTGGGCGTAGAGGGGATAGCATATGGTGAGCTTGTGTTTAATACTGCAATGTCAGGATATGAAGAGGCATTTACTGACCCATCGTATGCCGGGCAGATTTTGTTGATGACCTATCCTTTAATCGGAAATTACGGATTCAATACTAAGTACAAGGAATCTGAAACCGTTAAAATTCGCGGGCTCGTAATAAAGGAGCCCGCTTTTTTTTCAGCCAAAAACTTGAAGATAACTAAATACCTGCAACAAAATAGATTGTCCTGTATATGGGATATTGATACTCGTCAACTAACACTTAAATTACGATACTTTGGAACAATGAAGGCAATGCTGGTGAATACCTCAAAAGTGTTAAATACTAAATTATTAATAAAAAAACTAAAGAAAATGGCACACCCCCATTCACAGAACCTTGTCGCTGAAGTTTCTTGCAAATCTATAATCTACCACAAAAATCGCCATAAAAAGAGAGTAATACTTATTGATTGCGGGGTAAAAAATAGTATTATAAAAAACTTATTAAATTATTTTTCAGTAGTTCAGGTGCCTTATAATACAGATTTAAATTCAATTAAAAAACTCAATCCGGATGGCATTGTGATTTCCAATGGTCCGGGCAATCCTGAGCATCCAGCACTGATGAGTTCAACAGTTAAAACGATCAAAGGATTAATAAAAATGGGTTACCCAATCTTTGGCATATGCCTGGGCCACCAGTTACTCGGCATAGCACTCGGTTTAAAGACATATAAACTCAAATTTGGACATCGGGGATATAATCATCCAGTTAAATGTTTATGGAATAATCGCATCTATATCACTTCTCAGAATCACGGATATGCCCTAAAGGCATCAGACAAAGACAAGAATATAATCTTTGACTGGTTCAATTTGAATGATGGAACAGTTGAAGGAATGCACCACAGTCTATTATCTATTTTTTCTGTTCAATTTCATCCTGAGGCATCACCTGGACCTTATGATACAAAATTTCTATTTAGTAAATTTAATTATTTAATAGATGCCAAAGCGCCGCGATATTAAAAAAGTTTTAATCATTGGCTCTGGTCCAATAATCATAGGCCAGGCTGCAGAATTTGACTTTTCTGGTTCTCAGGCGAGCCGTTCATTGCGGGATGAAGGATATGAAACAATTATTGTGAATTCAAATCCTGCAACAATCCAGACCGATTTAGAAACTGCAGATACTGTTTATATTGAACCCCTTACCGAAGAGATATTAGAAAAGATAATTGAAAAAGAACATCCTCAGGGCATTCTACCAGGATTCGGAGGCCAGACCGGTTTAAATCTTGCTTATGAACTTGCCCGAAAAGGCAGACTTCAAAAATACAAAGTAGAACTGTTGGGGACAACTATGCAATCAATAGAGATGGCTGAAAATCGTGATTATTTCCGGAAACTTATGAATGATATTGGTGAACCAATTCCACATAGTTTTGCTGTCCATAGTTATAATGAGGCGCAGGAAGTGGTGAAAAAAATGAAGTATCCCATCCTGATTCGTCCCGCATATACTCTGGGCGGAACCGGGAGTGGCATTGCATATAATTCTGAACAATTATATGAGGCAGTTATAGGCGGTTTAAATCGTTCACCCATAAAACAGGTTCTACTTGAAGAAAGTATGCTGGGCTGGAAAGAGTTTGAATACGAGGTAATGCGCGACCATAGTGATAATTGTATTATTATCTGTAGTATGGAGAACATTGACCCAATGGGTATCCACACGGGCGAGAGTATTGTGGTTGCTCCTGCTCAAACTTTAACAGATAAAGAACATCAGATACTACGCAGTGCAGCGATTAATATTATCCGTGCATTGAAGATTGCGGGTGGTTGCAATATTCAATTTGCGGTCAATCCTGAAAAATGGGAATATCGGGTAATTGAGGTTAATCCCAGGGTATCGCGCTCATCTGCACTTGCCTCAAAGGCAACTGGTTATCCTATTGCACGTGTCAGCGCCAAGATTGCGCTTGGATTTAATCTTGATGAAATCCAGAATGCGATTACAAAAAAGACCACAGCCGGATTTGAACCTGCCCTGGACTATGTGGTCGTTAAGATTCCACGTTGGCCATTTGATAAATTTCCTACAGTTGATAAGAGATTGGGAACTCAAATGAAGTCTACTGGTGAAGTGATGGCAATCGGTTCAACAATAGAAGAAGCTCTGCTCAAAGCAGTGCGTTCACTTGAGATTGCAAAAAGTGGATTTGAACCAGAACAATGGAGAGAATATGAATTAATATATGAACTGCAAGAACCAACAGACCAGCGTATTTTTGCTATTGCTGAATCTTTACGCCGTGGTTATACAAAAAAGAAGATTTCTGATCTTACCAGGATCTCTGAATTTTTCATTAACAAAATAGAAAACATTATTACATTAGAAAGATTGTTAAAAAAGGCGGGTCCTGAGCCGCATCTTATCCTTGAGGCAAAAAAACTTGGTTTTAGTGATGAATATATTGCGAAGATTTTGACTGTATCTGAAAAAGAGATAAGGTGTCTGCGCAATAAGCATAAAATTGAACCGGTTTTTAATATAGTTGATACCTGTGCCGGTGAATTTGAGGCATATACTCCATACTACTACTCAACATACTGGGGAAAAAATCAATCAGGAAGAAAGAAACAGAAACAAAAAAAGAGTATAATGATTATAGGTTCAGGTCCAATAAGAATCGGACAGGGGATTGAATTTGATTACTGTTGTGTCCATTCAGCCATTGCCTTAAAAGAGATGGGATATGAAGCGATAATCATTAACAATAATCCTGAAACTGTTTCCACTGACTTTGATATTTCTACAAGGCTTTACTTTGAACCATTGAAATTTGAAGATGTATTAAATGTTTTACTGAGAGAAGAACCTTATGGACTTATAATACAATTTGGGGGTCAAACTTCTTTGAACCTGGCAGTACCTTTATTAAAGGCAATAAAAGAGTATCAACTGAAAACAAAGATTCTCGGCACAAATCCAGTGAGTGTTAATAAAGCAGAAGACAGAGAAACATTTTCAAGGATATTAAAAAAACTTAATATTTTGCAGCCGCCTTTTGCCACAGGATTCAATTTTGAAGAGGTCAAAGAAATTGCGCAGAAGATTGGTTATCCAGTATTAGTGCGACCGAGTTATGTCCTGGGTGGCAGGGCAATGGAGATTGTTTACGATGAACATGAACTGGAGAGATATGTAGGAATGGCAGCACGGGTATCGCCTGACCATCCAATTCTTGTTGATAAATACATTGCAAATGCTACTGAGGTTGATGTTGATGCCCTGTGCGATGGGAAGGAGGTTTTCATTGCGGGCATAATGGAGCATATTGAACAAGCCGGTGTGCATTCGGGCGATTCATATTGTGTAATGCCACCAAAAACTCTTTCTGATAAAACAATCAAGCAGATTAAAGAGATTGTTAGAAAGATTGCAGTAGAGTTAAATACTGTAGGATTGATAAACATCCAGTTTGCAGTTCAAAACAACATAGTCTATGTTTTAGAGACAAATCCACGCGCTTCAAGGACAGTTCCCTATGTTTCAAAGACCATAGGTATACCCCTGGCAAAACTTGCTACAAAGATAATGTTAGGCTATAGACTTAAAGATTTTAATTTGCCCGAAGAGATAAAATTTGATTTTGTCTCAATAAAAGCCCCGGTCTTTCCATTTTTAAAATTACCAGGCGTGGACCCAATACTCGGGCCAGAAATGAAGTCAACAGGCGAAGCAATGGCAGTGGACAAAAAATTTGGTGCTGCTTATTATAAAGCCATCCTTGCCGATAATAAGTTTGCCGATTCGGGAACTGTATATATTACGGTGCGCGATGATGATAAAAAAGAAATTTTGCCCATTGCACGGCAACTTAAAGAACTTGGCTTTAAAATAGTTGCGACCAGAGGGACTGCACAATTTCTTAAGGACAATCAAATTGATGCTGAGACTGTATATAGAATAAGTGAACACAAATCGCCTAATGCCCTAAATTTAATGAAAGAGGGTAAGATTAACTTGATTATAAATACTCCCACAATGAGTTATAGTGCAAAAAGGGATGGTTATACTATGCGCCGTCTTGCAGTGGAATTGAATATTCCTTTTATTACTGCAATCACCTCAGCATATGCTGAGATTGAAGCGATAAAATTCGCTAAATTAGGTAAACTGAGTATCAGGCCGCTCAAGCATTTTACTCATAAAATAATTGATTGAGTAGAATAATTTTTTAGTTCTTGACCCTGCGTTTTAAGGATGCGAAAATACCAATAATACAAAGTATCGTGAAAACAATAAAAGAAATTTTTATGGCATTTAAAAATACTGGATAAAATTCCGGCGTAATCTTTACCCGACCAAGGGTCAAAGAAAATATAAGCATTACCATACCCATACTGGACATCTGTCCCAGTAATCTCATTGTTGCCAGTGTGCTTGATGCAATGCCATAATAGTTTTTTTCAACTGAACTCATTATGGCATTTGTATTAGGTGATGAAAAGAGACCAAAGCCCAGCCCCATAATTAATAGGTTCAGGATTATAATATTTATTGGGGTTGAATTTTGAAGAAAATTGAGGACAAAAAGGCCAGCAGCAGTCACTCCCATACCAATGGACGCAATAATTGCTGGTTGAATACGGTCTGATAACCTTCCTGCAAACGGTGATAATATGGTCATTGTCACAGGTTGTGCAATGAGAATTATACCGGCATACTGGGGAGAGTATCCTTTGATATACTGGAGATAAAGGCTCAATAAAAAAGAGACTGCACTTGTTGCACTGTAATTGATCAATGCCGCCATATTGGAAAAGAAAAAGATTGGATTTGATTTAAAAAGGTTGATATTTAATAACGGAGCGGACAATTTTGATTCCCATTGAACAAATAACCAGGTGAGGATAATGCCCAGGGTGATTAATACCATTCCCGGGATAGCCGGTAATAAAGAGAATCCGTACATAATAAACAGTAGCATTGGTGCGTAGATTAAAGCACCAATAAAATCAAAACGATTATTTTCAGAGACCACTTTTTCGATTTTTAAAAATCTCCAGGTCAAAAATAGCATTAAAATACCGAGGCAGGCATTTACATAAAAGATACTACGCCAGCCCAGTTGCTGGGTTAATAAACCACCAAGAAATGGACCGAACGATAATCCAAGATAGACCCCTGCTACATTTATTCCCAGAACCTTGCCCCTTTGATTTGCCGGGAAGACTGAAGTAAGGATGGCTACAGAAGTGCCAAAAATCATTGCTCCACCGATTCCCTGTATTACACGGCACACCATAAAGATAATCAGATTACTTGTGAGACCGCCAAACAGGGAGAATAGTCCGAATGTGATGATGCCATAAAAAAATATTTTTTGTCTTCCCGTGATATCCGCAATCCTGCCAATAGGCACAAGCGATATTGCTGCGGCAAGTAGGTAAGATGTTGGAACCCAGCTCAACATTAATGCGTTCATATTGAATTCTCTGCCCATAGCAGGAAGGGCAATATTAATTGTAGAGCCCATAAAAGGAGTAAGGAATGAACCGATGGTTGTGACAAAAAGGATTATATTTTTGTGTGAATTATTTTCTGAATCCATCTATCCCTTCAGGTGTTCATAGCCACGTGGCTGAAGTTTTTTTAATTTACCATTATGTAATAGATATAATCCTCTACCTTGTTCTACTCTGCCAATTTTGAATAACTTAATATTGGAAATTTTTTTGGTAATCTTACCGGTCAACAGAAGTTCAAAATCTTCACCTGCAGAAAGAATGAAATCTAATGAAGATAAATTTTCTTTTTTGCACAGTAAATCAACTTCTGGATGTATCGGAATACTTTCAATAATAATTTTCACTTTGCTTTCTTCAATAATATGGAAGGCATCTGTTGATAAGCCATCAGAGGTATCAATACCGGCATTGACATAAGGTTGCAGTCTTAAAGCCTGGTTTATCCTTGGCACAGGATAGAGGTGTTTCTTAATAGATTGGGCAAATAGTGTTTTGTTATAACCTTTGGACAGGGCAATCCTACCAGTTTCAGCAAGGCCAAGATAGCCTGTAGTATATAAAAAATCTCCGGGTTTTGCACCTGACCTTAATAAGGGCCGTTCTGTTTTGCCGATTACGGTTATGGTTATTCCCCAGAAAGGGCTTTCAATAATATCTCCGCCTGAGATATCACAATTGTATTTGTCACAAACAAGTTTGAAACCGCGATAGAGCTGCATGACATCTCTGTCTTTTGTTGATTTTGGTAAATATAGTGCTATTAATGCGCAGATTGGTTTTGCAGACACTGCAGCAAGGTCAGAGAGGCTGGCACCCATACACCGGTAACCGATACTATAAATTGTAAAATATCTGAAATCAAAATGGACCCCTTCAACAAATGAATCAGTTGAAACAACAATGCCATTTTTAAAGACCATCGCATCATCGCCAATGCCCTGTGCAATATCTTTCTGGTGGCGCGGAAAATTCTTTCTTATGTATTTTATCAATGTCAATTCAGACATAATTTTTTTCGGCTCTTGTTTAAATTATTATACATGGAATTCAATAATATCACCGTCCTGCAATATATGATTTTTTTCCACTCTCTGACCACTATAGCCAGAATCATTCCACAGTCTGGTGAATTGTAAATTTTTTTTGAAATCCTTATGAATATATTCAGCGGCTTCAATAACTGTAGACCCATATTTTAACACGATTGGTTCTTTTTTTACTGGTGGATGACCAATTTTTTTGGTATAGACCCGAATGATATTAAGATTTTTAAATATTAATGGTTTGAGAATTTCAATACCTTCACCAGTAACCGATGAAATTTTTTGGATATTGAATTTATTCTGGTAAACATCTAAAAAAACTTCGCTGTTTTCAATTGCCTTTGGCATATCAATTTTATTAAGTAGAACAATATTTTTTCTGGCATCTAATTTATCATTTTGGATAGAGATATTTCTCGCCTCCAGTTGTGTATTAATTGTTTCCATCTGTTCTAATAAATCATCACTTGCTGCATCAATGATAATCAGTAATAGGTCGGCAAAGCGAAAGGTAGCATAAAGCCAGGCAGGTGCACTTTCGGAGACTGGTGGACAATCAACGATTTGAATCTTGATATCTTCGTACTCCATCATTCCAACCTGAAAATTGGTGGTGGTGAATGGATAAGGTGCAACTTCTACATTGGTGCGTGTTAAAAGATTGAGCAGGGCTGATTTTCCAGAATTGGGAACACCGACCAGCACGACCTGTCCAGCACCCTGTCGCTCAACCTGATACCAGGCAGTTGAACCAATGGATTTTTTTGTCCGCTCCATCATCTCTTTGGTTTTGGAAATTTTTGCCTTTAATTCACCCTGCAATTTTTCAGTCCCTTTATGCTTGGGGATTATGGCAAGAAGTTCTTGTAGATAAAATAGTTTTTCCTGTAAGGTCTTTGCCTCACGGTATTTTTTTTCCGTTTCAAAATATTGCGGTGGTAAATTCGCTGGCATAGAGAATTTTATCTAAATTTGGATTTTCGTCAATCACGATGTTAAAAATAAAAGGACCAGATTTGATGATGTCCAAATCTGGCCCCCAATTATTTTTTAATGCGATTTCAGAAGTTTCTGCTATAATGCCTTCCAGACCATTTCCTGGAGTCCGATAACATTGATCTTGCCGTTGCCTTTTTCTGCAATTGCAGTCGCAGCATTCTTTAACACCTGTTCACAGGTGGCGCAAGCAGTTACCAGTGTATCAACTTTTGTATTGAGTGCTTCCTTGATTCTTGCTTCTGCTATCTTTGTTGAAAGTGGATTATCCGAGACCAGAATACCACCACCACCGCCACAACAACGGGAGGTATTATCTTTAAATTTCATTTCTACAAGTTCCAGACCCAGGGCATTGATGATATCCCTTGGTTCTTTGACTATCTTTGCACCTCGGGAAAGGTCGCAGGGGTCGTGATAGGTTACCTTACCGCTCAATTTTTTGACAATTGCATTGGGTAGTTTTTCTGCAATAACCTGCAGTGCATGTTTTGCATCAATCTTGTATGCCTCGCGTAGATAAACAGTGCAGGTGGGGCAGAGGGTAATGGCGTTTTTAAATGGGAACAACTTCATAAATTTTTCTTTGTGTGCTTCAAAATCCTTTACAAAACCGAGTGCTTCCATCGGGTAACCACAGCAGACCTCTTTTACAACTTTAGGTTTTATTCCGAGTTTTTCAAACAATTTTAAGTATTGTTTGGTCTTATTGGGTCGTGCAAGGAATTGGCAGCCAATAAATACGGGCACTTCACCTTCTTGAACCGGCACTGTGGCTTCAGCATCTCCCCAGATATTACCAGTCTTTTTAATCTTCTCTATAAAATCTTTGTGTGAGGGATAGGCAAAACCTTTTTCTACGAGGTCTGCTCTTGCTGCCCTTACCACATCAGGAACTTTTACCTTACTCGGACAGCGCCTATTACAATCCCTACATAAAGTGCACTGGAAGATTGCCTTAACCACAGAATCGTCAATCTCAAGTTCTTTTTCAAGGATGCCGTAAGAAAGAACCATTCTTCCACGACCAGAAGGTGGGTCGCACAGGATATTGAGGAATGTTGGGCAGACATTTTTACAATAGCCGCACATTGTGCAGGTCATCATTTCTTTTTCCCATTTTGCCAGATGACCTTCTAATTTTCGGTTCGGGTCTGTAGGATATCTCAATTCATACATAAATCCCTTATCCCAGTCAATCATCTTTTGTGGATTCATAATGTTATTCGGGTCAAGCGCCTTCTTTATTGCCTTCATTGCTGGAACTACACTACTCTTTTCTTTATGGAATTCTTCAGCCTTGGTTATACCAATTCCATGTTCACCGGTGGTCGTTCCACCTAAGTCTCTGATTAACTGATAGATTTCTGCAACTGCCTTTTTTGCCTGTTCCCAGTGTTTTGGGTCAGTAGGAACCATCAACACCTTGGTATGCAAATTACCGTCGCCCGCATGTCCATAGGGTGGTATGATAATATCATATTTTTGCGAAATCTCCCAGATACCGGCAACTGCCTTGGGAATCTGAGATACAGGAACTGCCATATCATCAGCAAGCATTGTGGTTGCATACTCTTCTTTCAAGATACTGAGCGAAGGAATCATCTGTTTTCTTGCCTTCCAGATTTCGGTAATCCTTTTTTCATCCTCAGTAAATTCCATTGAAACCGCACCGGTCTCTTTGCAGATCTTTGCTACAGTCTCTACATCCTGCTTGATTGTTTCTGGTCTGCCATCAATTTCAATGAGCAATATACCTTCTACTTCGGGAAGGTTCATCTTTGCCGCTTTGTTGACTGCTTTAATACAGGGGGCAGACATAATTTCAAGTTGTGATGGAATTAGAGGTTTGGCAATGATATTGGCAACGCATTGTCCTGCCTTTTCTAAATCATCAAATGCAGCAATACAACCCGCAATCTTTGGTGGCAGGGGTGTAATCTTCATATTGATTTCAGTAATGATGCCAAGCATACCTTCAGAACCGCACATCAATCTTTCCAGTTGATAACCAGTTGAATGTTTTATTGTCTTTGTGCCCATATATGCAATTTCGCCATCAGGTAGCACAACTTCTAAGCCAAGCACATAATCCCTTGTGGCACCGTATTTGACTGCCTTTTCACCAGAGGCATTGCATGCTACCATTCCACCAATTGTTGCAACTTCACTTGAGGCAGGACCGGGAATAAAGTATTTATACGGTTTAATTGCCGCATTGAAAGTATCACACACAACTCCAGGTTCGCAGATGACAAACATATCAGCGATTCTGATATCCTTTATTTTATTCATCCTCTGCAGGTCAACAGTGATACCGCCATTAATCGGGACGCTATGGCCACATAGTGCAGAGCCCGCACCCCTTGGCACCACCGGGATTTTATATTTGTTCGCCAGTTGAACAATCTTTTGCACCTGTTTGGTGTTCTGGGGCTGAACTACGACATCTGGTTTTCTACGATGAATTCCACCATCAAATGCATAAACATAAATTTCAGCATTAGTGGTCTTACAATACTCATCACCCACAATGTCCTGTAATTGTTTTATTATGTCTTTGCTCAAAGGCATATTATTCTCCTTTCAAAAATTCATAAAAATTTAGAAATTTTTATTAGTATTTTTTAAATTTGATACAATTCTCAATTTTTATTCAACAATGGGAACAGTGATACTACCGTCCATCAAAAATATTATCTTTGCATCCCTGCCTTTCTTCTCAATCGCTTTATCAATGGCTTCCTGGAGATTATAGAATGGTTTGATGAATACTGCATTCATATCTCTATCTTCAAGGTCTGTAACGCCCCACATTTCTGCCCAGGTGCCAATCTCTGCCATCTTTGATGCCTTATGATATCCGAGTTTATATCCCTGTGCAATTTTATCAAGTGCATCCTGGGGAGATTTGCAGGAAGATAATAATTCAAAGAATGCAGGTTCACCAATACCGGTCCTGCATTTTGAGACCATTATTAGAATGCCATTTTCTTTTAATGCTAATTTTCCGTTATCCAGTGCTTTTTGCGATTGGTAAAGGTCAATATCCATTGGATAAGGGGCTACACTTACCACAATATCTGCCTTTTCAGGAATCTTTACGCAGAACACATCTTTTGCTTTGTCAATTGCTGCATAAAAAGAATCGTGGATATGGCCACTTGTGACACCATAAAGATTACGCTCACCATCAAGAACAGTCTGGATAGAAAATATTTCTTTATCCGCAATAGTCTTTAAGGCATCAATCATATCTTCATGCACGGGGTTGCCATCAAGGATTAGTGCCTGTGCCTCAAGTTTTAGGGCATGTTTATGATTTTGTTCAATTGTTTTTCTTGAGGCGATACCGGGTAAAAAAGATTTTCTTCCGCCAGTAAAGCCACCAAAATAATGGGGTTCAACTGAACCGATTATAACAATCTTGTGTGCCTCCATACCCATTCTGTTAACATACATTTCAGTGCCGTTCTTTGATGTTCCGATATAGACCATATCCTCGTCTTTTTTACAATCGTGGATATATATCTGGCCTTTGAGCCGATTATAATAATCACCAAAAATAAAATCAAATTCTTCCTGAGTTGGGGCACGATGAACACCGGTAGCAATAATAAACTTTATATTTTTATTCTTAATCTGGTCATAGATAATATCAAGAACTTTCTTTGTTGGGGTTGGTCTGGTGCCATCATTAACAATAAAAAGAACATCCTTTGCATCTTCTAAAAATTTTTTAAAATTTTTAGAATTTATCGGATGTTCAATTGCCTTTAATAAAATTTCCGATTCATTCTGTTTGTGCACTTCATTGGGGTAAACCACAGCAAGCACATTTTTTTCAGGGATGCTCACTAACAGTTTTTCATCTTTACCATAAGGTATCTGTATATCCATAAATACCCCTTATCTTGGAAATCTTAAATTAAAATTTGAAACAAATCCGCACTTTTATCCGCCTTTTTTTACCTTTTCCAGGTGGGCTTCAATAAATTTTGTGACCGCCTCAGGGCCATGGGCAAGATTCTTTAATTCAGCATCAAGATTGGACGGTTTTACCTTGATTATCCAGCCTGCACCGTATGGGTCTTTATTTATTAACCTGCAGTCGTTTTCAAGTTCATGGTTCACTTCAATAATCTCTCCGGAAATAGGAGCAACAAATTTGCCTACCCATTTTGAGGATTGAATCTTGCCACAGGTTTCGCCTTGAGTTATTGTATCACCTTCAAATGGTAAATCTACATAGGTTGTATCGCCAGCTTGTTTTTGATAAAAATCGTCCATTCCAATAATTACTGTGCCATCGGGTTCTAATTTAACCCAGGCATCTTCTTCATGATAATATAAATCTTCTGGCATATTATAGCCTTTAATATCCATTTATACCCCCTTTAGTTTAACATATATTATACTTTATTTTTTGCAAAAATCAAGAGTTGATTTGTCTGATTCCTCTCCACTTTTTGGTTTATCGTCTGCTTCTGCCAAAGATGAAATGCTCCCTGGATGCCCTACAAAAAAGCCTCATAAATGAGGCAACTACTTCATTCAGTTTTCCCCCTTGACGATTGAGGGATTTTGGTTATAATATATATGCTTGTATTTGTTTATTGAAATTGGTCTTTGACATTTTCCGTTTCATAGAATTGTCCAGGGTATTGGGTCCAGATATGAAGGA
>JBBILZ010000006.1:0-64067 GCA_037444665.1 Caldifarciminota bacterium
TGGTATGTGTCCCGGGCCAGACACCAAACTTCTCACCATCATCACCAAGCACCTTTAACACATCAGGGCATCGCCCTTCTTCTTGTTTCAGGTAATTATTAACCTCTTCTACTGGATGGAACGGAATCAGATATCTCAATTTCATTGAAATCGGAAATAATCTCAAAATCCTGCCACCGTCCTCAGTAATAAAATAATTGTTCAAATCATCATTGCTCAACCCTGCATAGAGAAAATGTGTATCATCAAGTAGTGTATAATCAATACCTGATTTTACAAACAAAGGTACCAATCCTGGCTCCCAGACCCGTTCAGTCAACCAGAGACCACGGGCTTCATAGCCGAACATTTTATAAATGTATTCTTTGAAATACTTAATCTGTTCAACCACATCTTGGGATGGAATTAAAGAAAGGATTGGCTCACTATATGCTGAAACCAGAATCTCAGCCTGATCGTTCTTCAATGCCTCTCTTATGTAATCAAAATATTCAGGATGTTTTTTTGATAACCACTCACAGAGTGGACCTGAATTGTGAATACCAAATTTTATTGAAGGATATTTTAACAATGTCTTAATTAAAGGAAGATATGACTGCTCATAGGCATACTGGAATACTTCATCAAAATTGCCTACGGGTTGATGATTATGTATATAAAATGCAAATTTTACCATTTATACTCCTGTTAGTTTTTTTATCACATCAACGGGCTGGGAATTGGGCAGTTGTTTCCCAATAATTTTGATGCCTAATTCATGTAATTTTGCGAGCACCTCTATATCCTCAGAGGTCAGGTAGATAAATGGAGCGATTGTGCGTGCATTTTGTCTATGGCTCAAACCACCGATATGCACTTCATTTATGCTCAGACCATTATTTATAAGATTGTAGACATCAATCACCTTTTCTACTACGACCATAATACGCCTTTTGTCCAACCCGTTCTTCAAGTATTCAACACAACTTTTAATATCAAAACAATGAAAACTTATATTTTCAGGTACGGCAAGCCGATAGGCATTACAGGCCCATTCATCTTGACTGATTGTATCAGAGGCAATAATCAATTCATTAATGCCAAGGGGTCGTGCCCAACCAGCAACAACCTGGCCATGAATCAATCTATCATCAATGCGTAATACAAACATCTTAATCCCAGAACTCCCATTTGATTTCTAAATTAAAACTTCTTTCAACATCAGGAAAATCAGCCGGTTTCTGGTCAAGAATATTATCAATCATCATATTCAATTTCAGGGTCAGGAATTTTATAGTTAAACCCGGAGCAATGGTCCAGAATTGACCATAGTGATTATCTGCGAGGTCATATCTATCTGAAACATAGTTGAATCTTGTAAACAGGCAAATCACTGAGCGTTCTGTTTTTCTTTGCCAGTTTAAATATAGTTTCGCATTCGTTCTGGGAAAGGTTGAAGATGGTCCATCCTTCAACAGATAGTTAAATGCGCCTGCAAAAGAAAAATATCTTGCCAATGGAATATCATAAAATAATTCCAGACCTGCAATCTCACCATTTTCAAAATTTACCACAGAATAATAATTCGCACTATCCCTGTGATAGCCAATGGGATTTGTAATTGCACAGTGATAAAAATTGAAATTTAAAGTTTTTATCTGAAGACCAGCCTCTTTGCGAAAATATTTTTCGTCCTTTATATCAGGATTACCCAGTATATTAAAATCTTTAATTGCCAGATTTTCATTACCAAAGTGTGCGATAAAATTGGCTCTTCTATGGAACAGGCTCAATCCACCAAAAATGCGTATACTATCAAAAATGTCACATTTTATTTTTCCACTTGGATTAAAATATAAATTTTTATCTAATGCATAATCTACACTATAAACGAATCCTGTACAAAATTTGTTTAAATTATAATTAATTCCTTGATAAAATTCTAAATTATTATCAGTTTCAAAACTATTAAACCCATATTCAAATCTACTCGTTGTAGCATTAAAACCAAAGACATTTCCAATATTTTTATAAGAGAATACCATCTGCTGATTTGTGCCGTATGTGGTCAGGTGATTTTGATACCTTACATTACTTAAGGTATCAAGATATTCAGTGCCATTTGCAGTTCTGAAAATGGCAAGTTTATAAAGGTCATTGCCTGCAGTAAATGTTATATCACTAAAATCAATACTCCATAATGTTCCATAATCATTATCAGTAAAAATAATATCCAAACGTGAAGGAATGAATTGGTTATAATATATATTCGCATAACCACCATTTGTGCGCAGGTAAACTTGCTCATAGTTTTTATACTGCCGTGAATACAAACCACTCAAATAAAATCCGATATCATTGGTAATGGCACGCGTAAAATCAATGTTATAAATAGTATTGCTACCAAACATAGTAAAATAAAGATAAGAGAATGGTTTTTCATAAGTATTTACTTTGGTATCAATCTCCAGTCTTTGAAAATTTTTTCCAAACCCATTATTCAACTTTGCTGTCTTTAAAAAGTGTATTGGTAGTAAAACAAGATTGAATGATTCAGTAAAATAATTATTCAAAGAATGGGATTGTAAAAATACTTCTAAGGGATATGGCGTAATAATATCAAGGCAATAACCCCGGTCCTTAATAAGATAAGGTGTAAAATTGACAACCTCTTTAAATCCTGTAAAAAAAAGAACGGGTTCAATGACCCGTGTCTGTTTTAGTGAACTATCAAGCACGCCTGCCTGGCTAAAATTTACGACCGCAGGAACTTCATATTTTTTTACCGAATCAACAACAGATGAATCCTGGGCAATCTCATTGCCAGCTAAAATAAATAACCACAAAAACACCCTGGATTATAGATTAAAATTACCTTTTTGTCAATAGAAGTTTGCAGAGTTCAAGATATAGTATAGGAGTAGGGACTTTAGTCCTACTCCTCATTGTCCATTTTGTAGTTGCCCGCTTGCAATGGCGAATTCCCCAATTGTAGTTGCCCGATTTATCGGGCATATCAAATATTCGTTTCCATATTATTTTATCATCATACCTGGTAAAAAATTTGTAGTAATGTAAAAATGTAGTGGCAGAGTTTACCCTGCCAAATTAAATCAAGCAAAGACATTTTTCTCCATTCCACAATTCCAAAATTGTAAAATAATCAAATGGATAATTGCCCTGCAATATGTTATACTTTGCCGATTGGTCAACTACATTGATTTAATTCCATTTTGGAATGGCTAACCTATTAAGTGTGAAAATTTGACCCAATCCGAATTATTATTGAAGGACTAAATCCCCTCTGAGTTAGTTCTGGTGAACCACCAGCCGAGACCGATTGTAATACCAGCACCTATTTGAATACCGTAACCGGCACATGAACTCCAAGCACCATCCTTCCAGTTTTTAATAGCTCCAATACGAACTGTAAATCCCAATGTCAACGGTTTAATGATTTTGTGATTCAGTTCAACCGCTCCTGAGGTAAACTTGCCGATATACGCAGAAAACCTCAATCTCACAGTACTCAGCGATAGAATGCTACAATGTAGCACATAGACTGTGTGAATCGATATCATGGATGCATAAAATGCCTTAGGAGAGTACGATACAAATTCGTCATCTACTAATTCCTGTACATTCATGCCGAATCCCCATCTTGAATTTTTTGGGAAATATGTTACTGTAATAAAACTCATTTCAGCACCATGTTTGATTTGATAAACAAGTGTATCATATGAAGTATAATCAACACGCTTATGATATCCTCCATAAAGTCCGAACCTAAGAATCTCAATATCCACCACCGGCATTATAACCTTGCGCTCATTCTGCAGTAACTTGTAGTTCTGAGCAGAGGACAGGTGCGCATATGACAACACAACCGCAACAATGAACTTAATAATCAACAACCTAATCGAACTGCAACGCATAATACCCCTTACCCCAATCCACTACATATTATGAGATTATACAAATAATTTTTCCGCTGTCAACTATAAAACAGCTAAATTATGCGGTAAAATGTTAAGCTCTGACCCGGGGCGTGCCTTCACACCATTATGATATTTGTTCTTAGATTTTAAGGCAGCAATAGTTCAATTGTTTGTTTACGGCGTTGGAACAATACATCAACATTTTCAAAAAAGTCTTTCTGCCCAAGTATAAATGAAAACCCATGAAAATTAAATTGTCCAAAACCTACCTGGGCTGGTAGTCTATAGGTCCCATGCTCAATATCTATTGTTAATTTATAAATGAATATTTCACCGAGACCTCCGATTCCGCTGACGGATTCCTTTGGGCATGAAGATAATGGAACCCCCAAAACTTCACCGATTTCAATCTGACAGAAGCAACGATTAGCACCTGAATCGATGAGCGCTTCGACATTCATAAATTTTCCCTCAACGATGATAGTTATAGGAATGATTGGCATTAACTCATACCTGATGGGCGCCTGTGATATTGCAATTGATTTATATTTGTATCGAACTTTGTGCAAGTTTTATTGGGACTATGCTAACAATAAGAGAAGTTGCTGATTTCTTTAGAAACCATAACATAGATGGGATTTTTTTCTTTAGTTTTCTGTGAATTTTTTATGGCTTCTGCAAGCGTACGACCAGAAGCGACAACTGTGGATTCATCCGAAGATAGAGCAACCCACTTACCCAAATACTTGAGCAACATCTTCCCATAATTGTTATTATTCTTCATGAAATTATAATAACCATTTTTGGTTAAAAGTCAAGGGGCGGTTTTACTGTCGGATTTATCTAACAAACAGCCAAAATAGAAAAATTATGTGGTAAAATGTATAATGTTGAGATCTGACCCCCTGACGGCCAAGAAATTAAAACTCATACCATAAACCAATTGAAAGATTAAAATCATAAATTGATATAGAAGCACCTACATCAGTAAGCACGGGATGGTTAGTTAGGTTATAATTAAAGGAAAACTCAGGTGAAATCCTTAGTTTTGCCATCTTATTTTCCATACCAATACTTGCCGTAAAGTATAAATCGTTTCTGAGTTGTTCAATTGGCCGCTCTGTACCCAATTCTGTATCTACTGCTTTACCATATATTTGAAAATTACTACCAATACCAATGCCCAGATAAGGCTTATTGGAAAGTTTTGCAAAGGGTTTAAATGTGGCTGTTATAGGTATGAACACATTTGTGTAATAACGATTTGTGCCCGGCCAATATTTTCTGATGTATGAACTTGTTTTAATTTGCGGCGTAAAATTGACTTCCCAACATGGATTTAGATTAAAACCCATACCAATTCCACCATGCAAACCATTGCCCGAAACATCACTAAATGGTTTATCGTAATCTTCAATACACCAATTTCCTCCAACTTTTATACCAATATATGTAAGCAATGGCGCTGAAAAACAGAAAGGAAATACACCAATAAATTGAATTATGGTTAATAATATTAGCCTATTCATTCTTGGTCCACTCCCATCCCCTCTGCATCTAACTTAGCACTGGATTTGCAAGTCATCTTCATATCTCCTTAATTTAATCTACTACTCTATGCTACATTATACAAACAATTTCTCCGCTGTCAAGGACAGGATAAAAAATTATGCGGTAAAATGTAAAATGTTAAGATCTGAGCCAAAGGCGTCCAAATTCCAATGTGAATGTGGGATTTAAGCATCACCTCTATTCACTTCCTGTTCATTTTTATCTTGTTCGTGTTCTAATATTTGTGTCTTTTGGTCACTTTCCAACATTTTTATTTCAGCAATTGATGCACCTGCTATACCTTTGATTGAACCATAAAAGTTTACTGCATTAATCAAGATCTTGTCGAGTTGTTTCTCTCGTTCCTTCCATATTTTCTGCATTTTTAGTTTTTCATCTTGGTAATTGTCTTGCAATGATTTAAAACCTTCAACAATCGCACCGAATTGACCTTTAAATTCTTGGCTTGTTAGATAATTGTAGAGCATTTCCATTTTAATCTCTTTTCCATGCTGAGTAATCACAACTGAATGTATTTGTATCAATCCATGTCTAAGTGCAAGAGACAATCCTCTTATTTCAAAAAACGAACAAATCCAAACACCATCTTTAAAGAAAAACTTATCTTCTTCTGCGGGCATTGTTTCTGTAACAAGCACCAAAAGATTGGCTTTTACTTCCAGATTGTCATCCCGCAATTTCTGCAGCCAGTTATAGTCAAAGCTTTTCGTTCGCTTGCTTTCATAATAAATCTTACCACATTCAGCACCGTCTTCATTTTTAACAATCTGCAAAACATCGGCACCACGTTGTCCTTTCTTGATCTCCTTAATTTCATCATTAGGATATAACAACTTAAGCATGTTTTCGAGCGCTAATTCCTGAATTTCGCCCTGAAGTTGCATAGATCCTTGCTCAGCCTTTCTTTTTGCTGCGCCAAGCTGCTCGGTTAGTTCTTCGATAATTTTGTCCTTTTCCTTGATTTTAAGGATATTTTCCTCATCAATTTGTTTTGCAATTTTTAACTTTTCGGCCTTTAGTTTCTCACTATATTCCTTTTCTTTCTCTAGAGCAATTTGGTCACGTATTTCCTCCTTTTCTCTTTTTAATTTTTCTATTTCTGCCCTTGTCTTGTTTAACTCTTTTACTTGCTCTGATTTTTCCTCAAGTGCTTTTTGTAGTAGTGCAATTTGATCCGAGGTCTCGCCTTGAATCTCTTCTCGCAATGTCTTTTCTAATTTTAATTTCTCTGCTTTGATTTTGCTCTGAACTTCTGTATCAACAATTTCTTTGAGTGATTGTCTTTCTTTGTCTATTTTTTCTCTCTCTGTATTTATTTCTTGCAGTTTTAACTGCAGTTCTTTCTCTTTTCTCGCAATTTTTTTCTCAAAATCTTTTTTTATGTCGTTTTCAATTTGTCCATACAGAGCAGCATTAACATTTATTTCGGTGCCACATTTAGGGCATTTAATTATATTATCATTTTTCATATATTCCTCCTGTCACATTTTTCTAATCGGCGATTAAAATGTCATAATTTTAACCTGTAGCTATTATGTGCAATAAGAATTTTAGTAACTATAAGAATTAAAATCGCTTTTAAAGTATTATTCATTGTTGTTCATATTTCTTTTGAGGCGGTAATAACGGCGGGTGTAATAAGTCCAGGATTTTGCTGAATCCAATGACAACTTATTGTTTACATTTTTTCTGAACATTAATAAACGTCTTATTGTCCTCTCTGAAACTTTTAAATCACGTGCAAAATGCTTGTTGGCATAATTTAAGAAAAAACCTGTTTTATCTGATATTGTTAGGAACTGCCATAGTTTATCTGCAATATCCCAATAAAGAAAAATTTTCTGTTGATTTGAAGTATTAGTAATTGCATTTAACTGCTGTTTGCAAAATTCAATAGTCTCCCTATAAAGGTTTTCAAGATGTTCTACTTTTGATGTCAATTCTGTATCGGCTCGTTTTTCTTTTAACAGCTCGCTCATTTGAATCTTGGCAACATAAATTATTTCATTATTTTGCTTTCTTGGTTCAATTTCAAAAAATATCTTATCCATTTATTTAAGATTACCCCAATTAGTTAAATATTTATTCAAAATCAGCATCTTATCTTGGTCTTGCGGTAATTCCTTGATAAGAGCAAAACCGATAGCTAAGACATAATGATATGTGATCTGCCCAGTTTTTTCGGCAGACTTAAATGCAGGATGTGCCTTGTTGATAAAGACTTTTTCTATTCCTTCAGTCCAACTAATATCTTCTCGTGTTTCATCGCTAAGAAAACTTATTGTTGGGCCAAATTTAATGGATCTCGGTCTTTTAGTTATTGGTTGATCAGTGCCGGGTTGTATCAGTGTGTCACCAAAATCTGGAACTACTGTGGTTCCTGAACCAGAGGCAGTGCCACCGGATTCTTCGCTAACTGGCATTTCTTGCGTCTGACCCTCTACCAATTTAGCAGTATCCTCGCTTTCTTTAGCTGTTAATAACACATCTTTGACTTGTCTTGCACTATACAATATATGAAGCTCCGGAATATCCGCTATGATTTTACTTACAAGTTTGGTTAAACTATTAGTAAGATCTGCATCTTTCTCTTCCTCCACTTTAATTTCTCTTTGACCTATTTCTTCAAGCCATTTGATGAAGTTTTGCTGCGCAATTCTGCTGAAACTGTAATATTTTTGTCCACAATAACCATCCTTGCGAAAAGCCGTCTTTGAAGTTACCAAGCAGTCAACGAGTTCGGGAACCTCAATAATACCGGAGATTTTTTCTGGGTTTTTTGGCTGTTGCTTAAACAATTCTTTTTGCTCGGTATTGATAATCTTCCCAAAGCATGATATTCCGATGCCCTGAAATTCTTCTGCGATTGGCTCTTTACACAAAGAAAACTTGCATATTCCAAAAGGTTTCTTTTTTCTTCCCCTTGTTAGGAAAATCCGAGGTGATTCTTTTTCCGTATCAATCGTGGGCAATTTTATGACATCACCATTTAAAACAAAAGTAACACCAGCCGGGTAAACTTTGGCAAGTTTATAAAAATCCTCAAATAAAAATAGAGGCTGATAGTGCTTTAACATTATAGATTCAATCTTTTTATCGTCTAAAAGCAAAGATTCTCGGGACTTTAAATATATTCTTACTAATGTTCCTTGTGTATCAATCAAAGATGGTTTAATATCTTCCCATTCCGGTTCTTTGCCAACAAATTCCCAATTAGATGTAAATTTGTATTTACCAGTGCAAGTCTCAGTGACAATTTTTTCAGCAATTCTTAGTGCCAATTTGGCACCCAACCCCGCAAAACCAATTCCTTTGCCTTTTTCTTTGAAGGTCATTGAAAAATTGTGGTAATTTTCAAATTCTTTTTCATTCATTCCCTTTCCGTTATCTTGTATTTCGAAAACCTTGGACTCTTTATTAGTATTTATTTTAATAACACTTGCCTTTGCATCTAAAGAATTAGCGATTGTTTCTACCAAAACTGCTTCTTCAACTGAAAATGGGTACATACCTGCAAGGTCTTCTAAAAAGTGTTGATAATCAGTTGTGCTTTTATGCCTCATCTTATTCCTCCGTTTTCATTACTTCCTGCCACAGAAGGTGTAGTACTTCACGCTGGGTTTTAGGACTCAAGATAGATAGAACCTCCTCTTCAATGACCTTGTCAATTTTTTCTCTTAATGCAGATAACTCAGGCAATATTTTTTTAAGATATTTTTCGTCATTGGGAATTTTTATAGTATCTAACCCCATTCCAATAAAATTTTTGAGATATTCGGCTTCAATTTCAGTTTCACATTCAATAAAAGCATTAGTCCCCCTAAGACGCCACTTAAATAGGTCTTTTTCAATTTTAATTTTTCCTTCAATTTCGGGTAAAGTTTTTTCATAGCAAGGTTTTGTTAAAATCTTTTCCCTATAGAATCTGCCCAAAGTATTATCGCCAAGTTGTGAGACAAGATTTTTTACTAACAATTCAATATCTATCCCTTCTTTGCTCTTTTTCTTCTTACCTTTGTCTTTTGCCTTTTTAATACGTGAATTAACTAAATCCACCACTGCCCGATAAATCTCAAGTTGTTCTTCATCGGTAAGCCCGAGTATCTCACCCATAATAATTTTATCCAATTCCCTGCGGTCTGGTTTGATTTTGTCTAGTGTTACATCTTTAGATTGAGTACTCCCCAGTTCATCAAAAACAGTCCCAAAATCTCTGCTTTTAAATGTTTCAAACATTGCGAGTAGAGTTTTTTTAGTGTTTTCCAAAATCTTGCGAGGATTTAATACGGGGAGTTTTTCAACTTCATAAACCATGAATCCAGTGGGAGCACCACCTCCTCCATAACTTCTGCCTAAAATATCTGGATACAGAAATGCTATAGTTGAGTTAAAATATAACACAATTATCTTATTTATATCATCTACACTACTTTCGCATTCATACAATGTATGATCAACAAAACAATTAAACAAATTCAGATGATATTTATAACTCTGTTGAAAGTACATTGTGAAAAGTACCTTGTAAGGATACCATTCTCCCAAATCATACCATCTGTTTCTACTCGCACAAGTTGGTCTTTTATGATAGCCTTTTCGTTCGCCCCACTGAATATATTTTAAGACATTTGTGCCTTTTAAATCTTTTTTATCTTTATGAATCATCAGGACTCGGTATTTTAAGTCTTCTGGTTTAACTATGATTGTTTTACATTCCCGGGGGCTTTTAATCACATAATTGGGAACCCAGTTGCCTTTATCGTCCTTATGCATCCAGAACTCTTTTTCAATTTTCTACTTTTTGATTTCTTCTTCGGTCAGATAGAAAAACTCATTGGCACCGGTTTTGATACCGAATCTCACTTCTGCAAGTTCCTTTAATGGCAAAAGTTTGTCTTTGCCCTTCTCTAAAATCTTAAAGAAAATCTGCGGCGCCCTTATATATTTGCCCCATTTTGAACCAACATATTTCTGTTCTTCTGGGTCAAAGCCTTCGTCCCAGAGTTCTTTTTGTTTTTTGGGAATATTCTCAAATCTTCATTCTCATAAAGCTCATTATGGAAAAGTATGGTCTTTATTAATTCATCTATTTTGTTAAATCGTTCTTTCTCTTTTGCCCAATTATTAACCAGGGGGGGTATAAAATCCGATAGTTTCTTTTTTAAATAAACAAACCTTACTAAATTTTCATCACGTTCCTGTGCATTTTTACATTTCTGAAGAATAACAATGCAGGTGTTAATATCTGCATCCTCAAACCAGCGCTCAACTTTGGATTCAATGATTGTAACTATCTTATAGTTTTTCAGAAAAAATTCTTGAAGACCCTTACCATAATCCACATCAAGCCAGGAATTGGATACGATAAAACCAAAATACCCAGTATCTTTCAAAAATTTTGTGCCGTGGATAAAAAAGTAGGTATGAATACCCGCCCGTTTTGAAATATCGGCAAGTTTTTGATTATTTAAAAAAAGCGCCTTTTTTATAAGACTGCCTTTCTCTACGCCAGTCTCTGGAATCTCTTCTTGTCGGGTATAAGGAGGATTACCAACAATGCAATCAAACCATCGTGGATAAGTTACTTCTTTACCCATCTTACCGAGGGCTACCGTAACCACCTTACGCCATTTTTCGGGTAGTTCTAAACCCTCGGGTGAAGATAATAGGTTAAAGAAGTCATCATGGACAATCATCGGATAATTCTTGTCCACAGATAAATCTCTAATAGCCAGATTTATTGTTGATAGGTGGGCTGGGAATTTAGCGATATCAACACCCCATAAATCCTTTAAGATTTCCTCATGTTGAAGCATTGAATTCATCAATTTCTTATGTTGATATGCCCTGACTAAAAAAGTTCCTGCGCCGCAAGCAGGGTCAAGAACTTTGTCCTTTTCATGATGCATACAGAACCTTAAAATAATGTCGACGATATTGGTGTTTGTAAAGTATTGACCCAGATTATGACGTTCTTCAGCCGGAATTAACTGTTCAAAAATATAACCGATTATGTCATAAGTTAGATTGGAAAAATTGTAGCGCCTTAATATTTTCACCAAATTTTTTATTTCTGTTACGACTGCTGCATTATCAGGGAAAGCTAACTCATCAATAAAATCACTTGAATATACGGTCTCGTAGTCTATTTCTAGGACATCATTAAAATAGTTTTGCAAATGATTCTTAAGTAATCCACCTTTGGTTAAATCATCTGGAATATTTAATGGATCAAGTTTACGCTGTCTTTTAGCCTGAAGTGCATTATAAAAGACAATTTTATTAACCAGAAGATAGGCGGTTTGCCGTGCAGCTTTAACAAAGTCTATATCTTGACCATTAAATTCCCATAATTGTTCATTGAACCAATTTTTCAATTGCTGGCGAAATTCTTTATTCTTGTGATATTCATCTTCAATGATGACTTTGTAATATCGTGCAAGACGATTGACCTTTTCTTGCAAACGCCAAACCAATAATTGATTTATTTCAATTAAAGGCTCAGATTTTTCCCCGGTGACAAACTGCGCAATATCTAAAATTAATTTCTCCAACCCTGCGTAGATGCTGTTACGAAATTTTGGAAGTTCAATTTCATTCAGATCGGCAATCTGAGAAAGTTCATATCTGCCGACCAATTGCTCTTCAATAGGCTTCATCTCATTTACTTTAATAGTGTTGAACAAAAAAAGGGACTGGAAATTAGATATCGCAAAATAACGGGCTTTTCTTCGGGCGGCTTTTTTGCGTGCAGGTTCTTTTAAATTCTCCTCGTCGTCAGGTTCGTAAAAAGGTGCCTTGAATTCCAAAAGGCAAATAATTTCTTCATCTACCCTGCCTTTATATAATACAACATCGGGACGGGCGCGGTCACCAGGATGTTTTGTTTCAACTTCAGCAATACCAAGGGGAATATTCTTCTCTTTTATAATTTCATTAATCCATTCCATTATTTTGGCGGTTGCAGTCCATTCGGTTTTAATGACAAAATCTTCTATGGGACTCGGTGTTCGCTGGGTGCTTTTCAGAAGTTTACTTTTTTTCATCTTCCTTTTCTTTTAAGACCTCTTGAACTATACGGCGGGCGATTTCAAAGGTGGCGGCAATCCTGATAATTTTTACATCACCTAACCCTTTTATTTCAAGAAATTTTTTGAGCGGCTGACCGAACATACCACGAAAAGAACCAAATTTTTCTAAAATCTCCTTCGCAATCGTTTCAGCAGATTTACCTTTTATTCCAGAACCAATGATGATTGATAATAATTCGGCTTCGGTTAAATGCCCTGCTCCTAAGTCGCGCAATTTACCCCCTGGATGTGTCCAATAGGGGAATTTTGAATCGCGCAAAAGATTAGCTACTATTTTAGATTTTTTAGATGGCAAAGTATACCTCCACAGTTCTCCATTGATTGCCTCTATTATGCACCAAAAACATCAAAAAGTCAAGGATTTTTTGTGGTATATGGGGGTGGGCTTTTGATGGTGTAAAGTAGGCGACATTTTTGGTGAGATGCTGAGTGGTTGCGTGAATAGGATAAGTGGAGTAAGTAGTAGGCAGTAGGTAGTATGTAGTAGGTAGCTCCGCCTTGAAAAGGCGAGAGTTCGCGTCCGAAGGACGGAATAAGTAGTAAGTAGTAAATATCCAGTATCGATTATCAGTTATCGAGTATCAAGAAAGCATCAACGCCCAATATAATTAAAATACCTAAAAGTCCAAAATGCCTAAATGCCTAAAAGTTAAAATGCCTAAAAGCCCTAAACCTGTCCTGAACTCGGTTCAGGATACCTAAAAATTTAATCTATGCCCGATGAATCGGGCAACTACAATTGGGAAAATAATCTTACCTACTGATGTTTTATCTTAGCAGAGTAAACTCTGCCACTACATTGTCGCATTACTACAATAATTCAATTAGTTAATTGACTATCGTTACGCAGTCCATTTAGGGATGGTTATTGACTTTGTGAATTTATTGCATAGAATTCTCTATGCCCCTTTTAAATGACCTGATTGAAAAACTTCAGTGGTTACCAGGTATTGGTAGAAAAACAGCACAACGACTCGCCTTTTTTCTTCAGAAAATGGAAGTATCCCAGGTAAAAGAACTCACTGATGCCATCTTAAAGGCAAGATTGGAATTAAAAGAATGCTCAATCTGCCACAACCTTGGCGAAACAAATCCCTGTGAAATCTGTGGTTCATCCAACCGAAATAAGGAACAGATATGTGTAGTGGAACAACCCGCAGATGTGATGGTGATAGAAAAGATTGGTGAGTACAAGGGTCTATACCATATCTTGCACGGCGCCATATCACCGATTGACAATGTCGGTCCTGAAGATTTACGCATCAATAGTTTAATAGAAAGGGTAAAAACACAAAATATTAGTGAGGTCATTATCGCTACGAACCCGACAACCGAAGGTGATGTTACTGCATTGTATATTGCTAAATTACTAAAGCCACTAAATATTAAGGTGACGAGGATTGCCCGTGGACTGCCTATGGGCAGTGACCTCGGACTGGCTGATGGTGTAACGATTTTAAGGTCATTTGAAGGAAGGCGGGAATTATAATGATAAACAGATTGTTATTGACTTCAGTCTAAATTTAAGTATAATTAAAGGTTAAAGGAGTAAAATAATGGAATTTCTATATGGACAGACATCGGGTCAATCCCAGAGCAATCCGCTTTTCAGTCTTTTGCCATTAATTCTTATTTTTGTTGTTTTTTATTTTCTGCTCATCCTTCCCCAACAAAAGAAACAGAAACAACACCAGCAATTGCTCAATTCCCTGAAAAAAGGTGACCGTGTCATCACCTCTTCAGGCATATACGGCACAATTGCCAATTTAAAGGAGAACATTGTTAGTCTGGTAATTGCTGATGGTGTAAAGGTTGACATTGAAAGAAGCCATATTCTTTCAAAGGTTGGCTCTGTAGAGGAAGGCAAGTAAGTATTGAATTGATTGTAATTAATGCAATTTTAATAATGGAATTAGAAAAGTATACCTGTGATTAATATGGGATAAATTAATAAAAATTCTTAGGGAAAAATTTTATGACGATAATTAAGTATCCTGAAAAGGTGCTGAGGCAAAAAGCAAAGCCTGTTGATAAAATCACCAGAGAGGTATTTGACCTTGCTGAGGCAATGACAACGACGATGCTGGAAAATGAAGGTGTAGGGCTGGCAGCAAATCAGGTTGGCAGTCTAATCAATCTATTTATTATAAACTTAAAGCCCTTTGATGATAAACCTGAACCGATTGTGGCTATTAATCCAAGAATAATTAAACAAAATGAACCCGAAGAGGATGAAGAGGGTTGCCTCAGTTTTCCAGGATTATTTCTTCACATCCCACGGTATAAATATATTGTGCTCCATTACCAGAATCTCTATAACGAAAAGATAATCATAGAGGCTGAAGGCATTGTTGCCCGTGCAATCCAGCACGAATATGACCACTTAAATGGTGTTCTTTTTATTGATTATGTTGCAGAAAAAGAAAAGGAAAGATTGAATGAGTATCTTTCAAATCTGAACATAGTATGAAGATTGTATTCTTTGGCTCTACTGATTTTTCTCTACCCATCGTTAAAAAAATCTCAGAACAATATGAACTATTTGGTGTTGTAATTTCAAAACCAAAACCCAAGGGCAGGGGCTTAAAAATTGAATTGTCTGAAATCGGAAAATGGGCGATGGAAAAAAATATAAAAATATTTGACCCTGAAAATCCTAATGACCCTTCATTTATAAAAACATTATCTGAACTCCAGCCTGACCTGTTTGTGCTCTCTGCGTATGGTTATATCCTGAGCAGTGAACTGCTCAGAGTGCCAAAATTTGGTGGCATAAATATCCACCCCTCACTTTTACCCAAATATCGTGGTGCAGCACCTATTCAAAGGGCAATAATGGCGGGTGAAAAGATTACTGGTGTAACCATCTTTTTTATGGACGAAAAGATTGACCATGGCAGACTTCTGATGAAAAAGGAACTCACAATTGATGAAAATGAAACCTATGGTTCATTATCAAATCGCTTATCCCTACTCGGCGCAGAAATTATTAATGAAGCAATTAAAAAGATTGAAACTGCTGATTACACCTTGATTGAGCAGGATGAATCTGAAAGGACCTATGCCGGAAAAATTAAAAAAGAGGAAATGTTTATTAACTGGTCAGATTCCAGTGAAAAGATACATAATTTAGTCCGCGCCCTGAATCCCAGCCCTGGTGCACGAACTATATTTCGGAATAAAGAATTGATTATTCTTGAAACCGAAATTGGCGACAAAAAAATTGAACCAGGTGTATGCAGTATTGTAGATAAAAATCTTTATGTGGGCACTGGTGATGGTTCAATAATTATCAAACTTTTAAAACCAGAAAATCGCCGTGCAATTACAGCACGGGATTTTATTAATGGATTTCGTATAAAGACCGGTGAAAGGATTGACCAATGAATGCACGAGAAGCTTGTTTAAGTGCACTTTGTGAAGTAGATGATGGCACCAATCTCAAGGTTGCCTTAGGAAAGATCTTTGAAAAAGATGAATTGTCTGAGGATGACCGCGCCCTGGCAAACGAAATTGCATTTGGCACACTACGCCATCGTGAAGAGATTGACCAGATTATTAAAGAGACATTTACTGGCGACTTCAATGCCTCTGACCCGATACTGAAAAACATTCTCCGTATTGCAGTTTATCAATATCTATTCCTTGACCGCATTCCAGTCTATGCCGTGGTAAATGAAGCGGTCAATTTAGGAAGGACTGTAAAAGAAAAGGCTTTAATCAATGCGGTATTGCGGGGCGTTATTCGGAATAAAAAGGTCCAATCAATGCGTGAACCACAGGTATGGGTACTGCGCAAAATAAATGAAGCCTATCCAGTAGAAGGTGAAAAAATCATTGAAGCGTTTAAGAATCGACCAATTCCATATATCAGGATAAATATTTTGAAGACAAATCCAGATATGGTTGAGCAAAAATTAAAAGAGATGGGGATTGAGTCAAAACCCGGGAACTGGCTCATTGAATATCGCAGCATCAGCCGATTAGGAGCGATCGTTAATAATTCCTTATTAAAACAGGGATGGATTTCAATCCACGATGAGGCACAGGGTATGATCTGCCGCCTTTTAGACCCCAAACCAAAAGAGCGGATTGTAGATGTATGTTCTGCACCAGGCAGTAAGACGACCTATATGGCAGAATTGATGCAGAATCAAGGAGTCATCATTGCCTGTGAGGTGAGTTCGGCACGGCTCAAACTCGTTGTAGAAAATGTTGAAAGATTGGGACTATCCATTGTAAACTATGTGCTTGCTGATGGACAGCGTTATCTGGTCAATGATTTTGACAAAGTGCTGGTTGATGCACCCTGCACAAATTCCGGAGTAATTGCCAAAAGGCCCGAGGTCAAAGAAAGGGTAAATAAAAAAGTGCTCGCCCGATTATCCAATCTTCAATATAATCTATTATCCAATGCTTCAAAATTTTTAAGGGTTGGGGGCTCAATTGTCTATTCAACCTGTAGTATTTTGCCCCGCGAAAATGAAGAGGTTGTAGAAAAATTTCTTAAAAATAATGAAAATTTTGTTGTAGAACCAGCAAAAAATTTTGTTGCCAGTGCTGAGCAGTATTTAAAAATCTTGCCGGGTTTTTATAACACTGATGGTATCTTTGCCGCACGATTAAAAAGAATAAAATAATTAAAATTTAATATTGACTTTTCAGTAGATTTGAATTATAATTCAGTATTATGGCAGGACCTACTGTGGCAATTAGTTTAACGAGTGAAAAGATTGAAAAACTTGAAAAATTACTTAATGAATTCTTCAGCCAGTCAAATGTGGTATGGTCAATGCTCATTACCAGTGCTGGACACCTTCTGGTTCAGAGGGGGTTTACACATACATTTGATACCCTTGCTATTGCTGCCCTTACCTGTAATATATTCAATTCTACAATGGAACTGGCAAAGATTATCGGCGAAAAAAATTTTTATGAATTACTCCAGGAAGGGAAAAAGGCGAGTGTTTACTATGTATCACTCAATGGAAACTACTTACTGGTTTCACTTTTTGATGACCGCACTATTCCCGGGGTCGTTAAGGTTGCATCAGAAGAATTTTCAAAAAATGTTACAAATATTCTGAGGACAATATGATTAAGAAAACAATAGACTTTCAAAATCTCTATATTTACGAAGGCAATAAAGTTGCTTTTATGGCAGCACAGAAGATTATTGAATTTCCCGGTGAGATATTCAATCCTTTCTATGTTTATGCCACAAGCAGTTATGGTAAAACCTATTTTCTCTGGGCATTATATGGAGAATTTACCAAAAAAGAGCCTGCCCTGTTTTTTACACCCAAAGAATTTGAAGATTATTTGCAAAGCACAAATCAATTTGACTCAGCAATCTTTGTGGATGATATAAATCGCATTGCGGAAAGATTCCAGGAACAGATGCTCACACTCGTTGATATCTTAATATCAAAGAACAAACAACTATGTTTTTCTGGAAATGTTGCACCGCGTGAACTGAAAAATTTGAGTTCAAAGATTATATCCCGTATTGAAGGCGGATTGGTCTGTGACATCCAGGCACCAAGAGAGATGGCATTGGTTGATTTTATAAAAAAGAAATCTGAGGAAAGGGGCATAATTCTTCCTGACGAGATTGCGCTTGAACTCACCCAGCTTTCTGCAGGTTCTTTCAGAACAATTGATGGTATGCTAAACCGTCTCGTCGCCTATGCCTCGCTGGGCAATATCACATTTGATTTAAATACAGTGCGTTTGATCTTAAAAGAATTTTACCCGCGCGGCATTTATAGTCCTGTTGCTTCTCTGGTAGAAGAATTGAAAAAGAGTGCGGATGCAATCCTGCCAGAAATTTCCGAGAAAAAAGACCCATACAGTGAATATAAAGAAAAAATCTATATCTGGGAAATGAAAGGATTTGATACCTCAGAGCTAAAACCCCTACTTGATGGTAATATTGAAACACTTGCTGATGCCTATAATAAATTCATTAAAAAAGTTGAGAAATTGATAGAATTACAGAAAGAATTTGGTGCTATTGATACTTCAAAATTTCCTGAAGAGGCGATGAGAATAGAGACTATGCTCTTTTCTCCTGACAAAATTGAAGAGATTGAAAATCTGCTTTCCAACATAAAAGAAAGACTCAAGGCTGAAGAGAAAAAACCCTTTGAAAATTATCTTATTGGTGAATGTAATAGAACCGTGCTTGAACTATATGAAAAATCAATATTGCCCAATCTGGGCAAAAAATTTAATCCGTATGTAATATTTGGACCTCCAGGAACCGGCAAGACCTTTCTCTGTGCAGAAATATTTTCAGACCTGAAAATAAAAGGGTACAGACCTGTAGTAATTGATTTTGAACAACAATTACCTGAACTACAACAGACCCTGGATGCGAAAAATGCATTATTGATTGACAATTTTCATAAAATCCTGCAGATAGAACTAGAACTGCGTAATAAATATACAGAAATTATTCTTGATTATATAAAGCAGGAGTATCCAGTATTTATATTTTCTGAGCCATTTTCCCAAGATGTGCAATTGACTGAAAATGAAAAACTCTTATTTGAATTTGGCGTAGAAGCCAGACTAAATGAGCCTGACCCGGAAATAACAAAGACCATACTCAGTGCAAAACTAACACCTGAGGAATTTGAGGAAGTGCAGGGCAAAGGCATTCCCCAATTTAAAAACTTTAATGAATTTGATGATTTTATTAAAAATTTAAGGACGTCTCAACCGGTTACTGAAGTACCAGAAACAGAGACAGTGGTCAGTCTGGGACTTCCAGGAGAAGAAACTATCATACCTGCACCTGCGCCTGAGGAAATCAAAGAACCTGAACCGCAACAATTAGCGACAACCGAATTGGTTGAACCTGTGAAAACACCTGAACCGACTGTTTCCGTAGAAGAACCGCTCAAGAAACTAAAAGAACAGAGACTTCTTGTCCAAGAAATCCTTGATGAACTACTGGAAGAAAGTTATGAACCACTAAACAAGAAGGCATAGATGGCGATTAAAGGCTCATTGAGTGAAGCAACCTTGCCCGATGTGATTCAACTTTTGAGTTATTCATTGAGGTCAGGATGCCTGTCTGTAACTGATGGAAAGAATTTTGGAAATATTTTTATCAAAGATGGAAAGATAATCTATGCTACACTTCTCAATCGCAAGGACAGATTAGGTGATATTCTTGTGCGCAAACAGAAGATTGATGAAACGATTTTGAAATCAGCACTTGATGAACAACGCCAGACCAATAAACGGTTAGGAGAGATACTCGTAGAAAAGGGCTATATTACCAGAGAAATCTTAGAGAGTGAATTAGCAAACCAGATCTCTGAAACAATCTTCACCATGCTCACCTGGGAGACCGGCTATTTCAATTTTGAAGCTGACCTATTACCGGGTAGTGAAGATTTTCTCGTTCAATTATCACCGCAGGAATTACTCCTTGAAGGTGCCCGCCGTATAGATGAATGGCGCAAGATTGAAAAAAGGTTACCTCCATTTGAGACGGTGCTGGCAGTAAAAAAGGATTATACTGGTATTCCGTTAACTTTTGAAGAAGAAAAAATTTTAACCCTTATTGATGGAAATCGGACCATTGATGATATTCTGAAACTCTCAGAATTTGATTTTTTTGAAACCTGCCGAACAATCTATGCCTTAATCTCTGCCGGCATCGTTGAAAAACCTGAAAAGACTGAACTTGTTAGAAAAACTGCTGGCGATATTACAGAATATAAAAATCTTGGCTTTGCCTTTTTCAAAACAGGAATGCTGGACGAAGCAGAAAGGGAATTCAATAAAATTCTGGAAATTGTGCCTGACAATACTGAAGCACTTATGTATTGTGGACTTATAGAAATAAAACGGAATAATTTCACCAGGGCAAAAGATTTTTTACTTAAAGCAGTAAATATAGAAAAGAATCCTTCAATTTTAAATAACCTTGCTTATATTTACAACAAAACAAATCTATTTGATGATGCGCTCACTAACCTCAATCAGGCACTGGAACAGGCACCAGAAAATCCCCGTATCAACTGCAATTTAGGTATTGCATTGTTCCATAAAGGAGAATTAGAAAATGCCCGTAATCTATTTAAACAACTCATAGAGAAAAAACCAGAATATATAACCGGCTATATATATCTTTCATTAATATATATAAAATCTAATGAGATACAATTGGCAGTAGATTTTTTAAAAGAATGCATAAATAAATTTCCCCGCCTCGCTGTTTTCAAAAATAATCTCGCGGTCGTTTATGAAGCAATTGACCTACCCGAAGAAGCAGAAAGATATTATCGTCTGGCACTGAATGATGAACCCCAAAATTACTCTATCTGCAGGAATTTAGCCGATTTTTATTATGAATCGCAGATCCTGGGTGCGGCAAAAGAATTGTATGAAAAGATTCCTGATGAAGAAAAGAACTGGGAGAGTCTGTTTAAATTAGGTAATATCCTTATGCGTTTAGGTGATGCTGATTCAGCACTCAATTACTGGGAAAAGGCAAAAAATTTAAATCCCGAAAATCAGGTGATAACCCAGAACATTGAACTACTCAAGAAGTCTCGTGGAAATTAATTTTCAGAATTTAATAAAACTCATTGAAGAGAAAACCGGATTTAAATGTGGCAGTTATAAAGAAAAACCACTCACCCGTCGCATCCGAGTCCGTATGCGTGCCCTTGGTCTGTCAGAATTCTCTCAATACTACAATTATCTAACGAGCAACCCTGAAGAATTTACAAAATTGCTTGATACCCTGACCATAAAATTATCATATTTTTTTAGAAATACAGAAACCTTTGATTATTTAAAAAATGAAATTTTTCCGAGTTTTAAAAATAATGAAAAAATTATTATCTGGAGTGCTGGCTGTGCCCAGGGTGAAGAACCATATTCCCTGGCAATAATTGCTGCAGAATCGGGAATTTTAGACCGGGTTATGATCTATGCGACCGACATTGATGACCATGCCCTAAAAAAAGCAAAGGCAGGTGATTATCCATCAATCGTGTTTCAATATACTCCCCAATTATATATTGAAAAATATTTTGAAAAGATTGGTGAGAATTACCGGATAAAAGACCATCTTAAATCAATTATTCAGTTCATCCATCTTGACCTTTTTGATAATTGTCCCTTCCCATTATGTGATGTCATTATGTGCCGCAATGTTTTAATTTATATGGACCGCAATGCCCAATCAGTTCTCGTGCGGAAATTCCTTGATAATTTAAAGCCGGGCGGATATCTGGTAATTGGCAAGGTTGAATTACTCCTTGGTATTCCTGAGGCAAAGTTTTTTTCTATTGTCAATCGTTCTGAACGCGTATACCAGAAGATCAAGGCATAAAATGAACCCATTCATTAAAAAAGCAGATGGCAATTGAACAAAAAGTTGGCATAGGTGAAATAAAGATTGCAAAAGGTGATGTTGTCCTTTCTGCGTATGGTGTTGGTTCCTGCGTGGTCTTAACTTTCTATGATGCGGAAACCAAGACCGGTGGGCTCGCCCATATTCTATTGCCCCATGGTGCAGATGGCAGTTTCAAACATCCCAGAGGTGCAATTGAAGAGATGCTTAGACAATTTAGTGCCCTGGGCATTGACCGAAAAAAGATTGTAGCAAAAATTGCTGGTGGTTCCACAATGTTCGGAGAATTGATACAAACTTCTATTGGGCAAAGAAATGTTGCTGAAACCAGGGAACAATTGAAAAAATTCTCTATTTTTCTCGCGGCAGAAGATGTCTATGGAAATTGGGGCAGAACTATCTTTTTTAATCTGAATACCGGTGATGTAGTAATCAGCTCATACCGCCACGGAGAAAAAATTATATAATGAAAAAGAAAGTATTAATTGTAGAAGACTCGGTATTAATGCAAAGGGTAATAGGTGATATAATCCAGTCTTCAGGAGAATTTGAAGTATGCGGTTACGCGCGGGACGTGAGTGAGGCGTGGGCAAAATTTAGTAAATTAAGACCCGACCTTATTACCCTTGATTTTGAACTACCTGGTGAAAATGGGCTTGTCTTTTTACAAAAGATTATGGCAAATAATCCGACGCCTGTTTTGATGCTTTCCGCACACACCCGACAGGGTGCAGAGATTACCATCAAGTCACTGGAACTGGGTGCAGTAGATTTTTTCCCTAAACCATCTGGTCCAATCTCTATTGACCTCTATGACTTCAAAGAGGAGTTGCTCTTAAAATTGCGGGGAGTTGCGCGAGCAAATCTTAGACCAGTTTTACCTGCACCTCAAATCAAACCGATAACCAGGAAGATTGATTATGTAATCGGTATTGCTGCATCTACTGGTGGTGTTAAGGCATTGAACTTTTTAGTATCTTCTTTAAGCAGTGAAACAGGCTACAGAATTATTATTGTCCAGCATATGCCCAAATTCTTTACGGCGAGTCTGGCATTACATTTAGATGAGAAATCAAGCCTTTCTGTAAAAGAGGCAATAAATGGTGACCCTCTCTCCTGTGATACAGTATTCATCGCACCTGGCGGCAATCATATAAAGGTTCATCCTTCAGGTCAGATGGTCATTTTAACTGATGAACCACCCAGGCATGGATTAAAACCCTGTGCTGACCTGCTCTTTGAATCAATGGCTGAAGTTTACAAAAACAGAGCTCTGGGCATTGTCCTCTCTGGTATGGGACACGATGGAACTGCTGGATTGAAAAAAATTAAAGCGATGGGTGGACTGACAATTGCCCAGGACCCATCTGAGGCAACTATCGGAAGCATGCCCCAGTCTGCAATAGATGCGGGTGTTGTGGATTATGTATTACCATTGCCTTTGATAGTAAATAAATTGACCGAATTGGCGCAGATATGATTGAAAAGATTAAACACCAGTTAGATGAACTTAATAGATTGATAAAAGAGTATACCCCTGCCCAGGATAAAACGATTAAGGAATTGATAAAAAAGTTATACATTGATATTGCGAATGGGATAAAATATTTGAATCAAGCACAGGATGACCTGTATCGCCTTGCTCGCGATTTACGAGATAGAAAAACGAACCGTGTTGATATGGACCGCTTTTATT
Organism: Caldifarciminota bacterium; assembly: GCA_037444665.1. GTDB lineage: Bacteria > Hydrothermota > Tepidihabitantia > SM23-42 > JAOAFX01 > JAOAFX01. The sequence goes on from JBBILZ010000006.1 coordinate 23,659, forward strand.
CATTCATTAAAGCAAAGGCTTCTCCTGAACTTGACATTGCTACATATCTTGACCGCGCCTGGAATTTAATCGTTATGGAAGAATATGATGAAGCAATAAATATTCTAAAAAAGGTGCTTGAAATTGACCCGAAAAATCTGCGCGGACTTGGTCTGATCGGCCTTGGCTTGATGCATAAAGAGATGTATGATGATGCAATGTTATATTTTCAAAAAGTTCTATTGATTGAGCCGAGCAATCCATTTGCCTTGAATAACTTAGGATTTATTTGCTACAAAAAAGGAATCTGGGGTGAGGCAATTGAACATTTGAGCAAGGTTGCGAAACAGACCAGGGACAGGATGGCAAGGCTCTATGCCAATTACTATCTTGGCCTGGTCTACTACGAAAGGGGTATGGTTGCTGATGCCATAAAGTTTTTTGAAGAAGCACTCAAGCTCGGTCCTAACCTCCAGGAAGTTTCTTATTATCTTGGTCTTGCTGAATTAAAAAGATATGAATTCCATAAGGCAGTTGAATATTTTGAAAAGTGTATAAAGATTGACCGGGAATCAAAATATGGAAAACTTGCTCAGGAAGAGGCAGAAAAGATCAAACCCATTATTGAACCAATGTCAATAAAAAATCGCAATAAACAAGATTCTTGATGTATTTAAATAAAATATTAAAAAAGGCAGAAGAGATTGTAGTCCATACTGGAGACCATATCCATCGGCTCTCCAGCCAGAAGAAAAATATTGCATACAAAGGTGCGGTCAATCTAATAACCCAATTTGATAATATGGCACAAACAATGATTGTAAAATTTCTTTTGAAAAATTTTCCTGATTATGGAATCTTAAGTGAAGAAAATGTCAATCATAATATAGACAGACCCATTAAATGGCTCCTTGACCCACTTGATGGCACAACCAATTTTGCCCATAACTTACCGATCTGGGCAATCTCACTCGGTCTGGAAGTAGAGGGCTCGGTAATGCTTGGCATTGTCTATGACCCAACAAGAAAAGAGTTGTTTACCGCAATTAAGGGCAAGGGGGCATTTCTGAATAAGAGAAAAATTCAGGTCTCTAAAATTAAAAATCTTGGAAAGAGCCTTCTCGTAACTGGTTTTCCTTATGATATTAGAGAGAGTAAAGAAAATAATCTTGACCATTTTGCACGATTCTGTGTGCGTGCCCAGGCAGTAAGAAGATTGGGCTCGGCAGCACTTGACCTCTGTTATACTGCCTGCGGCAGATTTGATGGATACTGGGAACTAAAACTCTCACCCTGGGACCAGGCAGCAGGCTCATTGATTCTGCAAGAAGCAGGCGGAAACATTACTGATTTCAAGGGTAAACCATTCTGCATCTATGGCAAAGAGGTGCTTGGCACAAACGGACTTATCCACAAGCAGATGATGCAGGTTTTAAATTTTAGATAATTATTATCTTTTGTATTTTTTCAATTGCAAAATTTGATGCGGCTTTTTTACAATCCCCTTTTCTGTTATAATACCTGAAATCAACTTTGCTGGTGTCACATCAAATGCAGGATTACAGACCTTTGCCTTTTTTGCTACAATACATCTTTTATTAAAATAGGCAACCTCTGCTCCATCCCTGCATTCAATTGGAATATCAGCACCTGATTTGATATTGAAATCAAATGTAGAGAGCGGTGCAGCAACATAAAAAGGAATTTTATAATAATGGGCAATAATTGCCAGCCCTTTTGTGCCAATCTTATTTGCAGTATCGCCATTCAGCGCAATGCGGTCTGCACCGACCAGAACCATATCCATCTCTGGCATATAGGTTCCTGCCATATTATCACAGATGGTATATGTCTCAATTCCATTCTTTGTCAATTCCCATGCCGTAAGCCTTGCGCCCTGTAACAAAGGCCTTGTTTCGCAGGAATAGACAGAAAATCTTTTGCCCATTTCCTTGGCAGTATATAATACACCCAGTGCAGTGCCTATACCACTTGTTGCCAGGGCACCAGCATTACAGTGAACCATAATTTTACTATTATCTTTTACAAGTCGGGCGCCATACTTCCCAATCATTATACAGGACTCTTTATCTTCATTTTCAATCATCTGTGCCTCTTTAAGCAAAATTTGATAAAGTATCCTGCGCTCTTTATCTTTATCCAGCATTTTCTCAACTTTTTTAATACACTTCTCCATCCTATCAATTGCCCAGGCAAGGTTGACTGCAGTAGGCCTTGCAGACTTTAAATATTCGGCATCTTTTAATATTTTTGAACGATTATTTTTAAAACTGGATAACACTACGCCATAGCCGGCAGTCACACCAATAAGTGGTGCACCACGCACCTGTAATGTCTTTATTGCATGATAAACATCGCTGACTGTTTTTAATCTTATATAAACTTCTTTCTCTGGTAATCGGGTCTGGTCCAGCACAATAATTTCGTTCCTTTGTTTATCATATTTAATGGTTTTAAAGGCAATCATAGGCATTTGAATTGGTCGCGCACCTACTTAATACCTTTGTGCCTCTTTGCTGAAATGATGGTATTATACAAAAGCATGGTTATGGTCATAGGTCCAACACCACCAGGCACTGGTGAAATGGCACTCGCCTTTTTACTAACTTCATCAAACTCCACATCACCAATCAATCTGAATCCACTCTTTTTTGTTGAATCCTCAATACGATTAACACCCACATCAATAACAACTGCACCTTCCTTAACCATATCTCCATTAACAGTATGGGGTCTACCCGCTGCCACCACAAGGATATCTGCCTGTTTAGTATAATCACCCATATTCTTTGTGCCAGTATGGCACATCGTGACCGTTGCATTTGCTCCGGGTTTCTTCTGAACAAGAATCATTGCCAGTGGTTTGCCCACGATATTACTTCTTCCAACAATTACTACATGTTTACCCGAAACCTCTATGCCATTGCGGATTAATAATTGTTGAATGCCATGGGGTGTGCAGGGTAGAAAGCAATCAGCACCGATCATCAATTTACCTACATTTACCGGATGGAATCCATCCACATCCTTGTCCGGGTCAATTGCGTATAAAACCTTTTCTTCATTAATATGGTCAGGCAATGGCAATTGAACGAGGATACCATGAATTGTATCATCTTTATTGAGATTATCAATAAGTTTTAGAAGTTCAGATTCCTGATAATCAGCAGCAAATTTATATTCCCGCGACATAATCCCGACCTCAGCACATGCCTTTTCTTTTCCTTTCACATAAGAAATAGAAGCAGGATTATCACCAACCAGGACCACTGCCAATCCCGGCACAAGGTTATACTTCTCTTTAAGTTCTACAATCTCTTTTTTCATCTCCTCGCGCATCTTTTCTGCAAGTTCAGTCCCGCTTAAAATTTTTGCCATTTCTCTCCTTTCTATGAAAATTTGAAATATGGTTATTATATATTTTACACCACCAAAGTCAATGGAAAAAAGCAGAGTTTTACCTGTTCACCTAAATATTGTAGTTGCCTCATTTATGAGGCATTATATTTTGGCAAAAACCAGACGATAAATCAGAAAAGTGGTGAATAATCAAAATATCATATAGTTGACTTTGTCCATTTTTTCATTATAATTGACATTATGACAACGATGAAGGCAGTAGTTAAGACAAAACCAGAACCCGGGGCAGAATTAATTGATGTCCCGGTCCCGACACCAGGACCCAACGAGGTCCTGGTAAAAGTTTTAGCAAGTTCAATCTGCGGCACTGACCTCCATATCTTTCAATGGAATGAATGGGCACAAAAAAGGCTCAAAAAAATTCCTAAGATAATGGGCCATGAATTATGCGGTCAGGTCGTAGAGGTGGGCAGCAATGTCCAAAATATAAAAAAGGATGATATTATCTCAGCAGAGACACATATTGCCTGTGGCTATTGTTTTCTCTGCAGAAATGGTCTTGCCCATATCTGTGAAAATGTGCGGATTTTTGGTGTTGATATTGATGGTGTTTTTGCCGAATATGCAGTTGTGCCCGCCACAAATGCCTGGGTTATTGAAGAAAAAATACCCAAAGATTATATCTCAGTAATGGAACCGCTGGGCAATGCAATCCACACCGTGCTTGCTGGTGAGATTGCGGGTAATAGTGTACTGATTACTGGTTGCGGACCCATCGGGATTATGTCTGTTGCTGTGTGTAAAATTTGTGGTGCAACAAAAATCATTGCAACCGAAATCAATGAATACCGATTGCAGCTGGCAAAAAAGATGGGCGCAGATGTAATTTTGAATCCAAAAAAGAATAAAATTCTGGATGCAATTATGCAGCACACAAATGGAAAAGGTGTGGATGTGGTCTTAGAGATGTCTGGCAATCAAACTGCAATAACTGATGGATTGAAGGCTTTAAGGCCTGGTGGCAGGTATTCAATTCTTGGCATCCCTGAGCGTCCAGTAAAGATAGACCTTGCTGAGATAGTCTTCAAATACTTTACAATCCAGGGTATCAATGGCAGGCTAATGTTCTCTACCTGGTATAAGGCAACACGATTCCTTGCTTCAGGTAAACTTGACCTTGAACAGGTTATTACGCATCGGCTACGACTGGAAGAATTCCAAAAAGGTATGGGATTGATGGAAAGCGGGAATTGTGGAAAGATTCTCCTTTATCCTTAATCAGTGATGATAAAAGGCATCGGCATTGACCTCGTTGAATTGAGCCGATTTTCAAAGATTTCCGAAGACTTTCTTACACAGGTCTTTAATACCGAGGAGATAGAATCCATTAAAAATAGTCCTTTGAGCTCAGGTATAAAATTTGCTTTAAAAGAGTCAATTTTAAAGGCACTGGGTAAAGGACTATATTTTGGTTCTTTCTGGCATAATATTATATTAAAAAATAATAAAGCAACTGTCAAGGGCGTGCTCAGAGATAATTTATCTGACCGTGACCATATTCATACCGCAAACTGCCATTCAAAGCAATATGCCTGTGCGATTGCAATAATTGAAGATAGTATTAACTGGAGCCCATCTTGAAGGTTCAATTTAAAACCAAAACGCAGAGAGGTTATGATGTCAAAACAACCATCTAATATTGGTTCTTATGAAAAAAGATATAGAAATTTTAATTGGCAGCAGAGTGAAGAAGAACTTGAATATGGAAAGAATGGTAATTATAACATAGGATATTTTTGCAGTGATAGAATCTGCGAACTTGGATTCGGTAGTAAACTTGCCTTAATATGGCAGGGGTTCAGTGGCGAAATAAAACAATATACATACGATGATGTACGAATCAATAGTAATAAATTTGCACATTTTCTTAACTCGCTCGGAATTAAACCGGGTGAACGGGTGTGCATATTTATGGACCGAATTCCAGAATTGTATATCTCTTTTATTGGAGTCCTTAAGGCAGGATTTATTGTCCAGCCCCTTTTTTCAGCATTTGGTGAAGAGGCATTATTCACCCGTCTTGATGATGCAAAAACCTGTGCTATTCTGACCACACGCAAACATCTTTCTAAGATCCGTAAGATCAAAGCACAGTTACCAGCATTGAAACACATAATTGTCCTGCATAATGAAGGCAAACCACTTGAGGAAAGAGAGATAGAATTTAATATGGACGATTACCAGAAGATTGAAAACTTTCCTGTGTATAAAGTAGACAAAGAGACCCCTTCTGTTTTACACTATACTTCAGGGACAACAGGTAAACCCAAAGGTGCGCTCCATGTCCATTCTTCAATCATTGCACAATACATTACAGCAAAATGGGTCCTTGACCTGAAACCAGATGATCTCTACTGGTGCACTGCTGACCCGGGCTGGGTTACTGGCACTTCTTATGGCATCATTGGTCCCTGGTCACTCGGCATTACCCAGGCAGTATACGACATTGGATTCAATACAGAAAAGTGGTATGCATTTATTGAAAAGCACAAAATAACAGTATGGTATACTGCACCCACTGCAATCAGACTTTTAATGAAAGAGGGCGAAGCAGTTGTAAAAAAATACAATCTAACATCTTTACGCCATCTTATCAGCGTAGGCGAACCATTGAATGCTGAGGCAGTCATCTGGTCAGAAAAGGTATTTGGATTACCATTCCATGACTCTTACTGGCAGACAGAGACTGGCTCAATTGTTATCTCAAACTATCCAGGGATGAAGATAAAACCAGGCTCAATGGGCAAAGCCTTTCCTGGTATTGTCGCAGTTGTTGTTGACCCTAAAAAATATGAGCCAATAAACACACCTGGTTCAATTGGATTGATTGCCTTAAAACCGGGTTGGCCATCAATGACGAGGGCATACTGGAACAACAAAGAAACTTATGATAATAAATTTAAGAATGGCTGGTATATCTGTGGAGACCGTGCCTATCTTGATAATGAAGGATACTTCTGGTTTGTGGGCAGGGATGATGATGTGATAAATACTGCAGGCCATTTGGTTGGACCATTTGAAATAGAATCTGCCCTGCTTGAACATCCTGCAGTTGCTGAATCTGCAGCAGTGGGAAAACCAGACCAGGTGAATATGGAGGTAGTTAAGGCATTCGTTGCCTTGAAACCAGGTTATAAACCAAGCAATGACCTGGAACTTGATATTATGAACTTCATCAGAAAAAAATTATCACCCCTGGCAATGCCTCAGGAAATTGAATTTGTTGATTCTCTGCCCAAGACAAGAAGCGGTAAAATTATGCGCCGCCTCTTAAGGGCAAGAGAATGGGGTGAAGAGATTGGTGATATATCCACCTTAGAAAATGATTAAAGGGAGGAATTTATGGGTGAAGATTTAAAAAAAATAATCATTGATTATGTAAAGAAAGAGTATCTTGACGAAGATTCAGACCAGGAGATTACTGAAAATACTCCTTTGATTTCCAGTGGAATTGTGGACTCATTCTCTATGGTTTCACTCAAAACATTTCTGGAGAAAAAATTTAATATAAAGATTCCTGATGAGAAAGCAACGACCGATGCCTTTGATACTGTGAACAATATTATCAAACTCCTTGGCGAATTTGTAAAGATTGATACATAAAAATTCTTTAAGATTAAAAATTTATCAGCGGAGGAATTATGGCGTTTGACAACAAAATAAGAGAATTTTTTTCAAATGAATTAAAAGGCATTAAGGAAAAAGGACTTTTCAAAGAAGAAAGATTTATTGCCTCACCACAGTCCGCAATGATAAAGGTTGAATATCCTGCTGGTGCACCACCAAAAGAAGTTATAAATTTCTGTGCCAATAATTATTTGGGATTATCAAGCCATCCTGAGGTAGTGAAGGCAGCGCACGAAGGGCTTGAAAATCGTGGTTATGGTATGTCCTCGGTCCGTTTTATCTGCGGCACACAAGATATTCATCGTGAACTTGAGAAAAAACTTACTGAATTCTTAGGAACTGAAGACACGGTCCTTTTTCCATCTTGTATGGATGCCAATGCCGGAGTATTTGATGTTGTCTTAGATAAAGAAGATGCAATGATTGCAGACCGTCTTGTCCACGCATCCATTGTTGATGGAATGAAACTCTGCAAAGCACAGCTTTACAATTACAAACACCTCAATATGGCACATCTTGAAGAAAAATTACAGGAAACACAAAACTGCCGTTTTAGAATGATTATTACTGATGGTGTATTTTCAATGGATGGGGATATTGCACCCCTTGATAAGATCTGCGAGCTTGCTGAAAAGTATAATGCAATGGTAATGGTTGACGATTCACATGCTACTGGATTTTTAGGAAAAAGTGGCAGAGGCACACATGAACATTGTGGTGTTGTGGGCAAGATTGATATCATCACTACCACTTTGGGCAAGGCAATGGGTGGTGCATCAGGTGGATGTGTGAGCGGTCGTAAGGAGATTGTTGAGATGTGCCGTCAGCGCGCCCGCCCCTATCTTTTTTCCAATACTATTCCGCCCGTAGTAGTGGCAGCAGCAAATAAGGTGGTTGACCTGATTGCCAGTACTACAAAACTGCGCGACAAATTAGAAGAGAACACCAAATATTTTCGTGCAAAGATGAAAGAAGCAGGTCTGGATATAAGAGAAGGGGTCCACCCTATTGTGCCCGTAATGTTATATAATGCAAAACTCGCTCAGGATATGGCGCGCGATTTGTATGACGAAGGTATATATGTGGTCGGTTTCTTCTTCCCGGTTGTGCCACAAGGTCAGGCAAGGATTCGTGTTCAAATTTCAGCGGTCCACGAAAAAGAGCACCTTGATAAGGCGATTGAGGCATTCAAAAAGGTTGGCGCAAAGTATAATATCCTTGGCAAAAAGAAAGAAGAGATTATTGCGATGTATGGACTATAAAACAAGGGAGATAAAGGGATATTAAGGGATATCAGGGGTAATCACGGAACGCTTGATAATTTTTACCCTTAATTACCCATTATAACCCCTAATTCCCCTTAATAACCCCTGTTAAAATGAATACCTCTGATGTAATCATCATTGGTGGTGGAATTATTGGTTGTGCAACTGGTTATTATTTAACTAAAAAGGGTTTAAAGGTCTATCTCTTTGAAAAGGATTACCTAACTGCTGGTTCAACAGGACGCTGTATTGGTGGTATAAGACAGCAATTTTCAACAGAATTGAGTATAAAAATTGCAATGGAATCAGTAAAAAAATTTAAGGTGATGGAACAAGAACTTGGGATGGATGTGGAGTTTGAGCAGGATGGTTATCTATTCCTTGCACACAATAAAGAAAAAGAAGAAACTTATAAAGGTTTGATTGCACTACAGCAAAGAATGGGTCTGGATGTTGAGTATGTGGATGTTCAAACAATTCAAAAGATCGTGCCAGGCATAAATACGGAAGGTCTTTTAGGTGGTGCTTATTGTCCTTCAGATGGACAGGCAAATCCATTTTTAGTAGTTGATGGTTATGCCCGCAGAATAAAAGAAAAGGGTAAAATCTTTAGCCATTGTGCAGTAACAAAAATAAATCTACAGGGGAATAAAGTAAATTCAATTACTACAATTAATGGTGAGACATACTATGCACCGATTATTGTCAATGCCACAGGACCGTTTATCAGAGATTTCTCGCGCCATTTAGGAATTGACATTCCAGTCTATCCAGAACGGCATGAATCACTGATTACCGAGCCCATAGAAGTTTTTTTCCGTCCAATGGTTGTTGATTATCGTCCTGATGGTTGTTATTTCCATCAAAAGGCAAAACAGGGAAGTATTATTGGATGTTATACACCAGTTCCGAATGTGCCAGGCAATGACCTTGGTTCTTCTTTTGAATTTATAAAAGAGATGGGCAGAAGAATGGCACGGTTAATCCCCAAACTTGAAAATATAAAGATTATCAGGCAATGGTCAGGCAGTTATGAGATGACCCCTGATGGCAATCCGATTCTGGATAAAACGCCAATTGATGGATTATGGATTATCAGTGGATTCTGTGGTCATGGCTTTATGCTCGGTCCAGAAATTGGCTATGTCTCTGCAGAATATATTACTGCGGGCAAACCCCCTTATGATATAAGTGAATTTGCACTCAATCGCGACTTCTCCCGACGGGAATTAATGAAATAGATACTACGCATAATTTTTAACCATTTTCCACAGAGTATTTATTTTTTTGAGAAAAATTCTATTTTTTATATGGGCGAAGAATTTTTGGGATTTTTCAAGATATCCCTTTGCTTCTTTATACCTTTTTTGTAGTAACAAAAATTCTGCATAAGAATAATAGATCCTTGCCAGTTCGTATTTATCATTCAATTTTTTGTGAGTTTTAATTGCTAATTTAAAATATTTCTCCGCCCCATCTAAATTTCCTTTCTCGTATTCAAATTTTGCCCGCAGGTGCATTACCATTGCAAGTTCTTTTTTAAAATTCAGTGTGTTGACAATTTTTTGAGCTTTGCTCAAACATCTTCCTGCACCTTCAAGATTTTTTTCTGCCAGTTCAAGTTCGCCCATCAGAACTGAAATCCAGAGTGCAAATATCTTGTTGGATCTCGCCGCTTCCAGAATCTTTGCCCTGGTAAAATAATCCCTTGCTTTTTTAAAGTTTCCTAATTCCTGATAAACCCCACCTGCATCAAGATAGACAATAACCTGACCCCTCATATCATTTATTTCTTTATATATTTGTAGCGAACTATGAAAATAGTTTAATGCCTTTTTATAACTACCAAATTCGTTATGAATATTTCCAAGATTGTAATAACATAAACCTATACCGCGTCGGTAATTGATTTCTTTAAATATCAATAATGCCCTTTCAAAATGTCTTAATGATTGTGTATAATCGCCAAGCACTTGACAGATATTTCCTATATTGATAACTGCAAGTCCTATTGCAATACGGTCTCCTATTTTTTCAACTATCTTTAATGATTCGCGGTAAAAATCTAATGCCTTTGCATAATTACCAAGGTCCGTCTGAATAATCCCTAAATTATTTAGCGTTAAGCCCAAACCACGACTGTCCCTGGTCTTCATTTTCAGTTTTATTGATTCTGAATAACATTTTAGCGCCCTTTGATAATTACCGAGGAAATGATACACATTACCAAGATTATTATATACGGTTGCCACACCCTGTGAATCCTTAAGTTTTTTATATATATTCAAAGATTTTTGATAAACCTTAAAAGCCAACGCGTAATTACCGGTTCTAAAAAATATATTTCCAAGACGGCTAAAACAAGTAGCCTTAATCTTTTTACCAGCAATTTTATTGGATAATTGTAGTGCCTCCATAGTAATTTCTTTCGCCTCATTATATTTACTTATTGAAAAATAGACTTGAGATAATCTTAAAAAGGCTGAAATTATCCAGTCTATATTATCTGTTTTCTTTGATTCAATTACTGCCCGCTCTGCATCGTTGAATGCTGAATTATTTGCCCCAATTAAATTATAGACACCTGACCTGCCCTCAAGTGCCTTGATGAGTAATTCTTTTCTTAAATTTTTAATTGAAGGAATATTAACTAAGTTGGTCATTATGATTCTTAAAATAACTTATGCGCCAAATATTTTAATTAATCCTGACAAAAAGTCAACCATTTACCTTTATATTAATTGAGAAAACCCAGCAATCTCTTATCTTGACAGAAATTTTTCCTTCATTATAATCATAAAACTATGCGTGGGAAAAAGATTCTGGATAAATCAAAAATTATTCACCAAAAATCTACTTCTACAAAAAAATCTTTAATACTGATATTAATAGTAATAATTGGATTAGGCTCTTTTCTAAGGGTATGGGGTTTTAACTGGGGTATACCACAAAAACCATACTGGCGGCCTTTGTATCAAGATGAAGCATTTATAATAGGGATGCTATTGCGTATGAATCCTCAGGATTTAAATCCGCATTATTTTATAAATCCTTCTTTCCATTACTACACAATTTTAATCTCAATAAAAATAGCGCAGGCTTTTGGCTATGCAAAAACCTTCTCTCAACCTGTGAAACTTAATCTTTATGGCTTGCCCACGGAGAAGACCATAGTTAAGGACTATCGAGAAATCTTTATTATTGCACGATTACTGGCAGTAATAGAGGGGATATTATCACTATTGTTAGTCTATTATATTGCGACAAAACTGTATGGTCAAAAAACAGGCATACTGACAACCGCCATTTTTTCTATCCTTCCCACGCCCGCATTTCAAATGCACTTCTTTGTTGCAGATGGTCCCGCATTATTCTGGGCATTGCTGGCATTGGCATATTTAGTAAAAGTTCATCAAAAATCTGATATCCCTAAAACATGGTTTGTAGTCTCAGGAATCTTTCTTGGCTTAGCAATTGGTGCAAAATATTTGAATATTTTATTGATTTTCCCGTTTTTAACAATATTGCTATTAAATTTACGATTACCTAAAAGAAAATTGATTTTTAATTTAATCATTTCCTTATTTATCATAATCTTAGTTTTTTTAATAACCACTCCGCATGCACTAATTTCCTGGAAAGAATTCCTTTTTGGAAACGAAGAAGAATTTGGCGGCATATTTGGTAGTGCTGGTTTACTTGCATACAATCGTTATCCGGCAAATTTTTTAAAACCATTCACTGTTGGACTCTATTATTCATTGAGATTGCCACTGTTTTTAATTGCTATTTGTAGTCTCTTTTTTTCTTTATATTTTCGTAGACCAGCATCATTGATTCTCCTTTCATTTATTATCCCCTTTTATGTAATAATGATAATCAGCCCTTCACCCCATTTAAGGCATACCTTGCCGGTATTGCCATTCTTTGCAATAATGATGGCACACTTTATCACAGCAATATTGCGTATGCTTAAAAATTTTTATCTCAAATATCTGGTGGGTTTCTGTTTATTAATTTCTCTTTTGTATACATTTTTTTACACCTTAGCTTTTATTCAAAGGATGACCCACAAAGACACGCGTATCGCATGTGCTGATTGGTTTTTTTATAATATCTTATATGGTACAAGTATTGGTGCACCGACAATAATGCCATTTCGTTATACACCTCCTCTTGAATGGCGAGAATATAACGGCAACAAATTGGCACCAAAAGATGATGACCTTCTGGCAAACCCACCTTTTGCAGGAATAAAGACAAATTATGATTATGAATTTCTTAAAGCTTTAGCTCCTGAATACTTTATTATCACCCAGACTGAAATTGAGGAACATCCATACACAACATTCAGTAAATTTCAGAGCAGGGCATTTGTGAAACGCTTATTTAAAGAAGAAGATTACCAATTAATAAAGGTATTTAAACAAGACTTTAAAATTCTAAGTATTAAATGCAAACCCGATTTTCCAAATATAGATTGGAATCCAGTAAGTCAAGAAATTTATCTTTTCAAATTAAAATATTGAATAAAATATTCCACTAATTTACAATAAAATAATTAGCCACAAAATTTTTATTTTTATTCATCAAATTATTGACATAATAAAAGAAATGTATATTATATAGATATGTTTAGAGTTCTCAAGAAAGACCAGAACACGATGGCACGTGTTGGTCTTTTGAAAACCAAATCTTTCTCTGTGACAACACCAAATTTTATGCCGGTTGCAACGCAGGGAACAGTAAAAACACTTTCACCATATGATTTAAAAAAGATTGGCGTAGAAATTATTGTGTGCAATACCTATCATCTGATGCAAAGGCCCGGAACTGCCCTGATAAAAAAGTTGGGAGGATTGCACAAATTTATTGGTTGGACAGGAGCAATTCTTACAGACTCAGGAGGGTTCCAGGCTTATTCTTTAAGTGAATTGAGAAAAGTAAATGATGATGCTTTAACATTCTCTTCGCATATAGATGGTTCTCGTATTACATTGAGCCCGGAAACAGCCATAGGAATACAAAGAGATTTAGGAACTGATATTGCAATGTGCCTTGATTTTTTTACACCCTATCCATCAGAATTTATTGAAGCAAGAATTGCCGTTGAAAGAACCGTAAAATGGGCAAAACAGAGTCTGAAGGTAAAAAAAAACCGCGTTTATTTGCGATTATACAGGGCGCGACATTCAAAGATTTACGCAGGGAATGTGCCCAGCGCCTTCTGGAATTAAAGTTCCCTGGTTATGGCATCGGTGGATTGATGATTGGTGAACCATCAACCCTAACCATGGAAATGGTAAAAGAAACAAATCAGGTCATTCCTGAAAACAAGGTTCGCTATTTAATGGGATGTGGATATCCTGAAGATATTGTTGAGGCAGTAAGTCTTGGGGTTGACCTATTTGATTGTGTCTTACCCACCAGAAATGGTAGAACCGGTATGGCATTTACCTCAGAAGGAAAGATTATTATCAAGAGTAGCCGCTATGCCCAGGACAAAAGTCCTCTGGATAAGAACTGCCAATGTTATACCTGCCAGAATTTTTCCCGTGCTTATCTACGACATCTCTTTAATGCAGGCGAAGCGCTGGCTGGCAGACTGGTAAGCTATCACAATATCAAATTTTATATTGACCTTATGCACAAAATCCATTATTACATAAAAAGAGGCGAATACGATAATTTTCTGCAAAAAACAAGGAAATTGTTTAACTTTCGTCAGGAAGGCAATAATGTTTAACTTGCCTCTTGACATTCTTGTAATTATATATATAATATTAAAATTTAATTGGGGGAATTGCCCCGTGCGAAGTTTGTTAAATAATTTAGACAAAAAAGCAAAGGAGTGAATATGTTCGGGAAAAAGAAAAGAGTGATCGGTCTTGATATTGGATCAAGTCAAACAAAGATTGTTGAGCTTTCGCCAGGTAAAACTAAAAAACTTATTAATTATGGCATTTCAAAAATATTGCCAGATGCGATTGTAGAAGGTGAAATCATTGACCGGGAAGCGGTCCTTGATTCAATCAGAACACTGCTTGAATCCCGCAATATCACCACCAAGGATGTGGTAATTGGCCTTGCAGGAAGAGATGTGATTATTAAACGAATTGTAATGGACCGGCTTAGTGAAGCAGAAACGAGGGAGCACATAAAATGGGAAGCAGAACAGTATGTTCCTTTTGATATTCAAGAGGTAGAACTTGATTTTTATGTTATCAATCCAAACTTTGGCGAAAATCAACAAGAAATCGTTATTGTTGCGGCAAAAAAAGAATTGATCAATAATCTGACAACTTTACTAAAAGACCTGAATCTCAACCCGGTAATCATTGACACTGCCGCATTTGCCCTGCAGAATGCTTACGAATACAATTATCAACCAAGCCCTGATGAATCCATTGGGTTATTGAATATCGGCGCGGGAATGACAATAATTAATGTAATAAAGGGTGGTAGTTCATTGTTGGCACGAGATGTGTACTATGGCGTGAACTCTTATATCAATAAATTACAAAAAGAGATCGGTTTTAATTACGAAGATGCCGCAAATGCAGTGAAAGGGACAATACCAGTAGGTGCTTCTCAGGATTCTATCCAGGGTGTATTTGAATCATTTGTGAATGACCTGAGCACCCAGATTGAAAGAAGTTTGCAGTTTCTTTCAACTGTAACCGGTGAAGAAAAGGTTAATAAGATGTTCATCACTGGTGGTGGTGCATTAATCCCAAATCTTGTTGAATATTTGAAACGCAGGTTAAATGTAAATGTTGAAGTCTTTAACCCGTTCAAAAATATTCTTTATGACCCCACAATATTCGCACCCGAAGGGGTTGATGTGATTGGTCCAATTTTAACCCAGGCAGTTGGTCTTGCATTAAGGGGGGACTAATGATAAAAATAGATCTATCGCCAAGCCCTAAAAAGGGTAAGGCACCAAAAGCCAAACCTGCAAAACCCGGTGCACCTCCAATTAAGTTACCATCCATAAAATTAGGTGCTGTCTATATTCTGGGTATTGCAGTAGTTGTGGTTATAATCGCCATTTTGCTGATTATTCAATCCAGTAAAATTGGCGGGCTAAATCGTAATATTAACGAATTAAGGACACGGCTTGATGAATTAAAGGTTTATGTTGCTACTGTCGATAGTCTTAAAAAACGAGAAAAAGAATTGACCGCACTCATTTCACCGATTCGTGAACTGAATCAAAATCGTTTTTTAATTGCCCATATCCTTGACGAAATTTCAGCCCGCATTCCAGAATTCACCTGGCTAACAATGTTAAATGTGACTTCCCAGAATATAAGTATAAAAGGTACGACTGCTTCAAATCTCCTGGTTGCTGATTTTATGAATCGACTTGAAGAATCTCCCTACATCGCAAATGTTGACCTTACAGTTCTGGAAAAGAAGACGATTGAAAAACAAGAGATGATGGAATTTACCCTTACCGCAAATGTTAAGATAGATACAATACAGGGAGGTAGCAAATGAAATTAAAGGAACCTAAAACTCAGCAGACCATCGTATTTTTTGTGGTTTTAATTTTGGTGCTAATTCTGTTCTTCAGGTTTCCCTATACTTCAAATCAGCACAAAATAAAAAGTCTTGTAGCAAAAAAGGATTCATTACAGATAAAAGTTCAAGAGGCTGAAGCAGCAAAGGCACGTTTACCTGAATTACAGGCAAGAATTGCACGACTTGAAGCAGAATGGGAAATTGCCAAAGAAATGTTGCCGCAGGAAAAAGAAATCCCCAAATTAATTCAACAGATCTCTAATTCCGGAACAAAAGCAGGTGTAAGTTTTCTCCTGTTCAAACCGAGTGGTCCTGTTCCCAAGGCAAATTACTCAGAAATTCCAGTACAGATAAAAATTGCATGCGGTTATCATCAACTGGGTAAATTCCTCTCTAATGTTGGAAACCTATCACGAATTGTAAATGTTCCGGCAATAAAGATTGCTCCAGGTAAGGACCGCAGTACTGAAGCAGAATTGCAAACAATAACATACACAGTTGCAAAAAAACAGGAGGTGCCAAGTGGTGCTCCACGCCGTCGGTAGTATTCTTTCATTACTTGTAATCTTCAATCAAGCACCCGCTGGTGATTCACTATTCCCCGTAGAAAAGTACAATTATGAAGCGGCAGGACGTAGAGATCCATTTGTACCTCTTCTTGGTCTGGAACTGGGTGGTGGTAAGACCGGACATCTCAGTCCCGAAAATCTCCGTCTCATTGGTGTGCTATGGGGCGACCGCGGTTATTATGCACTGGTAAAGGATGGACAGGATAATGGTTATATCTTGAAACGGGGAGATCGTGTTGCTGGTGGTCATGTGAGTGAAGTTAATCGCCAGGCAATAATATTTGAAATTATGCATGCAGGTGTAGTAACAAAATATGAGTTAAGGCTTCAAGAGGAAAAAGAAAGGAGGTAGATTATGAGATTTTTGTTGACCATTCTCTCAATACTCTCTCTTTTGAACGGTGTAGTTATAAAAGATGTAATTGTAAAGTCTGAGGGAGTAAATACAAAATTAATTCTTGAAGCAGATGGTTCATTTATTGCCAATGCCTTCAGTCTTAAAGACCCGTCACGGATGGTTGTTGATTGTTCAGGTGTATCCAGCGACCTCGTAGGCAAAACATATGCAGTTAATGCTGGAGGTATAAAACAAATATCTTTGACCGGGTTTGCGGGACAACCTGACCTGATTAGAGTAGTTGCACAATTAAATCAAGACTATTCTTTCCTAACCGCCACCGAAGGAAATAATTTTGTAGTAACATTGCTCACCGGGCTCACTGCACCCATACCTCAGTGGCAGGCAGCGGTTGCCCAGGCAACAGCATCTGCTCCTACAGAAGCACCTCCGCCAGTGGTTCCTACCTCAAGACCGCCTGTGAGTATTACTGGACGCCCAATAAGCATTGACCTTGAGAACGCTGATATCTTAACTGTTTTAAGGGCGTTATCTGAATATGCTGGTGTTAATATTGTTGCGGGCAAGGATGTAAAAGGAACAGTCACAGTAAGATTACATAATGTTCCCTGGCATCAGGCACTGGAAATTATTCTGCGTGCTGCTGGCTTTGCATACCGTGAAGACCCGGGAGTGATCCGCGTTGACACCGCAGAAAACCTTGATAAACAGGATTTTGATTTACCACTCATTTCAAATATTTATAAACTTGAATTTGCAAATCCCAGTGAGATGCTGAATAAAATTCAGGCAATGCTCTCGCCAAAAGGCAAGGCAAATGTTGATGAAAGAACAAATTCCGTAGTGGTAACCGAAGTTGAACCCATTCATGATAAAATCAAACAGTTGGTAAAATTACTTGATACACCAACACCACAAGTAGAAATTATGGTAAAAGTGGTTGATGTGGATGCTTCACAGTCCCAGGGGCTCGGTATAAACTGGACTGTAAAGGGATTGGAAAGCAGACTGCTCCGTGCCGACCTAACAAGTAATCCCAGTCCTGCCATTGCCGGCTATGGTGTATTTAATATCGGTTCTGTTCCTTCTCTTGCCCAGGTATCAGCAACAATTAATCTACTTGAAGAAAATGGCAAAGCCAACACAATCTCTGCTCCGCGCGTATCTGCAGTTGATAATAAGAGAGCATCAATCCTCGGTGGACAGCGCTTTGGTATACCAACCAGGGATATGGCAGGAAATACCGTAATCCAGTTCTATACTGTGGGTACTAAACTTGAGGTAACACCGCACATAAATTCACTGGAAGAAATAACGATGGAAATCCATGCTGAAGTGAGTGAACTTGACCGTGCTTCAGCCCTTGCTGGCAGACCCATCATTACTACCTCAGAGGCAGATTCCAAAGTTCTCGTAAAAGATGGAAATACCGTAGTTATCGGTGGCTTTATTAGAAAAAAGGAAACCAAAAATGTCAAGGGAATACCAATTCTTAAGAGCATTCCAATTCTCGGTGCCCTGTTTAGAGAAACAACCACAACCTATGAAGACCGGGAATTATTGATATTTATTACGCCGACAATAATCAAGTAATAGGATTTTATATCGACTGAATAAAAAAGCAAATAACAATTTCTGATAAACCCCGGGCACACAGTTGTGGTGTTCGGGGTTTATAAATATAAAGCACTGAACAATGAAGATTATCAGTGGTTCTAACAAGGGCCAATACCTCAAGGTCGCACGAAAAGGCATAAGACCAACAAAAGGAATTGTCCGCTCAGCAATATTTAATATATTGAGTAAACAAGTTAATAACGCCTGTGTGATTGATATTTTTGCCGGAACTGGTGCACTGGGCATTGAAGCACTATCCCGTGGTGCAAAATTCTGTATTTTTATTGAAAATCATCCATCAACCCTGATAAAAAATATAAAGAAACTGAATCTTCAAACGAAAACAAAAATAATAAAAAAGGATTTTAGACCCGCATTAAAACAATTGCGTGAAACAAAATTTGATATCATCTTCATTGACCCACCCTATAAAAAAAATTATCTTGTTCAGGCTCTAAAATTACTTTGTTCTTATTCGCTTATTGCAAAAAATGGAGTTATCGTTGCTGAATATTCCCATCACAATCCCCGGACAATCCCTTCCGAATATATCGTCCTTAAAGAAAAAAAATATGGTGATACATTTGTATCATTTCTAACATTAAAAGAAAACAGTAAGGAGTAAAAAAATGAAAAAGGCAGTCTATGCTGGAACATTTGACCCGATTACTTATGGGCACATTGATGTCATTGAACGGGCAACAAAAATTTTTGATAAAATAATTATCGGCGTGAGTGGAACTCCTAAAAAAACTTTTTTTACTCTTGATGAAAGAATATCTATGATAAAAACCATTTACCAAAATCATCCGAAGATTATTGTTCAGGGGTTTTCAACATTATTGGTAGATTTTGTTAAATCTGTTTCTGCTAAAACTATTATCCGTGGTATCAGAGCAGTATCTGATTTTGATTATGAGTTTCAGCTCGCCTTAATGAACAGAAAATTAAATCCTGAAATTGATACACTTTTTCTAATGCCTTCAGAAAAATATATATTTATTAGTTCATCACTGGTTAAGGAGATTGCTTATTTGGGTGGTGATATTTCAAAATTGGTGCCACCAGTAGTCAGCCGTAGTTTAGCAAAAAAATTACATCTCAGACCTTAAAACTACGTTCAATAAACATATGCCGTTTTATCTTTTGCGTAGTTGTTTTTGGAAATTCTTCTTCTCTGATTTCATATTGTGTGATCTTCTTGTATGCGGGTAATTTTTCATTAACTTTTTGTATTTCGTCTTTATATATTTTCCAAACATCATCTTCACTTAAAGTAATATTCTTTGAAATACTATATTGTTCAAGGAATTCATAGTCAGGGAAAATTAAAGCACACACTTCTTCTTTTTTTGTTTTAGGGTCAATGCGGGGAACAACAAGCACCTCTTTAATCCATTCACTTTTTATTAATTGTTCTTCAAGTTCTTCAGGATAAATATTTTTGCCGGTCTGGGTCACAATAACACTCTTTTTTCTGCCGGTAATATGAAGATAACCATCTGCATCAAAATAGCCCAGGTCGCCCGTGTATAACCAACCATCTTTCAAAAC
This sequence comes from Caldifarciminota bacterium, assembly GCA_037444665.1. GTDB lineage: Bacteria > Hydrothermota > Tepidihabitantia > SM23-42 > JAOAFX01 > JAOAFX01. The sequence continues at coordinate 43,596 of JBBILZ010000006.1, forward strand.
TTCATCTGTTGCCTTCTTGTTATTATAATAACCAAGCATAATATTGGGTCCCCTTGCAATAATTTCTCCAATCCCTTTTTCATCAGGCTGAGCAATTTTAATTTCAACCCCGGGTATGGGAAATCCAACTGATTGATTCATGGGTCTATTCATTGGATTAACAGCGAGCACAGGAGAAGCTTCTGTCAAACCATATCCCTGGAGCACGGGTATACCAAAAAGTTCTAAACCATATATTACCTTTTCAGGTATTGCGGCTGCACCAGATACACAGAGCCTTAAATTATCCAAGCCCATCTCTTTTCGGACACGTGCAAAGAGCGGCCGTCGTAAGAATGGTAATACCGAACCGATTCCAGTTATTGTTGAAAAAATAACACGCGTGGGCAGTGTTGCACTGGCGATTTTCCTTTGCACTCCTGCAAGCAGTTTTTCAAAAAGTAGTGGAACTGCAATTAAACAGGTAACCCCGGCTTCTTTAAAAGTTGTTAGCAGTTCATTTGGTTTCAAACTATTAGAATAATATATTGCTACACCACAGTAAAGTGGATATAGAAAACCACAGGTTGCTTCAAAGGTATGGTGCATCGGAACAATTGAAACCATTGTATCACTGGGAAATAAAGGAATACACTGGCTAATGGAGCTAATGTTAGAAATTATATTTTTATGGCTCAACATAACCGCCTTTGCTGTGCCAGTCGTGCCCGAAGTAAATATTAAAACTGCCAGGTCATCAGGACTCATTGGTCTTTCTGGATATTGTTTATCAGATTTCAAGTCTTTGATTTCATTCATTCTGATTATCCATTTGAAATGTTTTAATTCACCTTTAATGCCTTCAATCTTATATAAATGGTTTTCTGAACAGATTACACCCCTCGCCTCACTCTCTCTGAGAATATGGAGTAATTCACCCTCAGAAAGCAGCGGGTCAAGTGGAACACAAACAAGCCCTGCTCGTAAAATAGCAAGGTATCCAATTGCCCATTCAGGACGATTCTCACCTAATACAGCAAATCGCTCACCTTTTTCTACACCCAATTTCTGTAAATAATCTTTCAATTGAATTACAGTATCCTTCAATTGTTGATAAGTGTATTGATTCAATCCTTTTTTCAGTGCCAGTTTATCTGGATAATTCTTTGCCGAATTTTCAAAAATTTCACCGATTGTTTCCAACATTGCCTCCTAACATTATGATATTGTCCTTCCCCTTTTTTATCAAAATCGGCACAAGTTCATCAACTTTATATTTTTCACGCAAAAGAAAGAATTCTATAAGCATTGGAAGGTTGACGCCACACAATATCTTTAATTCTTTATAGGTTTTCAACAAGTTTGAGCAAGATATCGCACAGCTACCACCAGGCAGGTCAACAAAAATTATTTTTTCTTGTTGATCATTAGTTATTGAGGATTTTAAAACTTCAACAATTGCCTCACAGGATAATTTTTCGTTGGAAAAGACTTCCACCATTTCCTGTTTTCCCAAAATCTTTTCTACGGCATTAAGCAATGAAAAAGCAAAATCGCCATGTCCTATTATAATTCCTTTAATCATATTCAAACCTCACTCCTTGAGAAATATTCATTATTTTCAGACTTCCTTTTCTATTCTATGTCATCATCAAAATATACACCGGGTAATTCTTTTTTGAAAATAACGCGCTTAAGTTCTTCGTTATATTCACGCGCCGCATTAATTCCTCTTAACCCCAGGAGATAATTCATTGCCACAACCTCAGCAATTACTGATATATTTTTACCCGGTGTGAGTGGCAATTGAATATGAGGAATCTTAACCCCCAGAATTTCTTTTAACTTCTTTGTCAAACCGAGACGCTCATATTCTCCTTTTGTTTCCTCCCAGAACACTAGTTCAATTATTATTTCAATACGTTTGCGCAAACGAACTGCTTTAACCCCAAAGATTCTAAAAATATCCACAATCCCCACTCCCCGGATTTCCAGGTGATGTTTTAATTTCTTACTTTTTTCTGCACCAGTACCTATCAACACTTCACCGCGTCGGATAATTTTTACCAAATCATCTGCAACAAGGCGGTGCCCCCTCTCTACTAGGTCAAGTGCACACTCACTCTTGCCAATGCCAGGCTCACCTAAAAATAGCACACCTACTCCATAGATATCCATTAATGTTCCGTGCAAAAATATACTTGGTGCAAGTTTATAATCCAAATAATTTGACAGGGCGTGAATAAATGGCGTTGTTGACAGAGGGGTTTTTAATACCGGTATCTTTCTCTTCTCTGCCTCTTTAATAATTTTTTTGTCAATCTTTAAATCTTTTGTCACAATAATACAGGGAGTTCCTAATTTCATAACCGTAGTGATTCTCTTTTCTTTTGTTTTTTCTTCCAGCGTCTTCAAATAAGATGTTTCAGTTTTACCAATAATCATTATCCGTTCACTCAAAAAATATCCTGTATAACCTGCCAGAGCAAGACCGGGACGGAAAATATCGCAACTTGTGATCTCTTTTTGTTGTAAATATTTTTCGCCACAGATAATTTTAAAAGAAAAATCATCCTTTTTCTCTTTGTATAAAGTAAGGGCGGTAATCTTATTCATATCTATACTCTTTTTGTTTTGGCAGCAATCCTTTTCCGTTCTTTAAATTTATCTTCGTACTTTTGCAATTGTCTTTCCGCCTTTCTTGTCACATCTATTATTCCCTGATAAATATCCTGAGTACTAACTTTACAGAGAACAGTAGAATGTTTTACCTGCAGGGTAAGTTCAACAATACTTATTGATTTATCTTTTTCCAGAATCAAATTACCATTTATAATGTGGTGCTCAAATCTTTTTAACTTTGCCAATTTTTTTCCGGCAAATTCGGTCAAAGCATCGGTCAATTCAAAGTTCCTCGCCGAGATTGTTAAATTCATAACACCCCCTTAATTAAAAATTCTTTTTTTAAATGTTAATGACCGAATATTTCTTTGCAAATCACCTTCAAAAAGATATGATGCAACAGCAATGCCTGAAGCACCGGCTCTGATAACTTTTTGATAATTCTTATTATTTATACCACCAATACCAATTATTGGTATCTTTATTTTCTTGCTGAGCCGATTTACCAAATCCAGACCACAAACCTTAGCATCATATTTGGTCATAGTGGGGAAAATAGCACCCACCCCAAGATAATCTGCCCCTGCATTTTGAGCATCAATTGCCTGTTTAACATTATGAGCCGATGCCCCAATAATAAATTTCTCACCCAGAATTTTCCTTGCATGGCTGACCGGTATATCATCCTGTCCAAGATGCACGCCATCGGCATTAATTCCCAGGACAATATCCACACGGTTGTTAATAATAAATTTTAAGTGCGGACTCCGAATTAATTTTTTTATCTTTATTGCATAATTGTAGAATTCCCTGTCCGACAGATGCTTTATTCTTAATTGCAACATTGTTACACCATTATTTTCAAGAATGTCAATCATTTTTTTAAGCGGTAACCTATTGAGATACTTTTCATCAATAATCGCATATAATTGAGGATTAAATTTTTTTTGTCTTGTTTCAATTACTAATTTCTCAAGGTCGTAAATCTGGAATCTTATCTTTTTTATGTTTTTCATAAGTTTTTTATTTCTCTGACGGAGGATTTCTTCAATAATCCTTGCTGATTCCTTTGCCCTGCTGAAATTTGCAAATATTAAGTCCTGCTCATCTGTCCTGGGGATATTGTCAAAAGTAGATTTTCTACCAGGGTCAATTTCACTTTTCCGATGACTAATTAAATTTTCAATAGGCAACATTTTTTTTAATTCAAAAAATTCTTTTCGCATAATTCTTATACGACTGAGTAATACAGGAGCCTTCATTTCAAATCTTATATAATCTTCAAGTAATTTCAAAGATTCAGTGAGTCTATTTAGATTCACATCAAGAACAGATTCCCACGGCACAATTAATTATATTAAAATATCATTTATTGTCAAGCAAGAATCTGCGGTGACAGATTATAAGGTATATTTATAAGAACAGTGAAATGAGTAAAATTACTGCGATTCCACCAAGAATGCCAATAGCAATAAAAATAAATTTAAATAATTTTTTGGTATGGGATTCTTGATTAAGAAAATATTTTAACAACGCTTCATTAATATTTTGAATGCCCGCTTTGGTTTCGTTCCCGATTTTAAGCAAAGATTGCGTTGCCTGACGATTTTCATCAACTTTGGCACAAATATTCTGACTTGTAGATTCATAACATACCGTAAGATTTTTTAAATCAGTTAGCATCTTCTGGGTGGCTGATTCATACTTTACTCCTATCTGGTCAAGAGTATTTGTTATTTCCTGGACAATCAATTTTTGATTGTTGTTAATATCAGAAATGGAGCGGTTTAATTGAGCAACAATTGTTTCTATACTATTTATATTCTTTTTTGAGCCTTCCTGCAGTTCAGATATCGCTTTCCTTAAATTTTCCAGATTAACCTGCAATGATTTATGGAGCAAATTAATCGCTTCTTTTTGCTGCTGGGAGAAAACAGATAATGATTTGTCTACTGCAATAACGACTTCATCAATACGCATTGCCCGGCGTAATTCTCCAGTAACCCTTTCTATCTCATCAGTGAGCTTCTCAAGGCGATTTAGTGATTCAGCATCAAGGATATTCTGTGTAATTGTTTTAGGTTGTGAAGTTTCAGATTTTTTTTCAAGCGAAACTGGATGAATTTCCGGCATCACTGATTTTACTTCTGTAGATTTACCAATTACTGCTTCTCCTGCTTCCTGTTTTATCTCCTCAGCCTTCTTCTTTTCTCCAACTGTATCATAGATTGTTGCCATTTTATCTGCCATTGTTCGGTCACCGACTTTAAGATTTTTAAGAATTTCCATCGCCTTCATAACTTCTTTTTTATTCCCGGTAGACATCTGCCTTTCTATGTAAGAGAACAGATATATTGCTGCATCACTTTTTTCATCCAATTCAATAAGTAATTGGGCAATTGTAAAATTTATATCAATATTACCCGGGTCATAACGCAGAACCTTTTTACAAAGGGCAAGGGCATTGCGTAAAAAATTATCATTTTTAAAAGCCACAATGCCCTTTTGATAAGCAACCAATGCTTCTTTTGGTTTGCTCATTTTTATATAAAGGTCGCCGAGCCGATTGAGTAAATTGCCATCATTAGGATTTAATTTTATTGCCCTCTCCAGAATACTGATGGCTTCCTTAAATTTGCCGGATAACTCTAAATTGACGGCGTTTTTAAGTAGTTCTTTTATTTCATCAGTTTTTTTTTCAGGAGCCATATTTAAATATCAAAGGAAAATATGGAGCCTGGTTTTACCCAGGCTCCATATCTGGATTCAATGAATCCATTATTCATTTGCAGTGCGTTCGACCTTAATGGCTTTGTCTCCTTTCGGAGTTTGCGTAATTTCAAATTTAACTCGTTCGCCTTCTCTAAGAACCCGATAACCTTCACCCACTATATCTTGATAATGGACAAAGACATCACCGGATCCATCTTCTTTCTCTATAAAACCATAGCCCTTCTTTCCATCGAACCACTTTACTTTTCCGTAGACCAAATTTCCTCCTTTCGAGCCTTCATCGCCCTTGAAGTTCATAAGGGCAACCTCTACGGTCAAAGCTTATAATATTATATTTAATTAATGATGTGTGTCAATAGGCAAGTGCAGAGTTTCAAGACAGGGTATCCACCTCCAGAATATCTTCTAGGTTTAAATAAAAAGAGGGAGGCGAACCTCCCTCTTTTTATTTTGTTACTTTTTTTTCTTTTTACTTTTCTTCTTTGTTTTCTTCGTGCCGCATTTAGGCATTATTCCTCCTTTTTATTTTTAATTATATACATTATTTCTCTTTTGTCAATAATTTTGTGCTTGACTTTTACTCAATTATCAATATAATCAAATGTAAAAAATGAAAGGACTAATTCTTGCTGGTGGTTTTGGCACAAGGTTGAGACCTTTGACCTATACAAGTGCGAAGCAATTGATTCCCATCGCCAATAAACCGATAATCTTTTATGGCATTGAATCACTGGTCAACTGTGGTATCAAAGAGATCGGTATTGTGGTTGGAGAGACTGCTGAAGAAGTAAAAAAAACTGTAGGCTATGGTGAAAATTGGAATATCAAAATTGAATATATCTATCAATCTGCACCATTGGGACTTGCCCATGCAATAAAGATTTCGACTGATTTTTTAAAAGATGAACAGTTTATTATGTATCTCGGTGATAATATATTAAAGGAAGGAGTGAATGATTTTGTAAAAAAATTCGTAGATATTAACCCCGATGCACTAATCTTATTAACCGAGGTCAGCAATCCACAGGAATTCGGCGTTGCAATTGTAGATGAGAAAGGAACTGTTAAAAAATTGATTGAAAAACCAAAAGAGCCACCTTCAAATTTAGCCCTGGTCGGTATTTATTTATTTAATAAAAATATATTCACTGCAATTGAGCATATCAAACCATCCTGGCGCAATGAATTGGAAATTACAGATGCAATTCAATGGCTTCTGGACAACGGATTTAATGTAATATCAGACCGTGTTAAAGGATGGTGGAAAGATACAGGTAAACCAGAAGATATCATTGAGGCCAATTTATTGATCCTTGAAGGGATTGAATCTTCTCATCAGGGTCTCTTAATTGATACAACAGTAAATGGTAGAACCAGAATTGGGCAGGGAACAAAAATTGAAAAAAGTGTGATACGGGGACCGGTGGTAATTGGTAATAATGTGCAAATTAAAAATGGTTTTATTGGACCATTTACATCCATTGGCGACAATGTCATTATAAACAATTCAGAGATAGAATGCAGTGTGATAATGGAAGGCGCTCAGATAAACAATCTCAATAAGCGTATTGACCGTTCAATCATTGGCAAGAATGTAGTAATCAACCAAACCAATATCTCACCACGCACACATCGTTTTTATATTGGTGACCAGAGTTTTGTGGAGTTAGTTGAATGAAAGAAATTATTGGATTCAAAGGCAAGAAATTAATTGATGGTGTTCAGATTAAAACATTAAGGTTATTACCTGATGAACGCGGCAGATTAATGGAAATCTTAAGAAAGGACGATGCTATTTTTGAAAAATTTGGTCAGGCTTATATTACCTCTGCCTATCCTGGTGTAGTAAAAGCCTGGCACTATCACAAATTGCAGAATGACAATATGACCGTAGTTCAGGGGATGGCGAAGATTGTTCTCTATGATGACCGCGCAGGCAGTGAAACAAAAGGCTTAATAAATGAATTCTTCGTGGGGGAACATAATCATCTTTTAATTCATATTCCAAAATTGGTCTGGCACGGTTTCAAATGTATTAGTGAAAAAGAATGTATCATATTAAATGTTGTTACCGAGTGTTACAATTATAAAAATCCTGATGAATACCGCAAAGACCCACACAATTCAGATATCCCTTATGACTGGACAAGAAAAGATGGTTAATCTTTCAAACCCGCAATACGCAATACAAAATAAGAACCAAATATGAAAGTCTTAATCACTGGTGGCTGTGGCTTCATTGGCTCAAACTTCATTCGCTATTTTAACAGCAAGCACGCTTATTATAAAATCTTAAATGTTGATAAACTGACATATGCCGGAAATTTAGAAAACTTAAGAGGATTGGAGAGAAAGGGTAATTATCATTTTGTCCGCGCCGATATAAGTTGTGCTTCAATTATGCATCGCATATTTGAGAAATTTCGTCCGGAAATGGTAATTAATTTCGCTGCCGAGACGCATGTTGACCGGAGTATAATGAGTCCTGCCCCATTTATCAAAACCAATGTTATTGGTGTAGGTGTTTTATTGAACCTTGCTTTGAAATATAACATCAAAAAATTCCTGCAAATTTCTACTGATGAAGTATATGGTTCAATTTTACACGGTAGTTTCCGTGAAGACAGTCCGCTTGACCCCTCAAGTCCTTATGCTGCAAGTAAGGCAGCAGCAGACGCGCTGGTGATTTCATATTATAAAACCCATGGTTTACCTATATTGATTACCCGTTCTTCAAACAATTATGGACCTTATCAGTTTCCAGAAAAATTGATTCCGCTTGTTATTCTTAATGCCCTCAATAATAAAAAGGTTCCAGTCTATGGTGATGGGATGAATGTCAGAGATTGGCTCTATGTAGAAGATAATTGTGAAGCCATTGATTTAGTGCTTCATGAAGGCAAGCTCGGTGAAATATATAATATTGGTGGCGAGAATGAGTTGACCAACCTTTTTGTGGTTAAGTTTATCCTGAAAAAATTAAACCGACCCGAGAAACTAATTACCTTTGTCAAAGACCGACCCGGACATGACCGAAGATATTCTTTATCTTTGAATAAAATCAGAAGGCAGATTGGCTGGCATCCCAAAACCTCTTTTGAAACTGGTTTAAGAAAGACTATTGAGTGGTACCGGAAGAATCAAAAATGGCTGAAAAATACCCAGAGCGGTGAGTATCGTGAATTTTACAAAAAGCATTATTCCCGGCTGGGATTGAAAGAATTTTAATGAAGGGTTTTGTCGTTGCCATTGATGGCAAGGCAGGTTCAGGAAAGAGCACAACTGCCCGTGGTGTTGCTAAAAAATTAAATTTTTTCTATCTGGATACAGGTGCAATGTATCGCGCCTTCACCCTGAAGTATCTCTTGAATACACGCAATTATAAAAATATTGATATAAAACTGGTCAATAAATTATTGAAGAATACAAAGATTGAGTTAATAAAGGATGGCGATGACCTTAAGATAATGCTTGACGGGAAGGATGTATCACGGGAAATCAGAAGCCCATTGATAAATAATCTTGTTTCGCAAATCTCAGCAATTAAAAAAGTTCGCGAATGGATGGTAAAGAGACAAAGGGCAATTGCCCGTGGTAAAAATATTGTCTGCGAGGGCAGGGATATGACAACTGTGGTTTTTCCAAAAGCACAGGTCAAAATCTTTATGGACGCAGATTTAAAGACCAGGGCTAAACGGAGAAAAAAAGAATTGAATGAGAAAAATATTAAAATCAATATGACAGAAATTATAAATAATTTAAAATTTCGTGATACATTTGATTCAACAAGAAAACACTCACCGTTGAAAAAGGCAGATGATGCTATTTTTATTGATACCACAAATTTAACAATTGAAGAAGAGATTGCACTGGTAGAAAAAATTGTGCGCAATAGATTAAATAAATTCTAAAGTAATAAAATTTTTAAAAAGACGAAATTATTTGCTGGATATTTTCTACTATATCTTTCTCGTCTGTTTTAAACCATTTTATTTCAGGGATTCTTTTGAACCAGGTTATCTGCCTTTTGGCAAAATTTCGTGTATGCTGTTTTGCCTTGTTGATTGCCTCGGGCAATGTCAATTTACCCTGTATAAATGCGACAATCTCTTTATAACCAATGGTTCTTAAACCATTACAATCTGGTGTATAACCCATTTTCAAAATTGATACAACTTCATCAACCAGACCACTTTTCACCATACTGTCAAAACGGTCATTAATTCTTTTATATAGTTCGGCACGGTCTAAATATAAACCAATGTAATAAGGCTGGTATTTTGGCTTAGGTTTTCCGTTTTTAATCATTGTTGTTAAAGGCTTACCGGCAATTTCATAGACCTCAAGCCCTCTTAAAATACGCTGTTTATCCCTTGGTTTTATGACCCTTGCCCATTCCGGGTCTACTTCCCATAACTTCTGATAAAGATATTCAACCCCTTTTTGTTTTAGCATCTCTTCCAGTCTTTCTTTTATTCGTTTATCAGATTCGGGTAAATAATGCAGGGGGTTGAATAATGCCCTGATATAAAGACCTGTTCCTCCACAAATAATGGGTAATCTGCCTCCTGCTATTATTTCTTCAATCAGATTTTCTGCATCACGGGCAAATTGACCACAGGAATAATGCTGGTCAGGTTCTAAAAAATCTATTAAATGAAATACTGCTTTTTTACGCTCTTCAGCATCTGGTTTGGCAGTGCCGATATTGAGATATTTATATATCTGCCTTGAATCAGCAGAGATGATCTCTCCATTATATTTGCTGACTATTTCAATGGCGAGATGTGTCTTACCCACTGCAGTGGGACCAACAATTGTAATAATCCTGTTCATTAAAATAGATTATAGACAAATCTTTCACCAAAGCAAGCACCATTTTTACTGAACCCTCTTGACGATTGACCAAACGCGTTTCGCAACCGTATAACAAAGGACGATTAACAAAATGGTCTAAGGTTGTAGGGCAATAAGGCAACTACTAAAATGTTCTTTTTAGTAACCTTATTTTCTAAAAAATTCCCTTGATTATTGAAAGAAATAGACTATAATTCTATGGAATGAAAGAGAAACATATCCATCACAGAATAGTCAATACACGCAATATCTTTCTGGTAATCTTTTTAAATTTATTTATTACCATTGCCGAGGTAATAGGTGGTCTGCTCGCTGGCAGTTTAGCACTACTCTCTGATGCGCTACACAATTTTAGTGACGGTATTGCAATATTAATAAGTTACATTGCCCTGCGTCTGGGGCATCGCAAAAGCACAGTGCAAATGACATTCGGCTTTAAAAGGGCAGAGATACTTGCGGCATTCTTTAATTCTTCGGTTCTAATTATTATTATATTCTTTCTTTTTAAGGAAGCAATCAATAGATTTTTTAACCCACACAAGATAGATAGTTTATTAATGATGACCGTCGCAGTAATTGGATTAATCGCCAATCTCATCAGTGTAGTATTATTAAAAAAGGACGCCCATCATAATCTCAATATCAAGTCTGCGTATCTACACCTGATTGCGGATTCCCTGTCTTCAATGGCAGTAGTGGTTGCCAGCCTTTTTATCAAATTATTCAATTTTTATCTGCTTGACCCGATACTTACCATAGTTATCGGAATATATATCTTACGCGAAAGTTATCTCATTGTCCGCGATACAATAAATATCCTGATGCAGTCAACTCCTCCCGGCATTGACCTTATGAAAATTAAATGTGCCATTGAAGAAATTCCTGAAGTCCATAATCTCCATCATGTCCATATCTGGCAGATGACAGATAAAGAGATACACTTTGAAGGGCATATTGATGTATGTGAAGACTACCGAACAAGCGAGGTCGCCAGCATCATTGAAAAAATAGACAATCTGCTTGCGGAAAAATTTGGAATCAGCCACACCACAATCCAGGTTGAGTTTGGGACATGCACTGATAAAGAGATAATAAAAAATTGCTAAATCTTATTCTATCTTTAATTTCTGTCCGCGGTTATTTTCAAGATAGAGCAAAACTGCCTGAATTTTAAAATCAGAATATATTACTTTAAGACCCTGTTTATACATCTCAATCTGATGTTTATAATCTTTTTTTTCCGCGCCGGTCTTATAGTCAATTACAAAAACTTTTTGAGGTTCAAGGATCAAACGGTCAATATGCACTGAGACATCCTTCTTTTCATCTTCAAAATAAAGGGCAAGTTCATTTTTGAATTTCACATCTCTGCCCTCTCTATAGAATATGAACCCCAGGTCAGGGTCAGTAAAAGTCTCATACAAAAGTGGTTTCAATTTTTTTTCAATATCCTCAAAATCTTTTTTGGTTCGCGCAAGGTTGTCTTTTGTGAACTTCAATAGTTCTTCAACAACTTCATCAATTTCCAAACCATCAAGCCATTCTATTTTACTCAATACCTTGTGCACGGTTTCACCAAATTTCATACCGCGACGCCGTGCAAATTCAATAATCTCAAGACCCCGCTCGGTCGGCGAGTAGATTTCTCTCTCCTCAGTAACTTTTTGGACTTCTTTAAATTCCTTTTTATATTCTTTTACAGGTGTTTCTTTTACTATTGATTCTACGTGCTTTCTCGGAATCTTATCTAAAGGCAAGGGTTCGCCATTAAATTTTTCTTTAATATATTCAAGCCAGAAACCAGGATTCTTTCCTCTGGTCTTGAAACCTAACATATAGACACCAGATTTAGCACGGGTAAGCGCAACATACAGTAGATTCAAATTGTCAATCTGCTCAAGTTCTTTTTCTCTTTCAAGTAGACCCGGAAGATATTTTCCATAGTTACGCCAGTAGATCTTATCAGGCCTTGCATTTGATTTGTATGAAAATATGATTTTTTCCTTATTACTGCCAGACTCAAAATTTGTTTCAGGTAAGATTACTATTTCAAATTCTAAACCTTTTGCTTTATGAATCGTCATTATGCGTACACCTTCAAATTGTGCTTCTTTGATTTCAATTGCTGGACCATTATACTCAAGCCATTTGATAAAATCAGACAGAGAACCATAACCCTCACCCATATATGTAATCGTTGCATCAAGCAGTGTTGCAATGGGATAAGACATTCTTGCAATCAGAGACTTATATATATTAAAAATTAACTGGTATGGGTTCATAAAATGCACAAATGAAAGCAATTCCTGAAGTTTTTTAGTGATCTCCAGATGAGCATAATCGTCCAAAAGAACCATATATAAACTTTTATTCGTTCTCTTTTTAATATCTACCATCTCGTAAATCAAATCCTCATCAAGTTTTGCGATTTTTGATTCAAGAATATGGAGAAGACTAAAATCATCTTCAGGATTATCTAAAAATTTTAATAAATGTATAACCAATTGCACATCCGGCTCATCCATAATACTTGTCCGTGACCTGCTTATACAGGGAATTCCGTTCCTGGATAATATTCCAGCCAGATTTGCGGCAAAGATATTTTTTCTTGTTAATATTGCAATATCGCTCTCTCTGTATCCAGCACTTTTTAAATCTTTTATTATCTCAACGACGCGCTCCATAGTTTTTTCAATACCTTCATCTTTCTTATCAAAGTCACCCACTTCTTCAATACGCACCCACCCACCAACATTTTGTGGTTCTGTTTTATCATTTTTATCAAGAACCTTATTTACAAAATCTATTATTTCTTTTTTGGTCCGATAATTTATCTCCAGTCGTTCACTAACAATCTTCTCGCCATATTTTTTCTTTAATTCATCAAACAACTCGGGTGCACCCTGGCGCCATCTAAAGATTGCCTGGTTAGGGTCACCAACATAAAACAGGCTCTTCTCCTCTGGTTCACCTGCGGTTATCTCATCCAAAATTGGCTCAAGAATATCAATCTGTTTATAACTTGTATCCTGAAATTCATCAATCATTAAGTGATTTATATTAGCACCCAATTTATAGTATAGATAGTCCACTTCAGAAGTTTTTTCAAAAACAGAAAGAACATAATCTTCAATATCGCTAAAAGATATCACATTCTTTTTCTTCTTTTCTGTCTGGAATATTTCCTGAACTTCAATAAGCGGTAGAAAGTAAAGAATGAGTTTATTGTCTGAACACGCTTTAAGATAGGAGATGATATTTTCTCTGATTTCCTTAATATTATTCCTATATTCCTGCGGGTCAGGGATGTTTTTAATAAATTTAGTAAAATAACCCTTGCCCATTGCAGACTCCTCTGTGAAGTAGTGAAGAAAGGTAAATAATGAATCATCATCCTTATTTGAAATAAATGTATCTATTTTATCTAAAAAAACATGCCAGTTTGCATTAATTTTGCCTGCATTTGTATATGTTGCAGAAATGTTTTCATCAACAAAATCTCTAAATTTTTTAAATGCAGATATCAGGTCTTTCTGGCATTCTTTAAGCCCTTCTCTAAGTTTTTCTCTTTTTTTATTTAACTGTTGTAGCATAGAAAACCAGGGGCTCAGCTTTAAATATAATTCTTTTATTAATTTTTTTGCATCAGTCTGCTCCGAATGAATAAGTTTTAAAAGTGCATCTTTAGACTCACTATTTTTATGTGCATATTCAAAATACTGTTCAATGGACTGTTCAAAAATTAATGCCTCTTCCGGCTCATCAATAATCTTATAACCAGGCAGAATACCTGCTTGAAATGGAATGACCGAAAGAAATGATGCGAACATACTATGGAATGTTGAAACATTCAAAGCAGAAAGATTATTTAACAGATAATCCCTTCTGCGTGAGGTGATTTCTTTTATTTCCTTTTCAGAGTAGATTTTAGTAAAGTATTCAAAAACATCTTTTTCTTGTTTTGTCAGAACTCTGTCCATGGCTAAAACTTCAAGATATCGCATAATCCTTGATTTCATTTCATATGCAGCAGCATTGGTAAAAGTAATGGCATAGAGCGATTCTAAAGGAAAATTTTTTTTATGTAAATAAAGTAATAAAAATCTTTTGGTGAGGGCATGGGTCTTTCCTGAACCAGCAGCAGAAATGAGGGCAATATTCTTAATCTCCTTCATATTCTCTCCTTCCACATATTACACAATAAGGACAATACTCGCAGTTGTCTTTGTCTGCAGTCGGAGAAAATGGAATGTCCTTATCTAACATTTCATCAATTGTCGGAATAAGTATTTTTTCTCTAAATCTATTTAAATAATCAATAACCTCCTCATCATTGCAAATATCAGAAGTCATTGGTTCACTGCCGATCTTATAGTAGATCAGCCCACCAATCTTTTTTTTACTATCTTTTAAAAACATAAGTGCATAAAGTGGCAACTGAAATTCTAAAAATTCCTCACCAATGGTATAGGTCTTTTTATCCGGCACTTTACCAGTCTTATAATCAATAATGTAATATTTACCATCCTTTATATCAATACGGTCAATATAGCCTTTCAGGCCTATTGATTTTCCGCCAATCTCAATACTATCCGTAACCTGCTCTTCAGCATATTCAGGAATAATCCTGTACCCTTCAGCAAATCGCTCCAGTTCATATTCTATAAATTTTTCTATATGTATTCTGTATAACTCTAAATTAAAATAAGTAACAGGTTTAGGAGGAACAGCGATATATTCACGGGAATTAATTGCCTTGTTTAACAGTTCTTCAAACTTTTCTATTGCCTCATTCTTTTGACGCCGTTCAAATCTGCCCTTTGGAAAATGTTCTTTATAGAACTCCTTGGCAACTATATGAAATATTGAACCCCAGATTCTCGCATCAAATTCTTCAGAAATCATATCGGGTTCTTGTATGTTCAGTAAATATTTCAAATAAAACTGATATGGGCAACCCTTGTAGGTACTGAGTAAACTTTGACTCAAACCCCGCTGAGATATTTTTAGCAGCGCCTTCATTATTTTACTATTTTTCTCAACACTATGCTCTGGTATCTTTATTGCACTACGTTCAAATATATCAGAGACACCATCTGCTTTATATCCAGCTGATTTAAGCATCATAATAAAACGGGATGGAATATCACTTTTTTCTTCGGCTATGTATGAAAGGAAAACTTCTTTTTTACCACTGATTAATTGGGTAAAATAATAGTAGTAAAGATTTTCACGCTCCTGGCTTGTGATCAAACCCATCTCCTTACGCAATGCCGGATTGATAAAAATATCCTTTTCGCTCCGCCTCGGGAAAATTCCCTCATTCATTGAAGGTATGATTATACAATCAAAATCAAGGTTTCTTGCTTCAAGGATACCAATTATCTGAATACCTTTTAAAGGCTCCCCTTCAATACGATATCTTCCATCTTCCAGTACCCTGAGGATAAACTCAAACATATCTATGCCTGAATTAAAATGGTTATTTTCAATGCGCAATTGGGCAAGATGCTCCAATTCATCAAAAAATTCTTTTATTCCCGGCAAATTCTTTTTGATGATTTCGCTATTATATAAAAGAACTTCGTTGAGCATATGATGGAGATTCTCTATATATTCATTAAGGGGCAAATTCTGCTGAACCGTAGTAAAGCATTTTTCCAGAAAATTTAATAAAGGTGAAAAATCAGGCTCTTTACTGAAAAATTTTTTATCAAAATAACTCAGATTTTCTTTAATTATTTCATTTCTCAGCCGGTAAACTAAAGGACGGAGCCGAACATTATCAATGACTGTATTTTTTACCAAGGGATGCTGGAGAAAAACAAAAAATTCTGTATGGTGAAAATTACTCTTAACTGTTTCATACAACTGGTTCAAAAATGAGTAAAAGATTTGGTTGTTAAATGGAATACCAGCAGAGAGATTATATTCAAGACCATAAGATTTTAACATCTCAGTAATTGGAAACAGAAGTGTCTGGTCAGTTAACACAATACCAATGCGATGGGGGTCTTTATATTTTTTTATTGCCTCAAGCACAACCTTAATCAGATAAAATGTCTGCTTGGTCATTGTCTCAAGGGAATTGATATGAATTACTGGACGCACCACAGGTTTATGGTTGAGGATTTCTACACGCTCAATATCAACATTGAGAAATTTTAATAGTTCATAATGTAAAAAATATTTTCTGAAGACATCATCACTAACAGATAACTCCTTTATCGCGCCTGAATGGAGAACCAATTGTGCAGGTAGTTCTTCTAACATCTTTTTAATGATAAATTTTTCAAAAGAAGTCAATGCAGCAATACCGGCAACTACAATAGATTCAAAATCAGCAAATATCTTTGAATCGTAATCTTTATAGACTTTTTCAATTTTATCAATCTCATCTAAATAACCTGACTCTGCAATATTTTTTCGGTACTGCTGGTAGACCTTTTTCAGTATCGGTAGTTCTTCTGTAATATAACGTTCGGGAAAATGGAGTTCAGCAGACCTCTTTTCTATCTCACTAATATCTAACTTTTCCTGGCTCAATTCATCAAAAAATCCAAGGAGTCTATTCCCGATAGAAATAAACCGTAAAAAAGGCAGGTTCTGCCAGAAACTTACTTTTAAATCATCAATCGTTTTTTTAAGAATAAAATTTCTTTCAATACCGTGTAAAATATTTGCCTGTTTACCACCAATCTTTTCGTAAATATACCTGACCAGCTCATCCATCGTTAACATAATTGGCGGAATAATCCCTTTTACTTCTGCAGTTTCAAGCAAATATCTCCGAAAATAGAATTTATTCCGCTCACTCGGAAATATTACAAGTATCTTTGAAAAATCAGGGATATTAGCTTTAAATTTAGATACAAAATATTGAGCCAGAATTTTTAAAAATGGTAATTCAATAGGTATAATTTTAATTTTCTCTTCGTTTATCATAGATAAATCCTTTTTTGTTTTTTATATTCCCCCTTTTGATTTTGCACAAGTATATTATAATCAAATTTTGTCCAAAATCAATTACTATTTATCTTGACATCTTTGATATTTTGTATAATCTAATATTCTAATACTTGTTATGTCGTTAGCAAATTTAAAAAAATATCTTACGCCGATCTTAAAACCATTTTCTTATCTTATTGATTTTGTCCTGCCCTGTTCCTGTATTGTCTGCAAAAAAGAGATAAACCAGGGGCTTGTCTGCAATGACTGCCTTGACCTTGTAGTATATCTTCGGCCACCTCTTTGCCCCCATTGTGGAAGGCCCATTGATAAAACAAAGACCTGTGAATATTGTAGATATGAAAAATATCTTGATTATGGCAGGGCATTCACACTCTATGTGCCACCAATTGACCAGATGATACACCATCTGAAATATCGCGGCAAAACAAATCTTGCAAGATTTTTTGGGCTGGGTATGGCAGGCATAATAAAATCAGACTACTATTTTAAAAAAATAGATTTTATCACACCTGTGCCACTCTTCTGGTGGAAAAGATTGCGCAGAACCTATAATCAGGCAGAAATCCTTTCAAGGATAATCCATCAGGAGACATCTATTCCTTTGGTTGAATCCCTGATAAGGATCAAAAATACAAAGACCCAGACCAGACTTGACCATAAAAAGAGGCAGGAAAATGTGCGTAATGCCTTTGTTCTGAAAAAAGGGATGAATATTGATGGTAAAAAGGTGCTCGTTGTTGATGATGTGATGACCACGGGTGCGACCATAAAGGAGTGTGCAAGGGTATTAAAACAGGCAGGAGCAGAAAGTGTATATTCTCTTGTCGCTGCCATTACACCTTGATTCCTTGACTTTAATTATAAAATTGATAGAATAGTCTGTGGGATACCTGAAGATAATCAGACCCTTAAATTGTGCAATTACATTTATCTCTGTGCTCTGTGGTGTCTGGGTGGGAAAAGAGATTATATTTACCAATAAAATTATATTTGCGGGTCTTGTCGGTTTTTTAGTGTGCGCCTTTGGCAATATTATAAACGACTTAAATGACATAGCAATTGACCGGATAAATAACCCCAAAAGGCCGCTCGTTGCAGGGCTGGTCAAAAAAAATATTGTGGTGATAATGGCGCTCATATTTATAATTTTATCATTAAGCATCACTACAGTGCTGGGATTAAAATCTTTTTTGCTCGTGCTGATTACAATAATATTGCTCTCACTCTATGCAGTATATTTTAAAAAAACTCCTTTTGCAAATTTTATTGTGGCAATCATTGCCGGACTAAGTTTTGTCTTTGGTGGATTCATAACAGAGAATATTATCTCTTTAATTCCCGCATTGTTTGCAATCTTGATTCACACGCCAAGGGAAATAATCAAAGATATAATGGATATAAAAGGAGACACAGAATTCAGTGTCGCATCATTACCCATAATTTATGGTGAACAAAATGCACGAAATGTTGCCCGCTTTTTTCTCATTTTATTCATCCTTACCTGTCCCCTGCCTTTTATCTTCGGTATTTTGAATATCAAATACTTAATTGTTGTCGGTGTTATTGTGATCCCTTTGACCATATTTACAATTGTGCAACTTTATAATAGTTCTCGCGCAAGCAATTTATTAAAATTTATTATGTTTATTGGTCTCATTGCCTTTATTATCGGATGATTAAACTTATCATTCTTGGTATAGTGCAGGGATTGACTGAGTTTTTGCCCATTTCAAGTTCAGGCCATCTTGCATTATTAGAAAATCTTTTCGGGATTGAAGAACCGGCTGCGCTCACTGCTTTTTTACACTTTGGCACATTCCTGGCAACTCTGATATTCTTTAGAAAAGAAATCATTGAAATTATTAAAGGTTTAATTAAATGGGAAACTCTGGCAAAAACATATGTAGTAAATATTATTATTGGCAATATTCCGATTGTTATCTTTGCAATCTTCTTGAGAAATGTGATTGAATCTACATTTAGTGATGTAAATATTGTAATGATATTCTTAGGTATCACCGGTGCAATACTCCTGCTCACCTCAATCGTGCAAAAAGGCACTAAAGATGTTTCATTATTTAGGGCATTTTTCATTGGTATTGGACAGATGTTTGCAGTATTTCCGGGTCTATCGCGCTCAGGCTTGACCATCTCTTCAGGCATCTTCTGTGGTGTAAAACCTGCAGAGTCATTCAAATTCTCATTCTTACTCTCTATACCTGCAGTGTTGGGTGCAAATATATTAGAATTAAAACAGATAACCCAATTGGGCAATTTAGTAGAACTTATCATCGGAATGATAATAAGTTTTATTTCAGGGTATATTGCCCTGAAGATTCTCCGTGCACTTGTTCAAAAATGGTTCTATCTGTTTGGTTTCTATTGTTTGGTCATCAGTGTAGTATATTTGTTATTAAAAATTTGAATATAAAAGGGGGTCATATGTTAAAAGCACTCGTTGGATATTATTCGGCCACGGGCAATACAAAAAGGATGGCACAGGCAATTGCCCGGGGTATAAAAAAACAGGGGATTGAGGTTGACCTATTGCCCATAAAAGATATTAAACCAAAAGACCTGCTCAAATATCATCTTTTAATCTTTGGTTCTCCAACCTATTATGGATTAATGTGTGCAGAAATGAAAACATTGATTGACCAGAGTGTTAAGTATCATGGTAAATTATCAGGTAAGGTAGCCGGTGCATTTACTTCCAGTGGTGGTATTGGTGGTGGTAGTGAGACCACAATCTTGAGTATCCTTGAATCATTTCTGATCCATGGAATGATTGTAATGGGTGAGCATGGTGCTTATCATTATGGGCCCGTGAGCATTGAAAGACCTGATAAGAGAACGATTGTTACTTGTGAATTATATGGCAACAAAATGGCAAGGTTGACAAAAAAAATTTTTGAAGATTAAATAGGTATTGACTTTTTTAAAAAAATAATTATAATATAGTAGAAAAAGGAGGTATTATGAAGCCATTAGCGCCTGAATCGGGGGTAATTCAGGATGACGAATATCAGAGAAGGTAATTTTTCTGTTGAGCAAGGTATAGAGGACGCGCAGGAGTTTGTTTGCGGTGGCGATAACGGCTTTTTTATGTTTCATTCCTTGTTTCCTTTTCCGTTCGTAGTAGATACGAAACATTTGGGTGTAAAGGATAACACCCTGGGTTATCTGATAGATTGTCCGGCGCAGATGGCGGTTACCTCGTTTGGAGATTCTGTATTGCCCTTTGAATTTTCCGGATTCCTGAATGATTGGATCAATGCCTGTGCCGGCAATGATTTTTTTATGAGAAGG
>JBBILZ010000007.1:0-59546 GCA_037444665.1 Caldifarciminota bacterium
TTTCAGAAAAACTTGAACCGTAATAGTTTAGCCATCCTGAAATTGTAGTTGCTTGATTTATCAAGCACCAAAAAGAGCCCAATGCTCCGTCCCGATGGGACGAGAGTCCCTTCGGGAAATTGGGCAATTACTTTGATTTAATCCAATTTTTTAAGATGGCTAACCTATTACCTTGAACCGAATAAATCGTCCATTTGGAAATGGCTGATACAATCTTTTCCTGACCATAAGACCATCGGACTATGAGAGTATCAGACCATAAAACTATCCAGCCATCCAACCACAAAACCATCCAACTATTCAACCATCAAACCATCCAACAACTTTTGTATCTCCTCTGAATCCGGAATGATTTTTAAAACTTTTTGCAAAACTTTTCTTGCATCCGCCATGTTTTTTGGCGTCCGCCGTTCTTTTTGGCGGATTTCCTTGTTATGTTCCAGACAACTCTTTGCAAAATTTATTGCCTCAGTCTCAAGCTGGGTCAAGATCTTAAACCGCATATTTACTGACCAATCATCAAAATTCTTCTTAAATGGCTCACCGCGGAATAAATTAAATGCTCGTAAATATTCTTTTCTGGCAAATCCCCATTCATCTGCCCGCTCAAGTGCCTTTGCCCGGGCAAGTGTCTGCTCAAATTCCTGATAGTCCGTGGTAAAATAGATTCCTTCGTTTATTAACTCCGGCTCGCCATAGCTTCTTGAAATATTCAATAGATGGGTTGGTACCTTTAATGCCTTTTTTATTCTGACCAACAAATGCGAAAAATTGCGGGATGCAGATTCACTTCCGGGCCAGAAATTATTATAGACCTCATCTAAATTTATCGCCTTTTTCGGCTCCATCGCCTTTGTGCAGAGATAGATCAAAAATGCCGAATCCTTTGGCCTCAATCTTACTTTTAAATATTTCTGATTTTTATGAACACGCAAGGAGCCGAGAATATTAAATTTATAAACTAATTTTTCATCATTAAATATAGGTAATTGTAATAAACTTTTTGGCAACCCTGTTGGTTTTCCTTTTTGCACAAGTGCTTTTACTATTTCATTATTGAACAAACAGAATTTATAAAAGTAATCACTTATTCCTTTTTTCCTTGCAAAATTCAAAGCTTGGTAGTATGCCCCACTTTTTAATAAAAAAAGTAGTCGTAGAGTCGGCAGGATATTAGTTGAACGAATACATATGAGTTTTTTCTTACTAATAAATAAGTACTTACAGATTTTCATTTCAAGATCTAATTTGTTTTTCTTCAATAAAGGAATGAGACCCCTAATAAGTTTTTTTGCCTTAATTCGGTCACCCATACTGATAAAGGCACCTGCAACAATAAAAATAGATTTAAATAGATTGATTATAATATTTTCTTTTTTGAATAGTGTGATTACTTTGTTGATCTGCAAAATTGCTTCATTCGGGTAACCCTTCATTAAAAGCAGAGAAGCCCGAAAAAGAATATCCCAACGCGCAGCACCCCAATTTGTGTGCTTAACAAACTTTGATAATTTAATTGCTTTAACATATTCTCCCTTATAGAGATAAATAAAAGCAAGAGTACCCAGTAAGCGCCTATTTTTTGTATTGTCTAATTTATCTATTGCCCTTAAAAACAATTTCTCAGCTTTACTATAATCCTGTAGATTTGAATACAGGTATCCAAGATGGGACATAAAAAAGGCTGACTGATGTTTTTTGTTGCTTAATAATTTTCTACAAATAGCTGCACATTTATAACTTTCATTTATTCTTGAGGTAAATGCATAAGTTATACCTTTACAAATGTTGAGTGTAAAATATGGCTCAAAAAGGAGATAAGAATAATAATTTTTGGAATTATTAACCAATTGTTCCAATAAACTAATCTTTTTTAATTGTTCTTCTGGATTAGGTATCCAACTCAAGGCAATAACTTCCATCGTGCCAATCCTTAATGCTGAATAAAGGTAATTTTTACTAATACAGGTCTCAAAGAGCTCTCGCAGTTTTATGATATATTTCCTATGAGAAATTGAACCAAACATAATGCCCATTTTCTCTATTCGTCTTTTTAGAGCTAAAAATCTATCAGGAATCTGTTGAACCAATTTATTTTCGGGTAGGAAAGAAATTTTATTCAAAATCTCTGCCGCATCCTTGATTTTCTTTTGGCGAAACATTCTTTCAGCTTTTTCATACATTGCCTTAGCCTCTTCGGTCCATACACAATAGTTTGTAAAATTATTGGTCATATTATTTTTTTGAAAACCAGCATATCCATATCTCCGCCAGATTGACCAAATGCCTTTAATGGAAACATTGATTCCCTTATTGTTTAGAATTTTTTTAGCTTCTCGTATAGTCAATCTGGGCTCATTTTCTTTTAAATTAACAATCATCTGTTCAATTTCTTTATTTTTTCTATTCCAAGCCTTCCTGTACTTCAAGAAGACCGTTTCACTGCCTCCCCCTTTATATAATTTCACCCACTTAAAAACACTACGGTAATTAACCCCAAATCTTAATGCTGTTTTTCTTAATGATGTATTTTGGTTATAAAGATAATATTTGACAATTTTGACTTTGAATTCAGGAGAATAGTTGTACATAAGCGGAAACATTATAACAAAAATAAAAAATATGTCAAGTATTTAACTTAATGACTATTTCCTGCTGAAAAATCATTAGGAATTGGTATGATCATTACTAAAAACAAACACAATTTTTATTATAATAATCAATGTAAGGAGGCAAAATGAACCATTTTACAGCTAAAGGCTCAATGCCTTTATTGACTGGTTTATTGGGTTGCACAATAAGTATCCTGATTGCCCAGACTCAGTTAATTAAGGATTTTGATGCCCCCGAAATGGGATTACAGACTCGTATTGAAAAAGTAATTAGAACATATTATGATGATGGGTATGTAATTATTGGGGCAACCGCTGAAAACGCTGGTGATATGGATGCTTTTATTGGAAAGGTGGATCATTTCTATAATTTTGTATGGGCAAGGCGCCTGGATATCACTTCCTGGGACCGATTATGGGATGTAATTGAAACATATGACCAGGGATATTTGGCTGTTGGCTACACCGGGCCGGTCTTGGGACCTGAAGATTGTCTTCTGCTTAAATTCTCTGCCGGTGGTGACTTGGAATACGCCAAAACTATTGATGCGGGGGGTAATGATATAATATGGTCCTTAGCCAGCGGACAGGGAAAAAACTATTTATTAACAGGATATACGAATGCCTACAGTGGTTCCTATGACATATTTAATATAATGCTTGACAGCCTTGGCAATATGATGTGGGCAAAAACCATAGATATTTCATCCGATGTTTCATCATTTAGCAAGTTAATTATCAATACCGCTGATTCTGGCTATGCAATTGCAGGCATTATTACTCAAACGCCATCGACATATGTATCCTTTATTACTAAGTTAGATGAAAATGGCACACCAGCGTGGACAATATCCATTTCATCTGACGCGTCAATGCGGGCATACACTTTGATTCAAACACCTGACAGTGGATTTGTAACTGCTGTATATAGAGCGGTGAGTGGTAATTCCGATGATGATATCGGTGTTATTAAGATTGACGCAAGTGGCTCTCTTGAATGGGCACGCGGATTTGATATCTTTGTAAATAATTTTCACGTTCAATGCAGAGCTATTGCTCTTACTAATACCCAAACTGGAGAATATGTAATTGGTGGATGGGCGTATAGAGACTCATCCGACATCTATATACAGACACCCTATATTATAAAATTAACTTCTCAAGGGAATGTAATATGGTCAAAAACTGCTGAATATCCTAATACATTTGCAGTATGCAGTAGCATCTTAGAAGATGGAGATGGATTTCTATACTGGGGTAGCCATTTGGTAGGACCTGACGAAAATGTAATGACACTGATAAGATTTGATACTACAGGAGAAATCTGCTTAGAAGATACATTTATGTTGGATTTGTCTGCTTACACACCCCCGATTGGAATTAGTAATCTAACAGCTAATGTTACAACTGTAAATCCCGTAGTTAATACAATAACCCCTAATATAATAATACCGGCAATAAATGGAACGGTCATTTGTGAAGGTGGACAATCTATTCTTGAAACATCAGAAGGTAATGCTATACCAAATTTTACTTGCACCTCAACTTTCTTTAGCAATACAATTGAAATAAGGTTCTCACATATTTCTTCCAACCCTATTGAGATTGAAATTTTTAATGTGTTAGGACAGACTGTATACAAGGCAAGGACTGGATCTACTCCCTATCACATTCTGATTGAAGGAGAAAAGATAAATAAGCTGCCATCAGGCATATACTTTATTACAATCGTTTCTCAAAATGAAATTCTGGGTAGGGCAAAATTAATTAAGATTCATCGTTGATGTTAAGCAACAGGTTCGATAAAAGCTGTAAAGTTGAGAGCAAAAAGAAACAGTGCAAATCAAAAAAGATAATTTGGAGCATCTTTATCTTGATGTCTTGATTGCCTGTTTAAAAGAGATTGTTAAGGCATTGAAAAGTGAACCTGGGAAGGCGTTGGTTGATTTGAGGGAAATTGGTAAGACACTTGATAGCATTGTGCCTTACAGAGATGGTCATAGCCAGAGGGTGGCAAAGTATGCCCGGGCGATTGCTGAAAATATGGGTTTTAGTAAAGAGCAGCTGGTAATGATAGAGGCGAGTGCCTTATTGCATGATTTAGGAAAGATTGGGATTGATGAGATGATTATATATAAACCAGAGCCATTGACTAAAGAAGAGAAAGAGGAGATAGATAAACATGTTTTAAGGGGTTATCATATTCTATCAGGTTTTACTGATATTCCTGAGATATTGGATGGTGTTAAGTGCCATCATGAGTTCTGGGATGGTTCAGGTTATCCTGAAGGGTTAGATGATGGTAGTATTCCTTTGGTTGGTAGAATCCTTGCGGTTGCTGATGCCTATGATGCAATGACATCAAAGAGGCCATATCATAGGGTTAAAACGAAAAAAGAGGCAATCTCAGAATTAAAAAGACTTTCTGGGATTCAATTTGACAGGGATGTGGTAAAAATGTTTTTGAGATCCACAGTAGAAAAAAATACACTTTGATAATTAAACAATTAAATAATTGTTTAAGTGTTCATTATTACGGCAATACGACAATTGTCGTATTGCCGTATAAGTAGATTGAAACTGTTTGAAGATTGGATTTAAGGCCGGTCGAAAAAAATAATCAATTTTAATTAAGCTTACTGGTGGCTGACAAAATGAACAGATTATTAAAACTAAATAAGCTATAATGTAGCATCTGAATTAAGAAGGTTACAAATTATCAATAGTGGCAAGATATTGTAGCATTCTGGACTTAAGTCTTAAGAAGAGAATGCATTTTGGTACTTGACAGTTTTTATTTTTTAAATATACTTGGCACCGTGGTTAGGATTTTAAGCAATATAAAACTCAGAGCCGATTGTCCGAAAGGGGCAATATCGGATATTATTTATCTTAACCACAATACTACAAGATTCCACTTTAATCATTACTGGTATTGGCACTTCCGGGCCCAATAAAGGCCTATATATCCTTTTTTGGTCCCGGAAGTGCAACCATCTTTTAATCATACATAAAAATTTAACTATTCCCTAAAAAGCAAATTTAAGGCATTTGTTTGCCTTAAGAAAATAATTATATATCAAGGAGGTTATCTTGCAAAAATTACGAATTGCGATTCCAAAAGGGAGTATTTATGAAAGCGTTGTTACATTATTGGCAGATGCCGGAATAAATATTTCTAAGAATGAACGGGTTTACCGTCCAATCGTCAATGACCCAGAACTTGAGATAAAGATTTTAAGGCCACAAAATATTCCTGAATTGGTTGAATATGGTTCGCATGATACAGGCTTCACAGGTAAAGACTGGATAGTGGAATCACAGGTAGAGGTGGTTGAAGTGGTGGATTTAAAACTGGACCCGGTGAAGATTGTATCTGCCATACCCGAGAATATGGGAGAGAAAGATTTACGCGAAAAGAGAATAATTGTTGCGTCAGAATACGAGCGGCTGACGAAGGACTTTATGAACAAAGAAAGATTCAGTTATAGATATGTCCGCACCTATGGTGCAACCGAAGTCTACCCTCCAGAAGATGCAGATATGATTGTTGATAACACTGCTACGGGTAATACCTTGAAAGAGCATAAGCTTAAAATATTTAAGGTGATAATGGATTCCACGACAAGATTTATTGCTTCAAAAAAGGCGATGAATGATATCTGGAAAAGGAACAAGATTGAAGAATTAAAGATGTTGTTCCAGGCTGTCCTTGATGCACGGGAAAGGGTAATGCTTGAGATGAATGTGCCAAAGGAAAAATTTAATGCCATAGTAAAGATTCTACCCTGTATGCGTTCACCAACTATTGCACCACTCTATGGAGAAAAGGGTTTTGCGGTAAAAGTGGCAGTGAAAAAGAATGAGGTTGCAAAATTGATTCCTAAATTAAAAAAGCTTGGCGCGACAGATATCCTGGAATATGAATTCCGAAAGGTTGTAGTATGATAAAACTCAAAAAATCAGTGCTTGGACTACCTGTTTATGAAGTACCCCAGCAGGCATTGGTCAAATTGAATCAGAATGAATCACCCTACGACATACCGGCAGAGTTTAAGAATGAAATTATGGAAAGAATGAAAAAATATGCCTGGAACCGTTATCCAGCAGGCGATAACATTGCGTTGAAAAAGGCACTATCACATTACACAGATTGTCCATATGAGAACATCATTGCGGGCAATGGTTCTAATGAGTTGATCCTTGCGGTAATGCTTTCGGTCTGTGATAAAGGGGATAATATTACACTGGTCAGCCCTGGTTTTGCCATCTATGCCTATTGTGCACGACTGATGAATCTCTGTATAACTGAAGTGCCACTTAAAGGAGACTTTTCATTCAATGTGAGTGCATTGTATACCCTGGCACGAAAGACAAAGTTAATGTGCTTTGCATCGCCCAATAATCCTACGGGCACCACAATAGATATTTCTGCAATTGAGGAGATTGTAAAATTAAATCAATGTCTGGTCGTTGTGGATGAGGCATATTTTGAATTTCACAAATCAACTGCCCAGCATCTTGTGAACAAGTATAAAAATGTTTTAATCCTCCGCACATTCTCCAAGGCTTTCAGTTTTGCAGGTTTGCGGCTCGGTTATCTCATCGGTAATAAATATATTGTGGCACAGATTGAAAAGGCAAAACTTCCATTCTCAGTGGGCATATTCCAGCAGGTAGCAGGTGGATTTTTGCTCGGTCAAAAAAAATTTGTGTTGAACACGGTCAATAAAGTAATTAAGGAAAGAGAGAAGGTAATGGCTGAACTGGAACTTATCCCGGACATAGAACCTATCCCATCACGGGCAAACTTTATTCTATTTACACTAAAAAAACATAATGCCAATGAAGTTTTCCAAGCACTCTATAAAAAAGGAATTCTTGTGCGGAAATTTAATCATCCATCTTTAGATAATAAACTCCGTGTCACTATTGGCAAACCAGAAGAGAATCAGTTCTTTTTAAAAAGTCTTTTGAAATTTCTGGAGGTAAAAAATGCGTAGAGCAGAGATAAATCGTAAAACAAAAGAGACAGATATCAGTATTACCTTGAATATTGATGGTAATGGAAATACAGAGATTGTCTCACCTATTGGGTTTTTCACTCATATGCTTGAGACCTTTGCAAAACATGGAAGATTCAACCTTGCGGCGAAAATAAAAGGGGATATTGATGTGGACCAGCACCATCTTTTAGAAGATACTGGCTATTGTCTGGGAATGGCTTTTAATAAGGCACTGGGTAATAAAAAAAATATTGAAAGGGCTGGATTCTTTATTCAGCCCATGGATGAGGCACTGGTAATGGTAGCCATTGATATTTCAGGTAGGCCACTACTAAATTTTTCAGGTAAATTCAAAGGCAATAAGGTTGGTGACCTTAATTTAGATGTGGTCTATGATTTTTTTGCTGGATTTGTAAATGGTTGTTTATGTACGATTCACATCAAGGTATTTGCCGGTAGATCTGACCATCACAAGACTGAGGCTATGTTCAAGGCATTTGCACGGGCAATGAATCAGGTATGCAGGATTGATAAAAAAATAAAAGGGATTCCCAGCACAAAAGGGGTAATATGATTGGAATTATTGATTATGGAGCAGGAAATCTTCTTTCTGTAGTAAATGCATTGAATCATCTTAAGGTTGAACATAGTTTAATAAAAAAACCAGCTGACTTTAAAGGAGTGAAAAAGATCATCCTGCCTGGAGTGGGTGCATTTGGATATGCGATTAAGGAATTACATAAGAGAAATCTGTTTGAAAAAGTCTATGAATGGATAATGTTGAATAAACCATTTTTCGGGATATGCCTTGGCATGCAGTTGCTGTTCAAAAGGAGTGAAGAATCACCGGGTATTAAAGGTCTGGGTGTATTTGAAGGTATTATCAAAAAATTTACCCGGTGTAAGGTCCCTCAGATTGGCTGGAATCGTGTAGAGATTGTTAGACCCTGTGCAATGGTTAGTCAATCACACAGTCATCTCTTCTACTATTTTTTGCACAGTTATTATGTTTATGGTGTTATAGAGGATTTGATTGTCGGAATCACAGAATACGGTGTTCACTATCCAGCGATAATCAATAAAGGCAATATCTATGCAGTCCAGTTCCATCCTGAAAAGAGCGGTAAAGAAGGATTAAAATTATTGAAAAACTGGGTGGTAAGATGTTGACGATAAGAATCATTCCCTGCCTTGATGTTGATAATGGAAAAGTTGTTAAGGGTGTGCAGTTTAAAAATTTGAAGAGTGCTGGTGACCCTGTTGAACTTGCCAAATACTACAATGATGAAGGTGCAGATGAACTTATATTTTTAGATGTTTCTGCATCCATTGAACAAAGAAAAACAATGATTAAGGTTGTGGAGGCAGTTGCCCATAAGGTTTTTATTCCGCTCTGTGTGGGAGGTGGTATAAGAACAAAAAACGATATGCGGAGATTGCTCAATGCGGGTGCGGATAAGGTTGCTATCTGCACTGCAGCAATACAAAATCCTGTATTGATAAAAGAAGGTGCAGAGCTCTTTGGTAATCAGTGTATTGTTGTCTCCATTGATGCAAAATGTATGGGAAAGAAATGGAATGCCTATACACATGGTGGAAGATTTGATTCAGGTAGGGATGTGATTGAATGGTCAATGGAGTGCGAAAGACTTGGTGCCGGTGAAATCCTGTTAAATTCAATTGACCGTGATGGAACACAAAAAGGCTATGATATCAGGTTGACAAAGTCGGTTTCATCGGGCGTGAAGGTTCCAGTAATTGCCTCGGGTGGAGCAGGAAACCTTGAACAGCTTTACCGGGTTATTAAATACGGCTATGCGGATGCTGTTCTTCTCGCATCGGCTTTACACTATGAACAATTAACAATCAGAGAGATAAAAAAATTTTTACATAAAAAAGGGGTGAATGTAAGATGGTAATAAGTTCAATTGATTTAATGGGTGGTAAGGTTGTGCAGTTAAGACAGGGCAATGAAAAGGTGCTTGAATTTGATGATTTTTTGAGCATTGCCCGCGAATTTAATATATACAACGAGATTGCAGTGATTGACCTTGATGCGGCAATGGGCAAAGGTGACAATTTAAGTATTATAGAAAAATTGTTAAAAATTGCTGATTGTCGTGTAGGTGGAGGTATTCATAGTATAAAAAAAACGAAAGAGCTATTAAATGCGGGCGCCCAAAAAATCATAATTGGTTCAAAGGCATTTAATGGCAAAACGCCAGATAAAAAATTTCTTGATGAACTTAAAAAAGAAGTGGGTAGGGAAAGGATTATCATTGCCCTTGATTCATTCAATAATGAAATTGTTGTTAAGGGCTGGAAAGAGAGGACTGGTATTAACCTCTTTGATGTTATTAAAGACTTTGAGCCTTATGCCAATGAATTCTTATTTACATTTGTTGAAAGTGAAGGCACAATGTCAGGGATTGATATTGAAGCTGTAAAAAAATTGCGCCAGGCTACAGACCGACGGATTACAGTCGCAGGTGGTGTCTCCACACTTGATGAGATAAAGCTTCTCAGCCAGATGAATATTGATGTGCAAATGGGTATGGCACTTTATACAAAAAAGGTCTCACTGCAGCAGGCATTTATTGAATCACTCAATTGGAGAACAGAATTAATCCCGACCATAACCCAGGATGTTTCAGGCACTGTGTTGATGCTTGCCTATTCTAATAAGGATTCATTGCAGAAGACATTTGAGACTGGAAAGATGTGGTACTTTTCCCGGAGCAGGCAAGAACTATGGTTTAAAGGCCGAACATCAGGCAATGTTCAGGAATTGGTCAAAATGCGTGTGGATTGTGACCGTGATGCAATCCTTGCAATTGTTAAGCAGAACGGTATTGCCTGTCATACTGGCAATTATTCCTGTTTCGGTGTGAGGAGGAAAGTATGAAGATAACCGAGGCAATCAAAAAAGTTATAGACAAAAAATCATTAGACCAGATTGAAGCCTATTTAGTTTGCTCAGAAATTATGGATGGGGTTGCTACACCTGCCCAGATTGGTTCATTACTTACTGCACTGAGGATAAAAGGAGAAAGCATTGAAGAAATGATTGGTTTTGCAAAGGCAATGCGGGAAAAGATGGTCTATATAAATTTTGATTCAGAACCACTTATTGATACCTGTGGAACAGGAGGAGACCTTTCAGGGACATTTAATATCTCTACAATTTCTGCAATTATTGCAGCAGGTGCTGGTTGTTATGTTGCCAAGCATGGTAATCGCTCAAATTCAAGCCATTGCGGAAGTGCTGATTTATTAGAGGCACTGGGTATCAAGATAGATTTAACAAGAGACCAGGTTGAAAAATGCCTTAAGGAACATAATATCGCATTTATTTTTGCTCCTTTATTCCATCCAGCAATGAAATCTGTAAAAGGACCAAGAAAAGAAATGGAAATAAGAACCATCTTTAATCTGCTCGGTCCAGTTGTCAATCCAGCAGGTGTAAAAAGGCAGGTCATTGGAGTGTGCGATAAAAGATTTTTAACACCTGTTGCAGAAGTTTTAAAACACCTTGGTGCAGAACACTGCCTTGTTGTTCATGGTGCTGACGGCATTGATGAAATTTCCACAACTACTATAACCTATGTTAGTGAGCTAAATAATGGCAAAATAATTGACTATACAATTTCGCCAGAAGATTTTGGTATTAAAAAATGTAGTATAGAAGAGTTGAGGGTAGCAAATAAAGCCGATAATATAAGGGTTTTTATTGATATACTTAACTGCATACCAGGACCAAAGACCGATATTGCAATATTGAATGCTGGTGCTGCAATCTATGTGGCAGGAAAAGCTGAATCTATTATACAGGGTATTGAACTGGCTCGTGAATCTGTCTTTTCCAGATGGGCAGCAGGTAAATTTGAGGCATTGAAAAGGTTTACCAATGAACTTTCTTGAAGAGATAGTAATATTCAAAAAACAAGAGGTTGAAAGGAAAAAAACAGTTGTGCCGTTACATAGTTTTATGGGTAACAGAATGATTGGAATCAGGGATTTTAAAAAGAGTATAATAAAAAATGGAATTGCATTGATTGCTGAGATGAAGAAACGGTCACCATCTAATTCCAATATCATTAAGCATTACTCACCTGAAAACCTGGCGCAGGTTTATGAAGCAGGTGGTGTTGATGCCATATCAGTGCTCACGGATAAAAAATATTTTGGCGGGAATGAAAATCATATCATCAGAGTGAAAAAAAACTGTATGGTTCCTGTATTGAGAAAAGAATTTATTGTTGATGAATATCAAATCTATGAATCACATTATCTGGGTGCTGATGCAATACTACTCATTGTCAGTATACTTGACCAGGAGCAGTTAAGAAAATTCGTAAGGATTGCCAAGAGGTTGAATCTTGCTGTATTAATTGAGACACATAATATAACTGAAATAGAGAGGGCATTAAATGCTGGTGCAGAGATTATTGGTATTAATAACAGAAACCTGAAGAACCTCAGGGTAGACCTGGGAACATCTTTAAAGTTGCGCCCTTTAATCCCTGATGAAATTATTGCGGTGAGTGAAAGTGGGATAAAGAACTTTGCCGATATCAAAAAATTAAAAGAGGCAGGTTTTGATGCGATCCTTGTGGGAACAAGTATTCTTCAGGCAGAGAATATCGTTGATAAAATAAGAGAATTGAAAAATCAGGAGGCTGGATGAAAAAAATTGCAAGTTTGAGAAAGAAGGTAAAAGCCATTGATCGCGGAATCATCAGAATGATTTATGAGCGTTTATCCCTGACTGAAAAAATTGGTAAAGAGAAGAAAAAATTGGGGCTTCCATTGCGTGATTGGAGTGTAGAAAAACAAGTGATCAAAAATAGCCTTGATTATGCAAAAAAATTAGGATTGGACAAAAATCTGGTCGGTCCAATAATTACAAAAATCATTGAATATGCACGAATCCGTCAGGAAGAAATTGATTATTCAGCATATACTGGAGACCGGGAAGATATCCTAATCATTGGTGGTCTCGGTGCAATGGGGCGTTGGTTTACGAACTTTTTTCAAAACCAGGGCCATAAGGTTTCAATCTGCGATGTCAGGGATAACGGTCCAAAAGGAATCCCATATTACAGAAACCTGCGGACTGCGTTAAAAGATAAATCCTGTGTGCTTATTTCAACACCACTGAAAATTGTACCAGAAGTTATTGAAGAGATTGTGAGGCTGAAATATCAGGGCATAGTATTTGATATTGCAAGTGTGAAGGCACATTTAATACCGGCAGTAAAATTGGCAATTGATAATAAAATAAAAATTACCAGCATACACCCAATGTTTGGACCGTCCTGCCGTACACTAACAGATAAAATCATCTGTTTATGCAGTTGTGGTTGCATAGTAGCAGACAAAAAAGTTTTGTCATTCTTCAGAGATACCGCATCAACCCTGATTAACCTTTCGTTTGATGAGCATGATAGACTGGTTGCATATGTACTGGGCCTCTCCCATTTTATTAATATCCTTTTTATCAAAACACTTGTTGATAGTGGTTATAATTATGAAGACTTTCAAAAGATTGCCAGCACTACATTCGGCTTACAACTTAGAACCGCAGTTACAGTGATAAGGGAAAACCCTGCACTTTATTATGAAATCCAGTCCTTGAATCCTTATCAATTGGAATTGTTTAGTAACCTGCAAGAGAAGATTGATATTCTTATTAATGCAATCAATAATGGTGATAAAAGAGTTTTTCAAAAAATTTTTCAAGAAGGATGTGAATGGATTGATTATGATAAAGATTAAAATCTGTGGGATTACAAATTTTGAGGACGCAAAAATGGTAGTTGATATGGGCGCTGATGCAATCGGTTTTATTTTTGTTCCTTCAAAAAGAATGGTCACACCTCAACTGGCAAGGTCAATCATTGAGATACTGCCGCCGTTTATTACAACAGTAGGTGTTTTCATGGATACTCCGTTAAATAGAGTGAACGAAATTGTAAAATACACAAAAATTGATGTGGCACAACTCCATGGTGATGAAACACAAGAATATTGCAACTTAATAGAGTGTGCCCGTATCATAAAAAGGATAAATATAGATGGTCATACAAATCTTTATGGTTTGGTCAGACATATGAAACAGTATAAAGTATCTGGATTTCTGTTTGACCCGGGAAAAGGCAGTGGTAAGGAATTTGACTGGAAAAAGATAAAAGGTATTGGTGATTATGCAAATAATCTAATCATTGCTGGTGGCTTAACTCCGCAAAATGTTAATCAGGCAATTAAAATTATTAAACCTTATGGTGTTGATGTATGCACAGGTGTGGAAAAGACACCAGGGAAAAAAGACCCTGTTAAACTTAAGTTATTTATCAATGAGGTAAAATTATGTTCATTACCGGTGTAATTGGTTATCCACTAGACCAGACCTATTCACCATTGATTCATAATACTGCTTTTAGAAAATTGAAAATCCAAGGTGTCTATTATCCGATGCGTGTTCCGTCTGATGCTTTCGGGACAATTATTTCCCTTTTAAAGCAATTAAAGTTTAATGGTGCAAATATCACAAACCCTTATAAAAAGGAAGTATTAAAATATCTTGATCTTATTGATGATACTGCAAATGAGATCGGTGCGGTAAATACAGTTCTTATACAGGAAAATAAAAGTATTGGTTTTAATACAGATTTTTATGGATTTAAAAAATCCCTTTCAGAGCATAGTATCAATCTTAGAGACAAGATTGTTTTGCTTATTGGTGCAGGTGGAGTTGCCTGTGCCTGTGCTTATGTGTTAAAAAATGAACATCCAGGGCAGGTTTTTATCGCCAATAGAACAATCTGTAAAGCAGAGGAGATAACCAGGTTCTGCAAGGCAGAAGTAATCGATTTTGAACAGATAAATGGTGTTGCTAAATATATTGATGTAGTAATTAATGCTACATCCATTGACCTGCAGAATATGGTTGTCCCTACGTTAAATGAGGGTAGTATTTATTATGATGTGAATTATAAGTTTAAAAAACTTAAACGGAGGAAAATCTTTCAGGTTAATGGTATCAGTATGTTTATATATCAGGCGGCACTATCGTTTAGCCTCTGGACCAAAAAAAAGCCGCCTGTTGCTATTATGAAAAGGGCATTAAAAGGGGGTGCTAAATGATAAGAATGCTCACATCAGGAGAGTCGCACAATAAGGGCATTTCAGTCATTATTGATGGTATGCCGGCTGGCTTAAGGATTTCTGTGGATTTGATAAATAGAGAGCTCAAAAGGCGTCAGTCTGGTTATGGAAGGAGTGAGCGTATGATGATTGAATCTGACTGTGTTGAGATTTTGTCGGGTATACGGCAGGCAAGGACAATCGGTTCACCAATTCACCTTTTTGTAAAAAACAGGGATTATCAAGCAGAAAATTTTGAGGCGAAAAATTTCAGGAGTCTAATTACTGCACCAAGACCCGGGCATGCAGACCTCGCTGGTGTATTAAAGTTTGGCTTCAGTGATATAAGAGATGTTTTAGAAAGGGCATCAGCAAGGGAGACTGTAGCACGGGTCAGTGCTGGTGCGATATTCAAGGCATTCCTGAAAGAATTTAATATTCTAATCACATCTTGCACCATTACTATAGGCAATGTTAGATGTAAAAAAGAGATTTGCAATCTCATCAACCGGGCAAGAAAAAAAGGTGATACACTTGGAGGGATAGTTGAGATATACGGAGATAATGTTCCCGCAGGACTTGGTTCATATACCCAATTTGATAAACGGCTTGACGCACAAATTGGTTTTGCAATGCTTTCTATCCCTTCAGTAAAAGGGATTGAGATTGGAGATGCATTTAAAAATGCACTACGATTTGGTTCAGAGGTCCATGATGAGATATACTACAAAAAAGAAAAGGTTTTTTACCGAAAGACCAACCGTGCAGGCGGGATTGAAGGTGGTATGAGTAATGGTGCAAGGATTATAATCCGCCTTTATGTCAAGCCCATACCAACACTCAGTAAACCTTTAAATTCAGTGGACATCAAGACAAAGAATCGTGTGCCTGCCTATACAACAAGGGCAGATATCTGTGTTGTTCCTGCAGTGGCAGTGATTGGTGAGGCAATGCTCGCATATGTTGTTGCTGATGCTGTCTGTGAAAAGTTTGGGAACGACAATCTCCAGGATATAAAAAAAGCATTCCGTTTATATCAAAAGAGGATAAAAAATGTCTGAAAATATTATTCTTATAGGTTTTATGGGAGCGGGTAAAGATACAATTGGCAGATACCTTGCTCAGCGGTTGCACAAATCTTTTATTTCAACAGATTATATGATTGAACTTGCTGAAGGAAAAACTGTAGCAGAAATTTTTGAAAAAAGGGGAGAACCATATTTTCGGAGAAGAGAGGCATGGGTATTAAAGAATATTAAGAGTTTGAAGAATACCGTTATTGCGACTGGTGGGGGTATGGTCCTTTGTGAGAAGAACTGCGGTATTTTGAAAAATATGGGAATAGTTGTTTATCTCTATACTGGGCTATCTGTCTTAAAGCAGAGAATTCACTTGAATGGCACAAGGCCCCTTATCAAATCAGTCAGCGACTTAAAAATGCTCTATAATAAAAGAAAGGGGCTTTATGATTTTGCTGAGGTGTCTATTGATACAACAGAAAAGACGGTTAAGGACATTGTCCAGGAAATTATTGAAAAACTAAGATTAAGAATCCCGAATGATTTTAACAAAAAATATAAAGTATTTGTAAGGACCAAGGCAGGACATTATCCAGTAATTATTGGTGCGGGGATTTTGCAAAGGTTGGCAATAAAACCTGAAGACCATATCAGGGTATTGGTCATTACGAACCCATTGGTTGGCGCACTATATCTTTTAGAGCTCAGAGATAGTTTAGAAAAAAATGGTTTTGAAGTTTTCACCAAGGTCATACCTGATGGTGAAAATTACAAAACCCTGAAAATAGTAAGTAGCATATATAAAATGCTCTTTGAACATAATTTTTCCCGCGCCGATTTTATCATTGGACTTGGTGGTGGTATAATCATAGATATTGCAGGTTTTGTTGCTTCAACATACAAACGCGGCATGAGGCTCATTAATATTCCAACCACACTCCTCGCTATGGTTGATGCTGGTTTTGGTGGTAAGACTGGAGTAAACACAGATTTGGGTAAGAATATGATTGGCACATTCTATCAGCCAGAAATGGTGGTCTGTGATATTAAAAAACTCGCAAGCCTTTCTGATTATGAACTCAAGAATGGTATATCTGAAGTGATAAAATATGCTCTTATAAAATCAAAAAGATTGACCAGAATGCTGCAGAGATACAAAGAACAGATATTGGGTAGAAGGTTGAATATTCTTTTTCACATTGTAAAGGAATGTGTTTTAATAAAAACTTCGGTCATTGCCCAGGACGAAAAAGAGACCGAAGGTAAAAGGGAGATTCTTAATTTTGGCCATACGATAGGCCATATTATTGAGACCCTTACTAAGTATAAAAAATATTCACATGGAGAGGCTATTGCCATGGGAATGGTTGAAGAAGTTCGTATGTTTGGTAAAAAATCTAATTTTAATACAAAATTTATAGTTGATTTATTAAAAAATTATGGCTTGCCATTCAGTCTGCCTGCAGACATAAGAAAAAATTGTATAAAAAAATTATTGATTCAGGACAAGAAGGTCCGTGCAGGGAACATAAAAATTCCGATGCTTAGCAAGATTGGTCAAGCCATAATCAAGAATATAAAATTAGGAGGTTAGATGAATAAAAAGGTGAGAATCCTTATGCTCCACGGTCCAAATCTGAACCTTTTGGGCAAAAGATTGCCTGATATTTATGGACCAATGAGCCTTGATGAAATAAATAACTGCATTTTGAATTATGCGCAGGAAAAAGGGATACAGGTTGATATTCATCAGACAAATTCAGAGACGATGATAATAGATTTGATACACAAGGCACAAGGTTATGATGGAATTGTGCTCAATCCCGGTGCATACACACACACCTCCTACGCAATCAGGGATGCGATTGAGGCAATGGGAATTTGCACGATTGAGGTCCATCTTTCTAATATATATGCACGGGAGCCATTCCGCAAGAAGAGTGCCATTGCACCGGTCTGCATTGGGCAGATCACTGGTCTGGGCTGGTATGGATATATACTGGCAATTGCATTTCTTATCAATTCTCAAGGAGATAAGGATGCGATATAATTTACCTGATAAAAGGGGTTACTTTGGTAGGTTTGGCGGAAGGTTTGTTCCTGAAACCCTTGTCTATGCGCTCAATGAACTTGAAAAAGAGTATTTTCGGGCAAAGAAAAACCAAAATTTTAAAAAAGAACTGAATTGGTATCTTCAATATTATGCAGGAAGGCCTACGCCATTGTATTATGCACAGAACCTTTCAAATCTAT
Source organism: Caldifarciminota bacterium (assembly GCA_037444665.1). Taxonomy (GTDB): domain Bacteria; phylum Hydrothermota; class Tepidihabitantia; order SM23-42; family JAOAFX01; genus JAOAFX01. The sequence continues at coordinate 18,037 of JBBILZ010000007.1, forward strand.
TAAAAGGAGCCCGAATATATTTAAAAAGAGAAGACCTTCTTCACACTGGTGCACACAAAATCAATAATACAATTGGTCAGGTTTTACTTGCAAGAAGAATGGGAAAGAAGAGGGTTATTGCTGAAACTGGTGCGGGACAGCACGGAGTGGCAACTGCTACTGCCTGTGCACTTCTTGGGCTTGAATGTGTTGTATATATGGGAAATAAAGATATTAAACGTCAGCAATTGAATGTCCTGAAGATGAAGTTGCTTGGCGCGAAGATTATCTCTGTTGATGCAGGCACACAGACATTAAAGGATGCCATTAATGAGGCAATAAGGGAATGGGTGAGCAATGTGCGGAATACATACTACTGTATTGGCTCAATTGTTGGGCCACATCCTTATCCAGTAATGGTCAGGGATTTCCAAACTGTGATTGGTAATGAGACAAAATTACAGATAAAAAGATGCACGGGCAGAATTCCTGACTTACTTGTTGCCTGTGTGGGTGGAGGCAGCAACGCAATTGGATTTTTCTTCCCATTCTTGAATACAAAGGCGAGGATGCTTGGTGTTGAAGGAGGCGGTCTCGGTTTGGATACTGCCAGACATTCTGCGACACTCTCCGGTGGTAGACCAGGAGTATTGCATGGTTCAATGACAATGCTATTACAGGACGATGATGGCCAAATAATACCTACGCACTCAATCGCACCGGGTCTTGACTATCCGGGTGTTGGTCCAGAGCATGCACACTTGAAAGAAATAAAAAGGATAAACTATACACATTGTCGTGATGAGCAGGCAATCAAGGCATTTACAATGCTTTCTGAAGTAGAGGGAATTATTCCGGCACTGGAGAGTGCACACGCAGTTTATATAGGGATGAAGATGGCAAAGAGGATGAAACCGGATGAGATTGTAGTTATAAATCTTTCAGGTAGAGGTGATAAAGACCTGCAGATCGTTGAGGACTTATTATGAATAGAATTGCTACAAAGATTCAAGAACTAAAAAACAAGAATGAAGCGTGCCTTATCACCTATATTACTGCTGGATATCCAAACCTTGAAAAATCAATGCATTATGCTGAACTACTTGATGAGAGTAATGCAGATATGATAGAGATTGGTCTCCCATTTTCCGACCCTATTGCTGATGGTAAAACAATTCAGTATGCCTCAAATATTGCACTAAATAACAAGGTGAATATCAATTCCATTGTAAGAGAAATTTCCCGATTAAAGATAAAGAGTCCTCTGATTATTATGTCCTATTTGAATCCGGTTCTTGCATTCGGTAAAGAAAGGTTTTTCCAAAAAATTTCTGAGGCAGGCGTTTCCGGGGTGATAATCCCTGACCTGATCGTTGAGGAGTCAGCGATCCTAAAATCTTTTACACAGAAAAACTCTGTTGGTATCATCCAGATGATTGCGCCAACATCCAGTAATGAACGTATAAAAATCATTGGAGAAAACTCTGATTGTTTTGTATATTGCGTTAGTGTTACTGGAACTACAGGAATAAAAAAAAGACTCCCTGCAGAGCTCCCGGAATTTATAAAAAGAGTAAGGAATTTGATTGATAAACCATTGATGGTTGGTTTTGGGATCTCGCGCATAAGCCAGGTGATGAATCTGAGTCAAATGGCGGATGGTGTGGTCATCGGCAGCCGGATTATAGAAGCAATTAAAAAAAGAGAAGATTTGGTAAAGTTGATGAAGGAATTTAAAAATGCTACAAGGCGTTGTTCTTAGTATCGTGTTTATGCTGACTCCGCAAAAGCGCACGACAATTTCTGTGAAGATAAGTGGAGTCAAACGGTAGAATAAAGGAGGTTCTATGCTCGTTGTTATGTATAAAGATGCAAAAGCATCGCAGATTAAAAAGGTTTGTGAATTGATTAAAGGGATGGGTTTAAAACCACATCCAATAAAAGGTGCCCAGCGTGTGGCTATAGGAATTACTGGAAACAAAGATATGGTAAATGTTCCAGAGATTGAGATGCTTGATGGCGTCATAAATGTAATACATGTTACCCAGCCTTATAAATTGACCAGCAGAGAGATGAAACCTGATGATACTGTCATCAATATCAGCGGTGTGCTCATTGGTGATAAAAAAGTTGTCGTGATTGCAGGACCCTGTGCAGTAGAATCTGAAAAACAGACCATTGAAATTGCCAGGGCAGTAAAGTTGGCAGGTGCTGACCTGTTGCGTGGTGGTGCATTCAAACCCCGCACTTCACCCTATTCATTTCAGGGGCTGGGTGAAGAAGGGTTGAAGATTCTATTGAAGGCAAAACAGGAAACAGGCTTACCCATTGTTTCAGAGGCAATAGATAACGATGTTTTTTCTCTGGTTGAAGAGTATGTGGATGTGATTCAAATCGGAGCAAGGAATATGCAGAACTATTCACTACTAAAAAAGGCAGGAAAGAGTAAAAAGCCGATATTATTAAAAAGAGGAATGGCATCTACAATTCAGGAGTTTTTGCTTGCTGCTGAATATATTATGGCTGAAGGAAATTTTAATGTGATACTCTGTGAACGGGGAATAAGAACATTCAGTGATTTTACCCGTTTCACACTTGATATTAGTAGCATTCCAGAACTGAAACGATTGTCACACCTACCCATCATTGCTGACCCGAGCCATGCTTCAGGAAAGCGGGATATGGTTTTACCCCTTTCCCGCGCTGCCATTGCCGCAGGTGCTGATGGAATAATGATTGAAGCACATTATAGTCCTGACCAGGCACTCTCAGATGGACCCCAATCTGTTACCATTCCCCAATTATGCAAGGTAATAAATGAATTGAAGACAATTGCAACTGCAATCGGTCGGAAAATTTGAGAGGAGGTAATGATGATTATTAAAATGTGTGCAGATGCCCTTGATGAAGACATTGAAAGGGTGAGAAAAAAGGTTGAGGAATTGGGCTATAGTATAAAAATTTTTCAGGGCGCGAAAAAGACTGTGATCCATGTGATTGGTGTCACTGAAAGGGAAAGACTTGTGAAGACTATTGAATCACTACAGGGTGTTGAGAGCCTTATCCCTATATTGAGTCCATTTAAACTGGCAAGCAGAGAGTTCCATTCTGAAGATACAGTTGTTTCAATTAATGGGAAATCTATCGGTGCTAACCAAATTACTGTAATCGCAGGACCTTGCAGTGTTGAATCTGAGTCAATGCTGTTTGAAATCGCTGATGTAGTAAAAGAAGCTGGTGCTCAGTTTCTGCGCGGTGGTGCATTCAAACCACGCAGTTCACCTTATGCATTCCAGGGTCTCGGCGAAAAGGGTTTAGAAATCCTTGCTCGGGCAAGGGAAAAGACCGGGCTATCAATTGTCACTGAAGTTCTCTCGGAAATTGAGATCGGAAGAGCATATAAATATGCTGATATATTTCAGATCGGTGCAAGGAATATGCAAAATTTTCCTTTATTGAGGACAGTAGGACGCTTTAACAAACCAGTACTTTTAAAACGTGGTATGTCGGCAACGATTGAAGAGTGGTTAATGGCGGCAGAATATATTCTTGCTGAAGGAAATCAAAGTGTAATACTTTGTGAAAGGGGCATAAGAACTTTTGAGACATATACGAGAAATACGCTTGATATTAGTGCGGTCCCAGTGATTAAACGTTTTTCGCATTTGCCGATTATTATAGACCCGAGCCATGCTTCAGGCGACTGGCATTATGTGAACTCACTGACAAAAGCGGGAATTGCTGCTGGCGCTGATGGTATAATTATTGAGGTTCATCCAGACCCGGCAAATGCACTTTCTGATGGTAAACAGTCATTGAAATTTGAGGTATTCAAACAGTTGATGCATGATGTAAAAAGGATTGCTCAGGCAACGGGCAGGTCATTATGAACAGGAGAGAGTCAATTGTCTATTATCAGGGAACTGCTGGTGCGTATAGTGAACTTGCGGCAAAAATTTTCTTTGGTAGTGCGGTTAGGACTGAAGGGTTGGTCCGTTTTGAAGATATTTTCTTAAAATTGTCTAAAAACCATGAGCATTATGGTATTTTACCCATTGAAAATTCATTAATGGGTAGTATTCACAGGAATTATGATCTCTTATTGAATAATGATGTCTGGATAATTGGTGAGGTAGAACTGAGGATTACTTACAATCTTTTTATGCTTGAAAGAAAATCATCAATCAAAGAGATATGGGCACATCCCTCAGTGCTTGAGCAATGCCGTGAATTCATTGCCCAGAATCAAAATTACCGCATTATGCCGTTCTTTGATTCTGCTGGTGCAGCAGAACTTGCTAAAAAAGAAAATAGAAATGATATTGGTATTATTGTCGGGCCCCAGATCGGTGAAATCTATGGTTTAAAGTGTATCAAATCAGGCATAGAAGATAATCCAAATAATTTTACCCGCTTTCTTATTCTCTCAATGAAAGAAAAAAATTATGACGGTGATAATGCCAAAACCTCAGTTGTCTTTGGACTGAAGAATGCACCAGGTGTGCTTTTTCGCTGTCTGAGCATCTTTGCCCTGCGGAACATTGACCTTCTAAAACTTGAATCACGACCAATCATTGGTAAACCCTGGGAATACATATTTTACATTGATTTGAAAGGCAGTATTAGAGAGAGGAATTGCAAGAGCGCAATTGAAACTTTGAGTGAGGTTTCAATATTTTTTAAATTTCTCGGTAGTTACCCGGTAATAAAGGAGCATAATTATGGATTTAATTGTGAAAAATTGTAAAAAGGTTGAAGGCAGAATCTCTGTGGGTGGAGATAAATCAATAACCCATCGGAGTTTAATACTTGCGTCAATTGCTCAGGGTGAAACAGAAATTCATAATTATTCATATGCTGATGACTGTTTTTCCACATTGAATTGTATGAAAAAATTAGGAGTGGAAATTGAAAGGGATAGAAATACAATCTATGTTAAGGGCAGGGGCATTAATGGTTTGAGCGAGCCCGATGACATACTGGATTGCAGAAATTCAGGAACAACGATGCGCCTTCTCGCCGGTGTCCTTGCGGGCCAGAAATTCTATTCGGTTTTGAATGGTGATCAATCTTTAAGAAAGAGACCAATGAAACGTATAATTGAACCATTAAATCTTATGGGTGCGATGATAGATAGTCGTAAGGGTGGTTTCGCACCACTCGGTATTAAAGGGACTAAATTAAAAGGCATTGAGTATGAACTGCCAATTGCCAGTGCCCAGGTTAAGTCTGCTCTGATGTTTGCTGGTCTCTATGCCAGTTCAGAGACGATTATCATTGAATCTGTGCCAGCAAGGGACCACACGGAAAGATTGTATGAATTTTATGGTATTAGATTCAGACGCGAGGGTAAAAAAATAGTGGTATATCCTGTTGAGCAGTTTAAGGGTAGCATAATTGATGTCCCGAATGATATCTCATCTGCCGCTTTTTTTATTGTCCTTGGTCTGATGTTGGCAGAAAATAGTTTGATTCTAATAAATACCGGGACCAATCCATTACGCTCTGGTATGATTGATGTTTTGAAGGGTGCAGGGGCTGATATCATAACAAAAGATTCAAGATTGTATGCTGGCGAACCAGTTGCTGATATTGTTGTTAAAAAATCAGAATTAAAACCTTTTTATATTGGTGGCGAAGTGATACCGAAATTAATTGATGAAATACCGGTGTTAACAGTGCTCGCAACACAGTTAAATGGAGAGACAGTTATTAATGATGCACAGGAGTTGAGGGTGAAGGAGACGGACCGCATAAAAGCAATCACAAATGAGTTGACAAAGATGGGTGCAGATATACAAGAAAAGGATAATGGATTGGTGATAAATGGTCCTACAAGGTTAAAGGGGTGTGTATGTAACAGTTATAATGACCACAGGATTGCAATGGCATTAACAATTGCGGGGTTGATTGCCGAAGGTAACACTATAGTTAAAGATTCTGATTGTATCTCAATCTCATTTCCATCTTTTATCGGGCTTTTAAAGCAGGTTGCAGGTGATGATTATGTCCATACAAAACATTAAACAGAAGTCAGTTGATTTTCATACTGCGCCACTTTCGGTCTTTGAAATTTTATACAAACACGAACCATACGCATTCTTATATGAATCGCTTGAGCAGAGCGGTGAAAGAGGAAGATATTCGTTTATCGGTGCAAAACCCTCGGTCATAATTAAAGCAAAAGGGCTTTACACTGAAATATGGGAAAAGAATAAAAAGGCGATAAAAAAGGGGAATCCATTTGAAATTCTGCGCAATTATCTCGGCAGGGTAAAATACCCTTTGAGATTGGCACCATTTTCTGGTGGTGCAGTTGGATATGTGGCTTATGATGCAATAAGATATTTTGAAAAGATACCAGATATGAATCCTGATGAGTTGGATATTCCTGAGCTATATTTTATCTTTCCTGAAGAATTGATTTTATTTGACCACAAATATGGAATTGCACATATAGTCTGTTATCATAAAGATAGAAGTCGTATGTATTATTTGTATGAGGTATTAAAATCAAAGGTTATTACAAAACCGAAAATGGTGTCCAGGCATAAAGCGGTCAGTTATGAATCAAATTTCACACCTCAAGAATTTTGCCGGATAGTGAAGAAAGCAAAAGATTATATTTCTGCGGGCGATATATTCCAGGTCGTTCTTTCCCAGCGTTTTAAAACAGAGACCGGTATTTCACCACTTGATATCTATTGTGGCTTACGTATAACCAATCCTTCACCATATATGTATTATCTCAAACTTTATGATATTACAATTCTGGGTTCGTCACCAGAGATACTTATTAAATTGAGAAATCGCACTGCAATCTCGCGACCACTTGCTGGAACACGGCAGAGGGGACTTAATAAAGGGGAGGATATCAGGTTTGAGAAAGAATTATTGAAAGATGAAAAAGAGATTGCTGAACATATAATGCTTGTAGACCTTGCCCGCAATGACCTGGGTCGTGTATGTAAATATGGTTCAGTAAAGGTCACAGAATTATTAATGATTGAAAAATATTCAAAGGTAATGCACCTTGTCTCAAATGTTGTAGGTAAATTGCGAAATGAGTGCGATGCAACAGATTTGTTCAGGGCAACATTTCCTGCAGGCACAGTTTCCGGCGCACCCAAGATAAGGGCAATGGAGATTATTGATGAACTGGAACCGGTTAGAAGAGGTTTGTATGCTGGTGCCATTGGTTATTTTGATTTTTCCGGAAACATGGATTTCTGCATTGCCATTCGCACAATATTGTTAAAGGACAGCATTGCATATATCCAGGGTGGGGCAGGGATTGTAGCGGATTCCATTCCCGAGAACGAGTATCAGGAAACCATTAATAAGACAAAGGCATTGATGCAGGCACTGGAGCAGATATGATAGTGTTGATTGACAATTATGATTCATTTGTTTATAATCTTGCGCAATATTTAGGAGAAATGGGTGAAACATTGGTGATCTATCGCAATGACCAGATAACATTGAAAAAAATCAAACAGCTAAAACCCGATTATATTATTATTTCACCAGGACCAAAAAAACCAGTTGATGCGGGAATGACCTGTAAAATTATTGAATATTTTGCCGACAAAATTCCTTTGCTTGGTGTGTGTCTGGGACATCAAGCGATTGCTGAAGTTTTTGGTGCAGAGATTGTCAGGGCAGAGATTGTAATACACGGGAAAACATCACCTATTTATCATGACGGAAAGAAAATCTTTAAAGGAATTGAAAGTCCATTTTCTGCAACCCGATACCATTCTTTGATTGTTGATTATGATACAATCCCTGACTGCTTGAAAATTTCTGCATATACAGATAAAGGGGTGATAATGGGGATTAGACATAAGGAACTCTGTGTAGAGGGGGTTCAGTTTCATCCTGAATCAATCCTTACAAAGGCAGGGAAAAAAATATTAAAAAATTTTCTTGAATACTACAAAAGGAGATAATGTGCGTATCATAGAATATAAAAATCTTAAAAGCAGTTTCTTTGAAAATACTAAAAAATCTGAAATGCCGATTGTTAACGAAATCATAAAAAGTGTCAGGAAATATGGTGATTGGGCAGTAAAAGAATACACGAAAAAATTTGATAAAGTTATATTAAGGCAAATTAGGGTTAAGGCAGACGAAATACAGGAGGCATTTCAAAAAGTTGAGCCTGGTCTATTAAAAATATTGGATAGGGCAAGGTTAAATATTGAAAGATTTTCACGGGTGCAACTTAGGCAATTGAAAGATTTTGCTGAAGAGATTACGCCGGGTGTCATCGCAGAACAGCGAGTAATTCCAATAAACAGAATTGGCATTTATGTGCCTGGCGGAAGGTATTCCCTTGTTTCCACAGTCTTGATGTGTGGTGTTCCAGCAATTGTTGCTGGGGTACGAGAGGTTGTTCTATGCTCGCCACCCACTTATCATAATACAATTCATCCAACAATCCTTGCTACAGCCAGACTCATCGGAGTTAAAGAGATTTATAAAATTGGTGGTGCACAGGCAATTGCAGCAATGGCTTATGGCACAGAGACCATTAGACCTGTAGATAAGATATTTGGCCCGGGTAATGCCTATGTTACTTTTGCAAAAAAAATGGTCTTTGGAGATGTAGGTATAGATTTTATTGCTGGACCGAGCGAGATTATGATTATCGCAGATGGTTCTGCAGAGCCAGAGATTATTGCTGCAGACCTGTTAAGCCAGGCAGAACACGATATAGATGCAATACCTGTACTTGTTACTACTTCACATTTGCTTACGAAAAAGGTAGATGCGGAAATTAAAAAACTGCTGACTGTGCTAAAGACAGGTGAGATTGCAAAGAAAGCATTGAACAAAAATGGTCTAATAATCCTTGTTAAAAATATTGAACAGGCAATTGAAATTGCGAACAAAAAGGCGCCAGAACATCTGGAAATACAGCTAAAGAATGCAGACAGATATGTGGATAGACTGGAAAATTATGGTTCACTCTTTGTGGGTAAATACTCAGCAGAAGTCCTTGGAGACTATTGTGCTGGTATAAATCATACCCTGCCTACAAATTCATCCGCACGCTATACAGGCGGACTACATATAAAAGATTTTTTGAAGCTGCAGACAGTTCTTAAAGTTACAAAAAAAGGTTTAATAAATCTTGGCACAATTGCTGAAGAATTGAGTAAAATAGAAGGTTTAAGCGGACATACACGGGCAATAAAAATAAGAGAAGCTAATTGATTAAGATTTTTTCAGCTTCTCCTTTAATTGTTTTTTCAGATAATCTACCAATTTGTTAAAGCCTTTGCCTGTCCTTGCTGAAACTTCAAAGATTTTTGCCTTCGGATTTTTATTCAGGATATTTTTTCTTGCCTTTTTTATATTGAAGTCAAGATGGGATAAGAGGTCAGTTTTATTAATAATAACTAATTTTGCAAGATGGAAAAGCAATGGATACTTTAATGGTTTATCATCGCCTTCAGGTGCAGATAGAATTGCGATTTTATAATCTTCACCAACCTCAAATTCTGCTGGACAGACAAGATTGCCGACATTTTCAATAAGGATTAAATCATAAGATTTTTTAATTTTGGGTAATACCTGGGCAATCATAAAGGCATCAAGATGGCATTCAGTCACAGTATTTATCTGAATAGTATCTATCTTTAGTTTGCTCAGTTTTTCGCTATCAATTGAACCTTTTATATCACCTTCAATCACAAGGATTTTATATTCTTTTTTTAATTTTTTAACAAGCTGACCAATAACCGATGTTTTACCCGAACCTGGTGAACCGATAATGTTTAGCACCAGACTATTTGTTCGGTCAAAAAATTTTCTATTTTCTTTTGCCCTCTCCTGATTGGAGACGAGCACTGGTTTAAGAATATCTATTTTCATATTCTCCTTTCTCTCTAATTTAATTATTCTCCTTCAATGGACTCTACATAAAATTCCCTGCCAGTGATTATATCTATATCTATTCCTCCACACTGCGGGCAGATAAACAAAGGTTCTTCAATGTCACTTTCGTAATTGCAGTTTTTACACTTTACCCGAATAGGAATCTCATAAAACTCAAGTTTTGCATTTTCACACCTTGTTCCATTTTTCAGATAACTAAAATAAAAATTGATTGCTTCAGGAGAAAAACCTGTGAATTTACCTAATTTTATCTTTATCAAACGGACCATTTTTATTTTATTTTTTTCTGCCTCTTGATTACAGAGGTCAACCAGCGATTTTGTTACACTGTATTCATGCATTACTTGACTATAGCAAATTTACAGACTCTTTTCCCTGAGGCAGAGCTGACCAGGGCGAAGTATAATCCACTGCTTGTTTTTTCTGGAATATGCCACAAAACTTCACCGAAGGAATTGGGTAACAAATTTTTCTCAAGCAATCTGCCAGCGATAGAATAAATATTGACTGAGGCATCAGCAGGTATGTTCTTTATTCTCAATATTGAACCTCTTATTACAGGATTGGGATAGATTAAGATACTATCTAGAGGCATTGTAGTATCCTTTACAACTTCTAATTTTAATAAGCCTGTTTCTCCACCAAGCCAGAGGCAGGAACGAAGAGGGTCATAGTAAAATCCCTGAACCTGAATGATTTCATTGCCTACAGATAAAAATTCAATATTTATATTCAATTCTTGAAAAGTGAATTTATTCAAGACCTTATATTGGGGGTCATAAAAATATATTCCGTTACCAGCCATTATCCAGATTCTACCTTCCCCATCAGAAAGGACATCATAGATTGTAGTATTATTGAAGTCCTGAATTCCACTGAAGAGATTGTTTTCAAAAATGGATGCACCAAAGTCATTAGCAATAAATACTCTATTTTTTTCATCAACTGTTATTCCGGAGCAGTAATGGGAAAGTAATCCATCTGACTTTCCATATTTTTTGTTTATATCATCTCCACGGTCAAATAATGTTCCTTTTGTATCTATCATCAACACACCACCTGCAGCGTCAAAGACTGTGCTCCAGACTCTTGAACTTGAATCTATTGCCATCTCCACTTCAAAGCCCGGTGTGCGGTCGCCCAGGAAATAAGCATTATTCAGGGAGGAATCAAATACCCATATTTTATCCGAAGGTCCAGCAAGGGATAGATACATATTATTTCTTAAATCAAATTTCATATCCCAGATTGCGACAGTGCTATCTATTCCAAGGTATCTCTGTCTCAGGTAAGACCAGGAATTATTTTGAGGGTCAAATGCGCAGGCGAGCAGGGAGTCTGTATAATGGAATGCAAACCAGACTTTTTTATCTGGTGCGGTTACACAACGATGGATAAATTTTGTGGGAATAAAAGAATCCTGGCAAAATGTCTTCCATTCTTTATTATCCATTAACCAGCTGACACCGTGGGATTCAATAGTCCGTCTGCCATGGGCAATAAAGACACCCGCCTGATTTGCAGTAATACTACAGATATGATTTGAACCAAGGCAGTTGTCCTTTTTCAGATGCCAGTAGTGATTTATAGAATTATAAATACCAATGCCCTCACCAAAATAATCAAGTTCATAGCGATTGCCTGTAGCACAGAACCATATTCCATTATAGGTTTCCACAGCATTAATCTTTGTGAGATACGGTAGGCTATCTTTGCGAATATTTAAATTGCCTCCAGCATATACTCCTATCTGTCGTATAGAATCAAGGCAGAGCAAAAGAGAATCACCAGCTGGTGCAATATCAATAATTTTATATCCTGACAATAGTGTATCAAAATATGTGCCTGTAAAACTATTCAGTCCTGCATCAGTGGCAATATACACAGTGCCATTAATAATTTTTATTTTTTTTATGTTATTATTAAGAAGCCCATTCTCTGTGCCATAGATAGTGTAATTTGAAAAATCTTTTGTGAATATTGTTATTTTATCATCTGTGCCAATCCAGAAATTTGTATCTCCAGCAATGGTCTGGATATTATTGGAGGAGAGTCCCTGATAATCATATATCTTTAAAATAATATCATCCTGAAAATCTTCTGGTGTGCCTTTTAGACCAATTACTAACAATCCATTTTCCGTGCCAACAAGAACCGTATCATTCAAGCAATAGATTGTATTTACTCGTGTGCAAGGCAAACATTCTAATGGATAGAGGTGAATATTTTTTGATACAGGATTAAGTTGTATCAATCCTGCATCACAGCCTGCCCAGATATTGCCTGCGCTATCCATTGCAATGCAGTTCTGGCGGTTCATTGGTAATCCATCAGTATTGGTAAAAACCTGGAATGTATTTCTTAAATAATTATATGAGACAATGCCACCATTTGTTGCTCCATAAATAATGGAATCATTTACAGCAATATCGTAAAAATAATTGTGATTTGTATAGTAGGTGGGTCGGAAAGAAATACTGAGTAAAAAAAATTTTATTATTAAATTCATTTACATAGCCATTTTTTGTTAAATATGGACATTAGTCGTAATTTCCACACTAACCAGAATGCCTCCCAGATTATTCTCTTTGACATTTTTGATGTACCTGCCCTTCTTTCCACAAAGATAATGGGAATCTCTTTTATGGACAAGCCAGCACAATAGACACCGGATACACTTTGTATCTGAAAGCCATAGCCGTCAACCTTGAATCTCTGCCAGTTTACGCTCTGGAGCGCCTTACGGGAGTAACATTTAAAACCACTGGTCAGGTCTTTGACCGGGACACCTGTTACCATGCGTGCAAACATACAGGCAAAAAAAGATAACAGTAATCTCTTCATTGGCCAGTTAACAACACTCACGCCATTAATATACCGTGAGCCTATAATCAGGTCATATTTATCAAGCAATTCAATAAATCTGGGCAGGTCATTAGGGTCGTGGGAAAAATCTGCATCCATCTCAAAGACAAAATCGTAATTATGTTCAAGTGCATATCCAAATCCAGTGACATAAGCAGTCCCCAATCCCATTTTTTTAGGTCTCTTTATAATATGGATTCTATCATCATTTTTAGATAGGTTTTCTACAATGGCAGCAGTGTTATCCTGGGAATTATCATCAATTATCAAAATTTCAAGTTGATTAGAAACGGAAATAATTTTTGTAATGATTTTTTCAATATTGACTGCCTCATTATAGGTAGGGATTATCACTAATCCGCGTTTCATTGTTTTATTATATACAAAATTATTGCTATGTCAACTATACCGTATTAGTAACAATTTAGTCATCCTAAAATTGTGGTTGCTTGATTTATCAAGCACCAGAAAGCGCTCAATGCTCCGTCCCGATGGGACGAGAGCCCTTAGGGAAATTGGGCAACTACATTAATTTAATTCCATTCTTTAGATTGGCTAACCTATTACTGATATTACTCAAAAACAACAAGATTGGGGTAAGAGTGCGCAACCAATGTCGGCTTTAATCATTAAATGTAATACAGACATTGGTTACGCACCCAGTTTGGCAAATTATTTCAGCAGTATGGTCTTTTCAATCTGTTTGTAATCACCTGCTCCCAGGCGAACAAAATAGACTCCCGCAGGCAACCTGCGACCCAGATCATCTGAACCAGACCACAAAACATAATTAAATTGGTAATTTCCGCCACGCTGATTGGCGGATAAATGGTTAAATTGTTTCACTAATCTGCCAGTCGCGTCATAAATCCGCAATGATGCTTCAGATTTGGAATTTGGGATTTGGAATTCAATCGTAAGGTTCTTGTTGAATGGATTTGGATATACTGTAAGATGGAATTTGCTATAATCATTGTTTGGTAAATCAGTGATTCCTACATAGGAAGTAAGATTGCCAACTTCCCAATCAAGTAGTGCAGGGTTATTTGGACTTTTCGTCATCCGATAGAACAGTGCCTTTAATCGTAAGGTATTATAAGTTACAGTATCAGTTACGAGATTCATCTTTACTGTATCAACAGCCAGGGTTGTAAACTTACCAGTGGAATTACCAGGAATTAATGAGTTGGGTACTAATTGCCAGATTGAGCCGTTGTAATATTCTACTTGAATACCTATTGAGTCTCCACCGGTTGCTTTGCGCCACACAATATCGCCCCAGCGAGGTCGTGCATAAGTTTTTGATAGGTCAGAATAGACCACAGGTGTTCCGGTCAAGGTGCCACTATTGTTTTGATAAGTATAGGAATGAAAGACTACGACATTGTCAGTGGCACATGCCCAACCCCAGTGAGAGCTTGTTGTGCTGTCACTGAAGAACCATTCAAACTGCACCGAATCACAGGGTAATTGTGCAGTCAGGTCAATATTAGCAGTGCCATTAACACTTGTCGTATACTCAGCAATATTTGCCCAGGCGGTCCAGGCACCACCAGTTCTCTTGCGGAATTTCACACGGAGTTTTTCTCCGGTTTCATATACGCGGAAACCGTAGCCATAAGAAATTCTCAGATTGGCAGCTGTGGGTGGAACATAAATTTTGGGAGAGATCAGTTCTTCATTATTGTTTATAACACCACTGCCTGCGTCATCATCTGAATAATAGGCATACGCAGTGCCATAATCGGGTGGGGTATAGCTGCCTAAATCGGTTGTTGTTCCGGTTGTCCAGTAATAATTGTCGCCATTCCCATTTACTACAGTCCATCCTGCAGGCATGCCAGATTCAAAATTCGCAAAGAGAAGGGTATCTTCTACATAGCCTACAGGTTGTAATACTACGCTGTCACCCTGAACTTGTGTCATATTGAATGTGCAATTTTTGAATTGTGCATAAGTAGTCTGGAACCAGGAGCAGGTGTTAGCAGGAATATTAAGATTAATTGTGAATGACCTGCGGCTGGTTGCTGCTGACCACATTCCACCAGTCGTTGTATCCGCAGCCTTTGCTTTCCACCAATAAGTAACACCATTGGAGAGTGCCACAGGGAGGATATAATTTGCTATTGAGCCACTGGCATAGATACCGGTAGTGACACTGTCCTGTGTAGTAAATGCAGTATCAGTAGACCAATAAATTCTATATCTAACCGGGTCTCCCTGAGGGTCGGTTGTGGTCAATTTGAAAACCGGATTCAATGTGGAGAATTTTGCATAATCAAAAGGTGCGACAACAGTGGGGGTAAAAGGTGTGCCTGGATATGGTGTAGCATTTACAGCATTTAAGGCATCTATTCTACCAGCACCAAAATCATTGTCTTTTCCAGAAGGTCCTAAATCAACTGCCGTAACCTGGAGAATACTATCAATCTCCTGCCTTGTAAGATAGGGATTTTTCTGGAGCATTAATGCTACTGTTCCTGCAACATGGGGAGTTGCCATAGAAGTTCCGTTCCAACCATCAAGGTAGCCATTATTACTATTGTAGGCGCAGGACTTAATATTTACACCGGGCGCAGAGACATCAGGTTTAGTCAGGCCCGGTGGATAGGTATAATCGTTGTATCCGGTGACAGTATCCCAGGTGACCGGACCAGGGCTTGAAAATGAGGCGATTGCATCATTTATATCTGTGGCACCGATACTGATTACATTGGATTGAGCGCCAGTGGAACCATTCTGGGGATGGCGCCAGGGTGAAGGCACACTGCCCGGGCATCTTAGTGCGTATGGTGGGATATCAACACCCCGTTCATTACCAGCAGCAACAATCATAACAACGCCTGCAGCACCGACATTATTGCATGCAGTGCGCCAGCTCGCCACCCTTGGGCTCCAGGCATAGCGCCAGCCCAAAGACATCGTGATTAAATCACCACCGTGAGTTGGTGAGAGGGGTGGAGAAACAACAAATTGCATTGCATCCCAAACCTGATTTTCCGCAATTGTATCGGCCACTGTTCTTACCCTTAAAGCCATAATCTGGGCATCAGGTGCAACTCCGCATTGAGAGCCAGCCGTGCCGTCAGATGCGACACTCCCTGCTGTATGGGTGCCATGGCCCTGGGCATCCATCGGGTCATTGTTGTTATTTTCAAAATTCCAACCATGATTTGGATAATTTGGGTCAGTCCAGAGATGGTCTGCAAGGTCGACATGATTATAATTACAGCCGGTGTCAATATGGCCCACAACAATTCCCAGTCCAGTGAAACCAAGGGGCCAAACCTGGTCGGCCCTGATTTTGGATACACCCCAGGCAATTTCCCGGGTTTTGTCAGCAGGTGCAACTAAAGATTTTGGTTTTTCAAGTTCAATCGGCTTCAGGTCATAATCAATATAGAATATCTCTCTATAATTCTCAAGTTCAGCGATGACCTCTCTTGTGGCTTCACAGTAGATTGCATTTAATATCCACAAGGACTGGATATTTCTAACAAGATTCAGTTTTTCATTTTGCTTTAAGAAATTAATGAGTGTTCTTTGATGTTCCTTTGAAAAATTCTGCAGTATTTCAGCAACCTGCGCCCTTCTTTGTGGTTTTGGTAAATTTTCTACTGCCTTAGTTAAGTCATTGAGGTCCATCTGTTTTTTCAATACAATGTCAATCGGTATCAGGTCAGTAGATTTTGCACCTGACATCACATTTTTTAATTCCGGACTTATGAGGGCAAAGACCGGAATTATGATTATGAAACAGCAAATAATCAATCTTTTCATATTTGTCTCCTTTCTTTTAAGATTATATTTTTTTGCTTTAGATTTGTTTTTTTAAGTCACCCCCTTTCAGACTTAAGTCCCGCAAAATCTTATCTAATAATCTACTAAATTATACTTAAATTTTTTGAATTGTCAACCCACCACAGCATAGACATTGAAAATGGTATTGAAAACTATTCTTTGATTTTGAATTTCAGTCAGTGAAGTTTTTTATTTACCTTAATTATTAAAGATTGTTGATAACTCTTGACCAGAGCCAATTTTTTGATATAATTTAAGTCAGCATATATAAAAAAAATGCATAGATTCAATGGTTTTTTAATTATAAAGGGAGAGGCGAAATCTCCCGAAAAATCATTGGGTTTGTTGGATTTGTCATTAAATTCGGTTAAAAATATATATTTAATCTGGAGGTAATATAATGGGTAAGACTTTAGCTGAAAAGATTTTATCAGAAAAGAGTGGACAGGATGCAAAGGCGGGTCAAATAGTGATTGCAAAGGTTGATGTCGCTGCATTCCAGGACGGCACGGGTCCGCTTGGTGTGAGACAGATGCAGAAATTGAAGATCAATAAGGTCAAGGCACCAAGATCAATTTTCTTTATTGACCATGCAGCCCCTTCTCCAAGAAAAGAATTATCCAATGACCATATGCTTTTACGAAGTTTTGCCGCACAGTGTGGTGCAATATTATCTGAAGTTGGTGAAGGTGTAATCCACCAGAGATTAGTTGAGTTATTTGTTAAACCTGGAGATGTTGTTATTGGTGCGGATTCGCATTCCTGCACACCTGGTGCACTCGGTGCCTTTGCTACAGGAATGGGTTCTACTGATGTGGCAATCGGTATGTCAATGGGAAAGACCTGGTTCAAGGTCCCGGAAACATTCCGTATTGAAGTAAAGGGGAAATTTTCACCTGGTGTCTATGCAAAGGATTTGATTCTCCATCTCATTGGAATGATAGGTGCTGATGGTGCAACATACAAGGCATTAGAATTCGGAGGCGAGACAATTGATAATATGTCTATAGATTCAAGGTTTACACTTTCTAATATGGCAGTTGAAGCAGGGGCAAAGGCAGGTCTGATCGCTTCAGATAAAATTACAAAAGAATATCTAAAAAAACAGGGAAGATTAAAGGATTGGCGCAGTCTGTCACCGGATAAGGATGCCAAATATGAGCGTGTTATTGATATTGATGCGAGTAAACTTGAACCTACGGTTTCCTGTCCCCATACTGTTGATAACACAAAAACAGTGAGTGCATTAAAAGGGACAAAGATTCATCAGGTCTTTATCGGCACCTGCACAAATGGCCGCATTGAAGACCTGAAGATTGCCGCAGATATTTTAAAGAACCAGAAAGTTGCACCCCATGTGAGGTTGATTGTTGTGC
This sequence comes from Caldifarciminota bacterium, assembly GCA_037444665.1. GTDB lineage: Bacteria > Hydrothermota > Tepidihabitantia > SM23-42 > JAOAFX01 > JAOAFX01. The sequence continues at coordinate 35,964 of JBBILZ010000007.1, forward strand.
CTGCATCAAGGGCAGTATTTATTGATGCAATGAGGCTCGGTTTACTTGAGGTTTTTGTAAAGGCAGGCGGCATTATTCTTGGACCGGGATGCGGTCCTTGCGTGGGTGTGCATGAAGGCATACTTGGTGATGGAGAGGTCTGCCTTTCTACTGCCAATCGTAATTTTAAGGGTAGAATGGGTAATCCAGATGGTTTTATTTATCTATCGTCTCCTGCGACTGCTGCTTATTCTGCAATAAAAGGCTTTATCAGTGACCCAAGAGAGATTATTAAAATTAAAAAAAGTAGAAAAACAACAAAAAGAAAGGGGTGATTTATGGATGTAATTAAGCTCAAATTAAAAGAAAAGATTCCGGTATGGCGAGAAGAGATAAAGAATCTCGTGAAGGAATATGGCGATAAGGTAATTTCTGAAGTTACTGTGAGCCAGGCATACGGTGGTATGCGTGGTGTTAAGGCGCTTATTTGTGATACTTCTGAAGTGCCTCCGGACAAAGGGTTGATCATCAGGGGAATACCGATTGCTCAACTAAAAAACAAACTACCTGAGGAGGTTCTGTATCTTTTGATAGTAGGTGAGCTACCTGATAAGTCAGCAACTGAAGAAGTCAAAAACGACCTAAAGAAACGCGCAAAGGTTCCTGAATATGTCTGGGATGTACTTAAGGCAATGCCCAAGGATTCTCATCCAATGGTGATGTTCAGTCTAGCAATTCTGGCACTTGAAAAAGAATCTCTTTTCAGAAAAAAATATACTGAAGGTATGAAAAAAGAAGAATACTGGGAATGGATACTTGAAGATTCACTCAATCTGATTGCTAAATTGCCGGCTATTGCCGCAGGTATTTATCGGATGAGATTTAATAAAGGAAAATTGATAGCGTCAGACCCTAATCTTGATTGGGCTGGTGATTATGCTCATATGCTTGGAATTCCTGACCCCAAAGGTGAATTCAAGAATCTGATGCGGCTCTATATGGTTTTGCACTCAGACCATGAAGGTGGAAATGTGAGTGCCCATACCTGCCATTGTGTTGGTTCTGCTCTATCAGACCCATACTATGCAGTTTCTGCAGGACTGAATGGTCTGGCTGGTCCTTTGCATGGTCTGGCAAACCAGGAATGCCTTGCCTGGGTGATTAAAGTAAAAGAAAAGTTTAAAGGTGTGCCGAGTGACCAGGATTTGCGCCAATTTGCCTGGGATACACTAAATTCAGGACAGGTGATACCAGGTTATGGACACGCAGTATTGAGGATAACAGACCCACGGTTTGATGCATTCCATGAATTTGGTGCAAGGGTCTGCCCTGAAGATGAGCTCTATCAAATCGTTGCCAAGGTCTTCAAAATTGTCCCTGGTGTTTTAAAAGAACAGGGTAAGGCAAAAGACCCCTGGCCCAATGTGGATGCTGCGTCTGGTTGTCTACTTTACCATTTTGGCCTTACTGAATTTGAGTATTACACAGTTCTCTTTGGTGTTTCAAGGGCAATGGGTATGTGTGCCCAGTTGATTGTGAGCCGTGCATTGGGAGAAGCAATTGAAAGGCCGAAATCGGTTACAACACAGTGGGTAAAGGAAACCGTAAAAAAGGCATAGCGGAGGAATGTATGGTCCTTAAAGGAAAAACCTGGAAGTTTGGTGATGATATTTCTACGGACCTTATCTGCCCAGGTAGATATTTCCATCTTCGTTCTAATCTTGATGAACTGGCAAAGCATGTGCTTGAAGATGCAGACCCACAGTTTGCTCAAAAAATGGCAAAGGGTGATTTTGTTGTTGCTGGTAATAATTTTGGTTTGGGTAGTTCAAGAGAGCATGCTCCTACTATTATCAAGATTGCCGGTGTCAGTGCGGTGCTTGCAAAATCATTTGCGCGCATTTTCTATCGCAATGCGATAAATATTGGATTGCCCCTAATTGAGTGTGATACAGACAAAATTGAACAGGGTGATGAACTTGAAATAGACCTTGAAGCAGGCATTGTTCGGAATAAAACAAAAGGTATTGAAATAAAGGTCCATCCATTACCCAGGGCAATGATAAATATTCTCAATGATGGGGGATTATTAGCCCACATTGAAAAGCATGGTGATTTTAAATTAGATTAAACAGGAGTAAAATATATGGCAAAAAAAGCAAAAAAAATAAAAAAGAAACCTGCAGCCAAAAAAGCAGTAGTGAGCAAAAAAACATCAAAAATTAAAAAGCCTGAATATCCGCAAGCAATTGTGAAGGCTATGGAACATTTTGCAGGAATTCTGGAAGAACAACTTAAGCGGGTTCAGGCAATAAAGAAGGCAGAAGACTGGATAGATTATTCAAAATTGAAACCTATAATCATTGGTGTTATTGGTGGCGATGGTATTGGTCCGTCTATTACTGGTGAAGCACAGCGGGTCCTTGAATATCTCTTAAAAGATGAGATGAAAAAAGGTAAAGTTGAATTCAGAACCATAGAAGGTTGCACTATTGAAAGGCGTGCTGAGGTTCGTAAGGCTATTCCAGATGAAGTTCTTGTAGAAATCAAAAAATGCCATGTCCTACTAAAAGGACCTACAACTACGCCGAAAAAAGGCGACCCCTGGCCCAATATTGAGAGTGCCAATGTCGCAATAAGAAAGGAACTTGACTTATTTGCCAATGTAAGACCTGTGCGCGTGCCTTCCCAGGGTATTGATTGGATTTTCTTCCGTGAAAATACCGAGGATGTATATGCACTTGGACCATTTGGCATTGAGGTTACTCCAGACCTGGCAATAGATTTCAAAATGATAACAAAACCTGGCAGTGATAGGATTATCAGACTTGCGTTTGAACATGCGAAAAGAAATAATAAGACAAAGGTGTCAGCGGTTACTAAGGCAAATGTAGTAAAGACAACCGATGGTTTGTTCTTAAAAACATTTTATGAGATTGCCAAAGAATATCCAGGGATAACTGCTGATGACTGGTTTATTGATATTATGACCGCAAAGCTTGTTGATTTGAAGAGGCGGACTGAATTTCAGGTGCTTGTTCTGCCCAATCTTTATGGTGATATCCTCACTGATGAAGCAGCAGAATTCCAGGGTGGTGTTGGTACTGCAGGAAGCGCAAATATCGGAAAGAGATATGCGATGTTTGAGGCAATACACGGAAGCGCACCCAGAATGGTTCAGGAAGGAAGGGCACAGTATGCTGACCCCTGCAGTGTTATCCGCGCTGGAGTAATGCTTTTGAACCACATCGGCTATGTGGAACTGGGCAAAAAACTTGAGATGGCACTTGATATCTGTGGACAGTATGAAAAGAAATTGATTATGACCGGAAGGGCAACCGGTGCTACAGGTCGCGATTTCTGCAACTATATCCTTGAAACAATGGAAGACCCAAATCTTGAAAATCGCTGGAACGAATACCAGAAAAAATAGGTCTCAGATAGAGTGCAAAAATAGGGGCTGAGTAAATCAGCCCCTATTTGTTTTAAATTATGTGTAACTGTTTTTTGATTCTATACCACAATCCTGTAATTCTTTTTATCTCTTTGAGATTTTGTATTACTGAATCATGACCTTTTTGCACGAGTATATCCAGGGAAGAAAAATCTGCCCAGTGGTGTGTGCTGACATCTGGTTTTATCACATAGTCAGCCAGTCTTAAAATTCTCTGGTCAAGGTGTGCTTTCATAAAGATCAGGGCACGCTGACTGATTTTAAAACCGCTATCTGGTTCATCAGAAAATTCAGGGAATTCTCCTAAATACACGGCAATAATAATTTTTGCACCAATATCAATTAAAGGTTCTACTGGAATGTTATTTATTGTTCCTCCATCTACATAAATCTTTTTGTTTTCTTGCAGGGCAGGGAAGATTCCAGGAATGGCGCAGCTTGCCCACACTGCTTTATAAAGTAAACCCGAAGAAAAAACAGTTTCATCTCCTGAATTGATGTCAAGGCTATTACAGATAAAGGGAATCTTTAAATCACAGAATTTTTTATCACCGAATACTTTGATGAATAATTTTTCAGTGGCTTCGGTTTTGACAATAGATTTTCTGAATAGCAAGGTTCCCCAATAGTATTTTTCAAAAATTTTCTTCTTGAATTTTTTTAAAATATTCGCATCTTCAGTATAGAATTTATCAATCTCAAGTTCCTGAAATTCAGGGGCATTAATGATCTCCCTGGTGGTTTTTGCCAAATTTTTTGAACTTCCATTAAGACAATAGATGGCACCGACAACTGCGCCAATGGAAGTTCCCGCAACATAATCTGGTTTGATACCATTCTCTTCAAGCGCTTCAAGCACTCCAATATGAGCAAGTCCTTTTGCACCACCACCACCTAGCGCAATACCAAGTTTCATAGCATCCCTAAAGATAATATAAAAATCTTCGGCGATGTCAATAAAGGACAAACAAGCCTAAAGGTTGCAAGAGTTGCATACGGTTCTTTACAGGGTTGAAAAATTAAATATAATGATGCAAAGGAGAATGAATGGGAAAAACAATTTTATTCTGTAAAATATTTGTTGCACTATTGTTTTTTATTAACTGTGGTGCAAATCTTGAATATCCAGATATTGACCGACACAGCAAGATTCCCAGCGATGTTTATAAAAGGACTCCTGCAACTGATTCTTTCCCACCGATACTACATTCTAACGAATTTGAGGCACCTGTGCCACTCGGTGCTGGTGTTAACACTGCCGGTGCCGAAGATTCACCTTTTATACTTCCTGATGGCAATACACTTTATTTTGTTTTCGTATCTGATGTTCGGTTACCTGTTGAAAAACAACTTCTTGACTCAGTTTCTGGTGTCTGGGTATCATACAAGATTGGTGATGAATGGACCGATGCAGAGAGGGTGTGGTTGCAGGATCCCAGGAGCATTGACAAGCATAGATTGTTGAATATAATATTGGCAACAGAAGACTTTAACAACGAGTATTTATCCTGAACGCCGGGATGATGGAATTGGTAGACGTAGCGGACTTAAAATCCGCTTCCCTGCAAAGGGAGTGCCGGTTCAAGTCCGGCTCCCGGCATTTTCCTGATAACTTCTGAGAGCTACCAGACTCGGCATCACAAAATCCCAAAAATATTGAAAAATATTGAGATTGCCACGCCCGCCACGACTCTTGGCGGGCTCGCAAGGAATTAAATCGATGTAGTTGCTCAATTTCCCGAAGGGGCTCTCGTCCCATCGGGACGGAGCATTGGGCTTTTTGGTGCTTGATAAATCAAGCAACTACAATTTCAGGGTGGTTAAACCATTACAAAATTTTATTATTTCAATCTAACTCTTGTTTGTGGTTTAGACCGTCTAACGGATGTTTAAATTACAACAAGCCTTTTTGTCTGTACCTGGCAATGCGGTTGAGCAGGGTTTTGTAAGATACGCGCAGACGCCTGGCTGCCTCTGATTTATTTCCTCCTGCCTGTTCCAGTGTTTTCTTTATTAATTCTGCTTCTGCCATTGCTCTGCCATAATTTGCAGCAGATTTCAAGTCCATACTATCTATGGAAAATGCAATGGTCTTTTCTGTTTGACTTGGTAAAAGAATATGCTCAGGCTCAATCTTTAGCGTTGCGATAATATTTGCCCTTTCAATTGTGTTTTCAAGTTCCCGAATATTTCCTGGCCAGTCATAATTTTTAAGTTTTTCAAGCGCAGATTCAGAAATCTTTTTATTGGACTTTAATTTTTTCAAAAAATGTTCTACAAGCAGGGGAATATCTTCTTTTCTTTGCCTCAACGGCGGTATTGTTATGGGAAAGACACTCAATCTATAAAATAGGTCTTCTCTAAATTTATTTTCCTTTACCAGAGCACTCAAATCTTTGTTTGTAGCGGCAATGATCCGTACATCCACTTTGATTGAAGTAGTTGCTCCGAGTCGTTCAAAGGTCTTTTCCTGTAATACCCTCAATAATTTTGCCTGTAAATCAAGTCCGAGGTCACCTACTTCATCAAGGAAGATTGTCCCTTTATGGGCAAGTTCAAATTTACCAATCTTTCGGGTATGGGCACCAGTAAATGCACCTTTTTCTGAACCAAACAGTTCATTCTCTAAAAGTTGACCTGGTATGGCACCACAATTTATTGTAACAAATGGATTTTCTTTTCTTGGTGAAAGGCTGTGGCAGGCACGGGCAAACAACTCTTTACCTGTTCCAGATTCTCCTAATAAGAGCACTGTGGTTTCTGAAGGCGCAACCTTTTGTAGCATCTCTATAGATTTTATTATTGTCTCACTTGTACCCACAATTTGGGGAAACCCTTGAATATGTTGGACCATCTCTTTAAGCAAAATATTCTCATACCGGGTGCGACGCTCCTGTATTGCTTTACGCACAGTTAGGATGAGCTGGTCCATTTCAAATGGTTTGGTTAAAAAATCGCAGGCGCCAAGTTTCATTGCTTCTACTGCCCTCTCAATCGTGCCAAACGCAGTCATAATGATGAATTTTGCATCATTATCTATGTTTTTTAATTCCCTCAAAATATCAATGCCATCTATGTCCGGGAGTCGTAAGTCTAAAAGGACCAGTTCAAATCTTTCATGTCTGAAATTCTGGATTGCTTCACGGCCTGATTTTACGCAGATGGTTGTAAAACCACTGTCCTCAAGCGCAACTTTTAATACATCGGCAAAACTTGTTTTGTCTTCAACAATCAGGATGTCTGCCATCAGACTTTGAAATTCTGAATCATTTTTGAGAGTTTGTTTGTGATATTCAATAATTCCTGACTTGTTGCCGCAAATTCTTCAGTCGCTGCTGATTGTTGTTCTAATGAAGCAAGAATCTCTTCTGCAGCACTGGAGTTATCTTTTGAAATATTAAATGAGTCTTCAATCTGTTTGAGCATATTATTAATCTCTTCTTCTTCACGGGAAATAACATTCTTGATATTTTTTATCGCATTGTTCAACTCAATTACTGCACTGGAAATCGTTTTTAAAGATTCAGTTGTTGATTTGACCACCTGGTTACCGTCATAGATTGCCTTTCTTACTTCTTCTGAACTTTCTGCGACTGATTTAATAGAATCAATCATCTCTTTTACAATTTCACCAATTTCCATTGCTGAGTTCTGCGTATTGTCGGCAAGTTTTTTAATCTCATCCGCCACAATGGAAAATCCCCTGCCAAACTCTCCAGCACGGGCAGCCTCAATAGATGCATTGAGTGATAGAATATTTATTTTTTCTGAAATTTTGTTTATGGTTTCAATAATTTTTGTAATGGTATTTGAAATATCATGCAATTTTGCCATCAGCCCAATGAGATATTCGTATCGTGAACCAATAATCTCTATATTTTTGATAACCACATCGCTCTGATTTAAACCACTGGTAGCACTTGTGGAAAAATTTCCTGCATAGCCTTCAACTTTTTTGATATTATCAACAACTGAAAAACTTATTTCACTCAATGTTTTTCCCAAGGATATTGATTTATCAAGTTCTTGATGCTGGCGGTCAACTCCTTCGGTCATTTTCTGGGTCGTTGATACAATTTCAGAGATGGATGTGGATAGTTCATTTGAAGTTGAAGCAATCTGGATGCTGATTGCACTGAGATGCTCAGAGGATTCAAGTATCAACTTTATAATATTTGCCTCGGTTTGAACAAGATTTTTTAAACCTTGTCCGAGCAAAGATATTTCATCTGGTGAACCTTTCTCCTCTTCAATCTTAACAGTTAAATCACCTTTTTCTATCTGCTTCATTAAATTTCTAAGATGGCGAATTCGGGAAAGGTCGCGGTCAAAGTCAATGATGAGCAGGAACGAAATAAAGGTAAAGAAGATAAGTTTAACAAATTCCAATCCTAAATTGATTTCAGGATAATTGTTCTGGGTTAAAATTACCATTGCACCATAGGCAATATCAACAAGGGCAACCGCATAGAGCCCATTTGTTATGCCGAGTAGATAGGCGGGGTGGAGGGAGATATAAAAATAGATTATAAAAAAAGGTATTCTCAATTGAGGATTAATAAATGAGAGGCACAGGGTCAGAACAAGTGTGGTTACGGTTGTGATACTATAGGGAATTACCACTGAATATACACCTTTTTTGCTGAGATTGTATATAACAAGCGCAAACAAAAATACTATACCAGTAAATATCGGAATTATAACAGGCACAAGCAGGAATTTTAAGAGCCAGCCGAATAGAAAAATTATTTCTAATAGAAGGCAGAAAAACATCGTTGCAATACTGCCTCTTTTTGAAAAATTTAATCCTTTTAAGCGAACTTCTTCATTGACTGCCATTATGACCTCCTGAAAATTTCCCTGGTTCTTTTCATTGCGCAGAATTCTCCACACATCGTGCAGGTCAATGATGAACGAGAATGTTTACGCATAAATATTTTTTTAGCCTTGAGCGGGTCAATTAAAAGATTTATCATTTTATCCCAGTCAAGGGCATATCTTGCCCGGGATACAGCAAGGTCACGATTAATTGCCGAACCAATATTTTTACCAATATCTGCTGCATGTGCGGCAATCTTCAAGGCAATTACTCCCTCACGAACTTCATCAACATTAGGTAAGCCAAGATGTTCTGATGGTGTTACATAACAAAGGAAATCTGCGCCATAATATCCGGCAAGGGCACCACCAATCGCTGCTACAATATGGTCATAACCTGCTCCAATATCAGTTACAAGCGGACCCAGCACATAAAATGGGGCATTGTCACATATGGTCTTTTGCAGTTTGATATTTGCTTCAATCTCATTGATTGGAATATGGCCTGGACCTTCTACAATTACTGATACACCTTTTGTCCTTGCCTGTTTCACCAAATCACCAATTACGACCAGTTCCTTTATCTGATATTCATCAGTTGCGTCGTGGATTGCGCCTGGTCTTAAGCCATCACCAAGGCTCAATGTTGCTGAGTATTTTTTTGCCAGTTGTAGTAATCGGTCATAATATTCATATAATGGATTTTCTTTTTTATTTGCTCTCATCCATTCTATCATCATTGAACCACCGCGGCTCACAACACCACAAACTCTTCTTTTCTTTTCCATTCTTTTGATTGTTTCTCTGGTGATACCACAATGCACTGTGATAAAATCCACACCATCTTCAAGGTGTTTTTCAATGATTTCAAATATTTCATCAGCGGTTGCTTTAGTGAATGGCTTATTTTTCTTGCGCATTTCAATTGCAACCTGATAAATGGGCACGGTTCCTACTGCCACACTTGAGGCTTTAATGATTTCTCTTCTGATTTTATCTATATCCCCACCTGTTGAGAGGTCCATAACTGCATCTGCACCAGACTTTATTGCAACATCCAGTTTCTTCAATTCTTCTTTAAAATTGGCATAGTCTGGTGAAGTTCCAATGTTGGCATTGACTTTTGTGCTGAGCCCCTTACCCAGTGCCAGAGGTTCAATATTACGGAGCCGATTTTTTATCAGAACCACACTGCCCTCTGCTATATTATTTTTTAATTTATTATATTTTATACCTTCTTTCAGAGCAATCTTTTTTAGTTCTTTCATCCTGGTAACTCCACATTGACTCCGAGCGATGTTTTGGGAACAGCATAGGCAACAAACTTCATAATAAAGTTCATTGCTTTTTCCTCATCTGGTGCCTCAAAAATAAGCACAAAATCAGGCTTACCAAAAAGAGAAAGAAATTCTCTCAGTTTTATTCCTTCTGGAATGCTTAGGGTTTTGATTGTATTTAACAATTCATCAGCGCGACCTGGAATTACATCAAGCGTGGTGATAAAGGTCATTATGCCTCCCCATAATTTATTATATGCCAAAATATAATTTTGTCAAGAAATGGTTATTTTTTTGTATTTCTACACTATGCCTTGATAAATGCGGTATTTTTTGTATATTCTTCCACCCATCTTTAAAATGGTGTTATTTACTGGATAATTGTCTTCAAGCGTCCAGCTCAGTTCACCACTGTTATAGCCGAGTTTCAACCCAGCCTTAAAACTTTCCAGAAACATTAATGCCTCAAGCCCCAATTTTTGATAATCTTTTTTTACACCCATAATCATCAAACGTGCCTCTTTAATTTTATTTTTATAATAAAGGAACTTTAACATCCCTAAAAGATTTAAATTACCATTAAGTTTTTTAAGAATAAAATTATAATTGGGCACAGCCAATGAAACCGCAACTGGCACATTATCAATCTCTACAACTATTACTAATTCGGGCACGATAAGGTCTTTTAAGGTTTTGGCAATGTGATTAAATTCAGAATCGGTCATCGGCACAAAACCCCAGTTTCTGCTCCAGGCATCATTATAAACCTCTTTTATCTTTTTAACTTCATTGGCGAAGTCTTCAATGTTTACATGGCGCACCTTAAGGTCTCTCACACGCTTGCGAATAGTTGAGCAGAGTCGCTCCAATTTTTCTAATGGTGCATTTTTTGCTTCAATATAGAATGCATAAAGGTCTTTTGCCTTTGTGAGTCCTGCAGACAGAGCAAGTTCGTGATAGTAATCAAATGTGTAGGTCATCATTATCATCGGTTCTAAAAAATAGCCCTCCAGAAGAAATCCAACCTCTTCATTTGTAGAAGGATTGAAAGGACCAACAAACTTTGTCATTCCTTTTTCTTTTTGAAAATTTCGCACTGCATCAAACAATGCCATTGCTGCTTCTTTATCATTCTCGCACTCAAAGAACCCAAAATAACCGGTCTTCTCATTCCAGAACTCAATATAATTATAATCAATGATTGCGCAGATACGACCTACAACTTCTTTATTGCGATAGACAATAAACATCTCTCTTTCTGAATGTTCCCAGAAGGGATACTTTTTCTTGTCAAAGAGGTTGTATACTTCTTTTTTCAGGGGAGGCACCCAGTACCGATTGTTCTTGTATAATCTAAAGGGGAGTTCAACAAATAACTTCAGTTCTTTTTCGGTTTTTGCGGGAACAACTTTTGTCACTTTACCAGACCAAATGCCTTTGCACAACGGGCAAATACATCAAGAACAATTGAAATGTCTTCATCAGTATGGGTTGCCATATAACTTGTTCTTATCAATGCCCTGCCCGGTGGTGTTGCCGGTGAAATCACGGGATTGGCAAACACACCATTTTCAAAGAGCATCTTCCAGAAGGCAAAACACTTATCATCTTCACCAATAATCACGGGAATTACTGGTGTGGTGCTATTTCCTGTATCAAGGCCTATGTTTTTAAAACCTGTCCTTACCCTTTCACTAATCTGCCACAGCCTCTCTCTTCGTTCAGGCTCATTTTTTATAATTTCCAGGGATTTTAATGCACTGGCAACAGATGCTGGTGTCATACTTGCCGAAAATATTAAGGCACGGGCAGTGTGTCTGATATGTGTTATTACATCTTTCTCAGCAACAACAAAACCGCCGAGTGAGGCGAATGACTTACTGAATGTGCCCATAATGATGTCAACCTGATTTAAAAGATTGAAATGTTCACAAACCCCGCGCCCCTTTTCACCCATAACACCAATGCCATGGGCATCATCAACCAAGAGTTTTGCGTTATATTTATTTTTCAGATGGACAATCTCTGGTAGATTTATGACATCGCCTTCCATACTAAAAACACCGTCTACAACGAGCAATTTTCCTTTGTTGTGAGGCAGTGATTTCAAAATTCTTTCCAGGTCTGCCATATCATTGTGCATAAACTTTTTAACTTCGGCAAAGGAGAGCCTGCATCCATCAATAATTGAGGCGTGGTCCTGTCTGTCAATGATAATAATATCATCTTTTCCTGCAATTGAAGAGATTATGCCCAGATTTGTTTGAAATCCAGTAGAAAACACGATCGCCCCATCTTTTTCAAAAAATTTAGCAAGTTCTTGTTCCAGTTTTATATGAATATCAAGGGTGCCGTTTAAAAATCTTGAACCGGAACAGGTTGAACCATATTTTTTCACGGCTTCAATTGCTGCCTGTTTTAATCTGGGGTCAGCAGCAAGACCTAAATAGCCATTTGAGCCTATCATTATATATTCTTTTCCTTTAATTGTAACACGGTGGTCCTGGGCTGATTCAATGGGAGTAAAATACGGATAGATATCTATGCTTTTTGCCCGTTCAACTACCTTAACTGTTGCTTCGCATTTTTTGAATAGGTCCATTAATTGATTATACGAATTTTTTAAGTAAAGTCAATATCACGAAATATTTCGCAGAAACCACTTTAAATCAAAGATTTTTTCTATATCATTTAAATTGAGATATTTCCTTATCTGATTATCTAATTGCGCAACCTTCTTTAGATTTAACTTTTCGGCAATTGCCTTAAAAGAAAGTTTTTGCACAAGGTCATAAGCAGATTTTCGGCTCATCCCTTTTTCTATCAATCTATTCATCAGATTCTGGGAGGCATATAAGCCCAGACTATTTTGGATATTATCCATCATTTTTTCGGGAAAGACCCTCAAATTTTCTAATACCCAGAGCATCTTTTTTGTAGTATAATGGACAATGTGGAATGCATCAGGTATGATAACACGCTCAACCGATGAATTTGTTAAATCTCTTTCGTGCCAGAGATTTATGTTTTCAAATGCAGGTATGAGATAGCCCCTCAATACCTTGACTAATCCACATACCCTTTCACAGGTGATAGGATTCTGTTTATGGGGCATTGCAGAAGACCCTTTTTGACCTCGTGCAAATGGTTCGGCAACTTCTCCAATTTCAGAGCGAGAAAGGTTCCTTATTTCTGTGGTAATTCTTTCCAGTGCACAACCATAAAATACGAGTTGTGTCAATAAATAGGCGTGTCTGTCACGGGGTATCACCTGGGTTGAAACTGGTTCAGGCTTTAATCCCAATCGTTTCATTACATTTTTTTCAATTTCTGGTGAAATGATTGTATAACTGCCCACTGCGCCAGAAAGTTTGCCAAAAGAAATTTCATTTCGGGCTTGTTGCAGGCGTATTTTGCACCTTAAAATTTCCTGATACCAGGAATTAATTTTATAACCAAAGGTAATGGGCTGGGCAAATACTCCATGGGTTCTACCCATTTGTGGTGTATTTTTGTATTTTTTAGTAAGTTTTTTTAATATCTGTAATAATTTATCGGTTTCTCTGGATATAATATCAAGTGCCTGGCGTAACATCAATGCCCAGGCAGTATCAACAAGGTCATAGGAAGTCATTCCAAAGTGGAGCCATCGTGATTGGTTACCAATCTTTTCGCGCACTGCCTCTAAAAATGCGATTACATCGTGATTGGTTATCTTTTCTATTGCTTCTACGCGTTGTGGGTCAACCTTTATTTTACCCAATCTTTTACTCAACCCAGGTGGGATAATCTTTTTTTCTTCCTGAACACGCGCAACTGCCTGTTCCACGATGAGCCAGACTTCCATTTTATGCTCTTCACTGAAAATTTTTCTTATTTCTTCTGTTTCATATCTTTTTATCATATAAACTCGCTATCTATTATAATTATATCCAGAAATTATCTATTTTCAACAAGAAAATTATCTAAAATTAGCAGATGTTTTATCGGGTAAGTATGAGTTTCAGGATTTTTTCTTCTCCGCGATTTTTTATATGGCAGAAATAGATACCGTTTGGTAGAACAATTCCTTTTTCATCAGTACCGTCCCAGTAAACTGTATATGCACCAGGAATACTGGATTCCTGGATCAATCTTTTGACAAAGCGTCCTGATTCATCATAGATGCTGATGCTGACTGGATTGTTCTCAGAAACATAATAATTGATTGCAACACTATGATTAAATGGATTAGGATAGTGATGAAAAACTTTATGCTCTTTTGTTTTGCTAATATCAAACTTCTGGAATATCGGGATCAGTCTAACTGGCTCATCAGGCTTCAGGCAGACCAGAGTATGATTGGGTATTTCAACCCAGTTTTGAGTAATTGTATCAAGGGGTTGTGATGCAACAATCCAGAACGATGAAACCATTGAATCAGGATAATAATAGGCGGTTATGGCTTTTGGTTCAGACTTTGTAAAATTGAGCGCCCACAGGGTATTACCAGTTGACATTACAAAATTGAGTTCTGCATTTTGGAGGTTAAGTGCTGAATCCAATTTAACGACTGCCATTTTCAGACACTCTTCAATGGAGAGGTCTGGATAGGTGTCAAGTATTTCAATGATAAGGATTGCCCAGAGGTCAGAATCAAGATAATTGGGTGAATAATCAGGTGGATTCTGTTCAAGATAAAAGGGGTTTATTTGTGAAATCAATTTGAATAAAACTTCTTCTTCAATGGTTCCATTATGGGCAAAGAGCATATTAAATTTGCGGTTAATGCATTTTCTTCTGAATGGATGTGGGTCAGGAATACCACTAATTGGGCCACTTGAGCCTTTGCGCACATGGCCAATTGCAGAATTTGCTACATTTCTAAGGACTTCATCAATTGTTTCAGTGTAGCGCGGGTCAAGGGGTGCAGACGGTTCACCACGCCTGATAACCGGGAGCAGGGTGTCGCTCGGTGAGGGAACAAAATAACCAATACCCCAGCCATCAGGATTGTTAACACCCAGGTGGCGCAATGAGTCAAGGTGTAATTTTATAAGTAAGTTTAATTTCGGATTTATTTCAGAAAAGATAATACCATAAAAACGACATTCATGGTTCTGTTCAGATGGAGCATTACATCCAGCGAGGACGAGGATTAACAGAAATAATTTGGTCTGTAGATTGATTTTTATCATTGCATTATTATACAAAGATTAAACTTATATGTCAATAATGGTTGTTTAAATCTTAATTACCTTTTTGATTACATAATCCCTATCTGTTTCTACTACAATATAATAGACACCTTTAGGAAGGGGATTGTTAGAGAAATCAGAACCGTCCCAGACGATTTGGGTTAAATGGTTTGATAGTTGGATGGTTTGATAGTTAAAGATTTTAACAAGTCTGCCCGTGACATCGTAGATTTGTAGTGTAGGGACTTGTCCCTGTGAATCACGCCCATAAAGGGCTACACTACCCGGGATTTCGGATTTCCCCTCACCCAGACCCTCTCCCCAATGGGGAGAGGAAAAAGGAGATGGGATAATTTGGGAATTGGGATTTGTTTGGGATTTGGTCCGCCATGCATCGTGGCGGATTGGGATCTGGAATTTAATCGTAAGGATTTTATTGAATGGATTTGGTGAAACTTGAATATCAAATGGTGCTTGTGGAGCTGATTGTGCAAACTTTTCTTTAATAGCTAACTGGTCAGGATATGTTTTGATGAGATATACATCATACCCACCTGCTCCATAAGAATCAGTGATGCCGGCAATGATATACCCGCCATCTGCAGTCTGTTTGATTGAATAGGCACAATCTGTGCCTGCACCTCCATAAATCAATGACCAGCGATTATAGCCTGCAGTATCAGTTCTTACAATATACATTTCATAGGCAAAGTTTCCAGCGGCTATATAATTTTTCTGGTCTATTTCCTGAACCGAATAAGCAAAGTCATCACTTAAACTTCCCTGAAAACTGTTCCATATTAAAGAGCCGTTTTGATTATATCTTAATAGGCACCATTCATATCCTAAAAGCACAAAATGAACACTACCACAAATAATATAACCACTATCCATTGTTTGTTGCACACATAGCCCGGTTTCATTCTGGTCTGTGCCGAAAAGTCCTACCCATTCGGTTCCACCCACAGAATCAGCCTTTACTACATAAGCATCACCATTGCCATTTCCAAATGAAAATGTGGTTCCCGCAAATATAAAGCCTCCATCATTTGTTGCATCAACACAAAACCCAATGTCATCCAGATTGCCGCCATAGGTCTTTGACCATAATAACTCACCAAGCGTATCAATTTTTATTGCATAAACATCTATGCCGCCAGCGCCGTATGAAGATGTGGTGCCGGTTATCAGATAATTGTTATCGCGGGTCTCAGTAATTGAATATCCGATTTCTTGCATAGAATCTCCATAGGTTCTTGCCCAGACTGAATCGCCATTCTCATTTATCTTTATTACAAATATATCACTTAGACCACTGCCCGAGGAATTTGTTGCGCCGACAACAAGGTAGCAGTTATTCTGAGCAGGGCAAATGGCATAGCCATAATCATCTTCTATACCGCCATAGGTTTTTGCCCATTCTAAGAAACCCAATGAATCGGTTTTTATAATATATACATCAAATCCACCATTACCACTTGAATTTGTTGACCCTACTGCAATATATCCTTTGTCAATACACTCCAGAACACAACGACCATAGTCATCACCAGGACCACCATATACCCTTCCCCATTTTATTTCAGGACTTTGTGTGAGCAAAAAATAAATAACAAGATTGGCAATAACCATAATCTCCTATGTCAGTAAATATTACAGATTATTTGATAGTTGTCAATATAAATAGTAATATCGTACTGAATCCTATCACTTTTACTCTTGTTTATATTTCTAAAAATTTTGTAGTTGCCTCATTTATGAGGCATTTTTGTAGATTGGAAAATTTAATCTATGCCCGATAAATCGGGCAACTACAATTGGGTTTGGTTAAAAAAATCCATTTTCACTAAATTTTGTAGTTGCCTCATTTATGAGGCACTCTATTTTGGCAAAAGGCAGACGATAAGTCAGAAAAGTGGAGAGGACCCAGAAAATGATATTCTTGACAACCGTTGAATTATGGTTATAATATATGATTATATAGGGGAATAAAACCGAGATATGAATTTAAATTTTTATCTGCCTCATACAAGATGGGTGAAGGGAGATAATAAAAAAACAAACAGGCAATCTTTTGTAGATTTGTGAAATTATTGGGTGTTTTCAAAATACAATAACAAGGAGAAAAAAATGGTAAAAAAATTAATATCCACAATGCTTTGTATAATGTTTTTTGTAACATTTGGATGTAAAAAAGATGATAATAATGGTAATGGCAATGGCGGTGGGCAGACAATAACCGGCGAAAATATCTTTAATCACACCTGTACTATCCTCTCGCAAATTCCTGCAGAATGGATTGATTCTGTAAAGGCAAACCTCAAGGTTCATTATGCCCACACCTCACATGGTGAACAACTAACCATTGGTCTGGAGCGGATTGAGAGTTCAAATAGTACATACAGTGTTGCAATTGATTTCAGCAACTTGCCCGATGAGCCAGGTGCACTCTGTATCTTTGATGGTCAGGAAAATGAAACCTATATCACCCCTGACCTTTACTGGGAATCCCAGGACGGTATGAATCAAACCAGGGCAGTCTTGAGCCACAATCCAGAGATAAATGTCTCAATGTGGTGCTGGTGCACACAACTGGATTACTATTCCCAAGCTGAAACCCAGGCATATCTTGATTCAATTGCAAAACTTGCCAGTGAGTTTCCCAATGTAACCTTTGTCTTTTTCACTGGTAATGCCCAGGCAATAGATGCTGATGGATATAATCGGCATCTTAGAAATCAGCAGATCCGACAGTTCTGCATTGACCACCATTTTGCCTGCTTTGATTTTGGTGACCTGGATGCCTGGTATTATGACGGAAGTTCCTGGGAACAGGCAACTTACGATTACAATGGCAATACAGTTCCTTGCGAACACGATAATTTCCATGGTGATGAAGGTGGCCATACAACATTTGAAAGTTGTGAGCAAAAGGGAAGAGCAGTCTGGTGGATGCTTGCGCGTATTGCTGGCTGGCAGGGTCCATAAATAAAATTTTTTAATAAAAAATTACTATTAGACACACGCTGAGTAAACAAATTCGGGTCGAATTTTTACACTTCACAAGCCTCATTCCTTGATACTGGATACTTGATTCTCGATTTTTGATACGGGATTAAAGTCCCTACTCCAATAATTTCCGGGGAATACCGATTTTAATCGCGAAAATCACAGGAAAATTAAAAATTCGTGCATCTAAATCTAAAAAAGGCTAAGAGCAAAATAATGGCTGAGTAGATAGGCAATATAAAAGAAACAAATGTTTACATAAAATTAACATAAATTAAATTTTTTTCATTTTACCCCTTGACAAATTAAAAAATTTCATTATAATATAGACGTATGATAAAAAAATTTAAAAATTGTCCGGCTTGTGGCGGAGAGATGATTATAAGTGAATTAAGGTGCAAAGGATGTGATTTACGTATAAAAAAGGATTTTCAACCCTGTGACTTCTGCCAGTTATCTGATGAAGACTATGAATTCTTGAAGATATTTCTCAGGACCGAAGGTAAGATAACAGATATTGAAAAGGTGCTTGGCGTATCCTATCCAACAATAAAGGCAAGGATAGAACACCTATTAAAAAGTTTAAATCTTACTCCAATTGGCGAAGCAGTTGACCCAATTGATGCCATTGCACAGGGTACGATGTCTGTGGATGAGGCAATTGCTATATTAAAGAGTAAAAAAAAAGGAGGTAATAAATAATGAGAATATTTATAATGCCAGTCTTTGATGCCATTGTTTTAATTTTGATTGGTGCAGTTATATGGCTCTCTAATCTGGGAGCTTTTCATATCGTCTGGCGCAGAGATTGGCCAATGATAATTGTTGTCATTGGCATAGTGCAGTTAATTAAATATTTTTGTAAAAGACATTGATAGGAGGATTTATGGCTGAAGAAAGAAAAAAAATTTTAAATATGGTTGCAGAAGGGAAGATAACACCTGATGAGGCAGAAAAATTATTGGGTGCACTTAAAGAGGGCGATTATAAAGCAAGATTTTTAAAAGTACGTGTGTACGAACAGAGCAGGGAAAAGCCAAGGGTGAGGGTAGATATACCAATAGGTGCGTTAAAATTTTTTCTCAAACTCGGTGCTAAATTCCAGGGTCTGGCTCCTGAGGGTTTTAAAATGAATATCAAGGGCAAGGAATTTTCACTGGATGAATTTACACCAGAAATGATTGACGATATTTTGGCTGAGCTCGGTGAAGGCGGCAGGTTCAGTCTTGTTGAGGTAGATGATACAGAGAAAAATGAGCGTGTGGAGGTGTATATTGAATGAGAGAATGAGAATATTAAAACTTCTTGAACAGGGAAAAATTAATGCTGAAGAAGCAGAAAGACTGCTTGAGGCGGTCTCTGAATCCTCTTCAGGACGACGACGCGGATTTTTTGGCCAGGGCTTTGAGTTTATTTCTGAAGTAATACCAGGTCTATTTGAGACATCATTCAGAAATTATGGCACTCCTGAGAAATCTGAATTTGCTGGAAAAAACAAGATTGAATTGAAAGGAATAAGCGGCAATATTACACTCACTGGCACAGAGAACTCTAAAATCGTTCTGGAAAAAGATGGATTTGCAAAGACCTATGATGAAGGCGATATGCTTGGTATAAAATTACTCAGCGGTGATATTAAAATAAACTGTCCAAAAAATATTCTAATAAACATCAGGGCTATTTCTGCCGACCTATTTCTGGACAATTTTAGTGGTAATATTGAAATTCATTCTGTTTCAGGGGATGTCGCTGGCACAAAGATGAGGGGTTCTTTTAATGGTGAGTTTATTTCTGGTAATGTTAACCTTGAATATGAAGATGTGCAGAATATTTTGATCAAATCACGCAGTGGTGATATAACCTTGAAGATTGATGAAAATATTGAGTCCGAGATTGAAGTTTCAAATGTTCATGGTGATATTCAATGTACATTACCATTGAAGGATGTGACCAAAAGACACAACTATCTCAAAGGAATTCTTAATAATCCAAAGGCAAGGATTGAAATAATGAATAACCACGGTGATGTTATTTTAGAAAAAAGATTTAAAAAATAGATAAATGAGCAGAGGTCGTATGGGGTGTGGACTTTTTTGGGCATTATTATTAATATTTGTCGGTCTCTGGATCTGGGCTTCAAATTATGGAATCGTAGTTTTTTCTTTTTACCGCAACTGGCCCATAATATTTGTTTTACTTGGTATTTTTATAATTTACCGCATCTTGAAAAGGCGTCGCTGATTATTTTACCATCAATTTAAAAAGAATAAAGATTATAACCAGCATTAATATCAATCCAAAACCGACAAACCGCATTGGTTTATAGTGCTTTCTGGGTGGTATGATACGGTGCCTCTTTGAAGTAGAATCCCTTCTAAAATCTATCATTGCTGAATTATCTCCTTGATGTATTCAGATTTTATACTGTTGTTATTGTGGATTTCTTCAGTTATGGCACTAATAATCTTCTCCTGAATGCTTAAAATTTTCTTTGACGAACAGGTGAAATTATTAAAGAGCATTGAGAATGTATAATTCGTATTCTTAACCTTGAGATAACCGCTCAGGCACGAACTTGCCTGTATTGCGCCAGTCTTGGCACGCAAGGAATCAGTAAATCCATTAAAACGCGCCTTTAGTGTACCATTCCCTGGTTTGGGCAGGGAATTATAAAAGTAAAGGTTTAATTTACTATTGTTATACATAAATCTCAGGACAGATACCAATGCCAATGGTGATACAAGATTATGTTGATAATATCCTGAACCGTCCCAGAGCGAGACATTGTTTGTATCAATTCCAATAATATAAAGGAACTCCTTTATCGCTTTAAGACCTGCGTTAAAACTTCCCTGTTTATAAAGCTGGGCGCCCAGGGTCTTCAAAATGACTTCTGCATAAAGGTTTTCACTTTCTGTATTGGTCTCTTTTATAATTTCAGAAAGGGGCAAGGACAGGGTAGAATCTATTATAATTGGTGTATTATCCTGAAAGAACAATTCACTTTCTTTCATACGAATAACTCTTTGGGAGAATTTTATTCCTTCTGCGATAAGCCTTTCTTTGAAGTAATTGCCCGTAAAAAGCGCAGGGTCTTTTACCGCAACATCTATATCACGAGCAGACTTTATGTTGATGGCACCGTCCAGATAGATTATATTTGCCTCAGGTTTCCTGAAGATTATTATACTGTCATTTTCCGTAGTCGTTTTCATACGGTTAACCAGCTGCACATATTCGGTTGCTGGAAAGATTGAGGCGTTTACATCTTCACCAATTCGTGTGGGTCTAATTCTTACCGATACTACATTTTTATTAAAAGAAAGAGCACTGATTTCAGGGGCATAACGGGCATCAAGGTAATGCCATGCCCATCCCACGGGCAGGCGTTCATCACTAAAGTAATCATCAACAACGATAATGGTTCCGGTTATTTGTTTTATCTGGAGACTCTTTATTTTTCTTACAAATTGTTCTAAGTTTTCCAGGCTAAAAGTTGGGTCACCCCTGCCCACAATTATGATGTCGCCGTGTAGAATTTTTTCTTTTATCTGTCCTCGTAATAATAGGTAGGTTTTAAATTGGAATTGTGGTTCAAGAAAATATAAAGCAGCAGCAGTGGTGATGATTTTCATATTGGATGCAGGAACAAATAATTTTTGACTGTTTGTTTCATAAATTACACTATCATTGTCAAGTTTACAAATATAGATACCATAATGGGCATTCTTTAATTCTGGAACATTCAGTATTGTATCAAGTGACAATATTCCAAAGATTAATAGATTAATCATTTTTTTTCTGAGGTGTGAAAAGTCCAATCTTTTGTTTTTTACAATTGCATTTTTCTTTGTTCAAATTTTTTCCACAGATAGGGCACAGACCCTTACAATCTTTTTGACATAATGGGGCAGGCGGTATAGCAAGGATGATGGCTTCTCTTATTCCTAAACCGATATCAATATTTGGTCCGGTATAATAGACCCTTTCAATATCACCGGGTTTAAGTTCAACCTTTTCCAATTCCAGCAATGGATCTTTGCCGGCAATATAGTTAAGATGCAGGGTTTCATCAAATTCTTTTTTAAAGATTGTGAGACAACGGGCGCAAGAAAAATTAGCTGAAAAGCGGACATTGAAATCAGCACTTACACCGAGTGCCTTTTTAATTAATCTGATTTTTGCTTTAAAAATTTTTAAATTACTGAAGTATTTCTCTTCTGTTAGATTCAACTCTTTTACATCCAGGTCAGTAAATTCAAAGGACACCTGGTCAATTATTTCTATTAAGGGGATTGATAATCGTGATTGGATTATGTTTTCAACTCCTTTTTTCTTGCGGCAGGGAATAGAACATTATTGAGAATGAGGCGATAACCTGGTGAATTTTTATAATTTCTTAAGTCAGTAGGTGGGTCGCCAACAAAATGTTGATAGTCTTCCGGGTCATGGCCGGCAAGATATGTAAAGGTGCCTTTTCCATAATTACCATGTAGATACTTTACTTCATCTGCTCCTGCAACTTCGCCCAGAATGAGCACTGAATTTTTTACATTGTTTTTATTAAACCCACTACACTGTCCTAAAAACTCTTTTACTAAAGAAGTGTGATTTTGGACGAGCATGCAGGGTACCGGGTCAAATTTGGCACTGAAATCAAATAATGAAAAATATGTATTAGGACCACGCTGGGCTGCAGAAATGGATACATCAATTGTGGAATGTTCATAAACCATCGGTTCAAGTATAACCTGAAAATTTTCAAAAGCCAGGCATTGATTATAATCAAGTTTTTTATTTGCATTTCGGTCAAAGGGGTCTCCATCAAAGATATTATGGCAGACATCAGTAAATTGGGCAGCAAGGGCGATTTCCCAGGTATCGCAGGCAGAGCACATGGAGAATACAAATCCTCCCTGGTTGATATAATCTTTTATCGCAAGGGCAACTGCAAGTTTTAATTTAGAAACTTTTGAATATCCTAATTTTTTTGCAGTTGCCTCATTCATCTTTACTTCTTCCTGATACCACTCAGCATTGTGGTAAGAGGCATAAAATTTTCCATACTGACCAGTAAAATCTTCATGGTGCAGGTGTAGCCAGTCGTATTTAGTCAGTTTTCCTTTTAAAACATCTTCATCCCAGACCTGGTCATACGGAATTTTAGCATATTCAAGTGCTAATGTTACTGCATCATCCCAGGGTTCAAAATTCTCCGGAATATAGACTGCAATCTTGGGTGCCTTTTCTAAGAGTATTGATTCCATATTATTATTTTCTATTGTCTGGTAGATTTCTAATACCTGTGATGGTTCAATTATTTCTACACGCACACCTTCAAATGAACACTCTTTTACAATTTTTTGTTCGTAGTCCATCAAAAAAGAGCCGCCCCTATAATTAAGTAGCCATTCTACTTTTATCCCATTCTGGAGACTATGGTAGGTGATTCCATACGCCTTTAGGTGGTCTGTCTGAGAAAGGTCCATCGGAATTAAAATTTTACTCGCAGATGTATAGACGAAAAATAAAAAATAACATATTAACAGACAGTTATTCTCCCAGTGGATTCTTTTTAATAAATTGCAGTGCATAAAGGGTTTGATTACTCTTCGTTCTGCTTTATTATATCAATAACCTCCTGGGGGTTGCTGGCATTTCTCAATTGGTTTCTCACTGACATCTTTCTCAATAGCCGTGATAGTTTTGCCAGTGCAATGATATATTCTGATTTTTTATTTTCTGGCGAGGCGATTAAAAATACAATGTGAGATGGTTTTCCATCAATAGAAGAAAAATCTATACCTGCAGAAGAACGGGCAAAGACAAGTACTAAATCGTCAACTGCATTAGTTCGTGCATGGGGAAT
>JBBILZ010000008.1:0-54578 GCA_037444665.1 Caldifarciminota bacterium
TTTGACGCCGGAGCAGAAGGCAAAGATTGAGGATATAAACATAAATACAAGAAAGACTATTATTCCGCTCAGGTCTCAAATAGAGCTCAGGCAGATTGATATGGAAAAAGAGATGAAGGCAGAAAAACCGAACAAGGATAAGATTCTAAAGATTGCCCAGGAGATTCACGAACTTGAATGGCAGATTAAAAAGGCAGACCTTGAACAAAAGGTCTCAATTGCACCATTGTTGACTCCGGAACAGCGGGAGAAGATGAAGATGATGCATGGAAAAAAGATGATGAAAAGGATTGAAATCAAGCGAGAAATTAAAGACTGATTTATTAATTTTTACAGGGGGTGCAATATTTTATATTTTTTAAAGAAGTTGCACCCCTTTTATTTTGAATGGATTCGCATATTTTCTATTATTCTAATTTGTAAATGGAAAAATAATATGGTGTATCCTCATAATAGATTTCTTTTTTTGCAGAGAAATTTTCCAAAAATTTAAGAAATAAGTTTTTGATTTCTCCTCTACGAGCAAGACAGGCAAAATAGATTTTTTTATTATTTGCAGGAATATTTACGGAAGATATTTTTCCTTCAGATTCAAACGCAAGCCAATGAATTGGTTTCACAAATGGATTGAGCAGTTCATAAATATCTTTATTACAGATAATTAAATCGGCATTTTCTGTATATTTGTATAATTTATTTTGATAATCCAGTTGTTGTTTGAGAAATAGTTGATGTTTATAGTGTATTACTGTGCTCAGTATTATTAAAATAATAAAACAAATGGGGAGGAATCTTTTTAAATATCTTATTCTGTCCAAAACTTCAATATAAGGGACAAGCAAGAATGGGATGATGGGTAACGTATATCTTTGTCCGCGAATTATACTTTCATAAAAATATTTTCCTGTATCAATATAATACTGTAGGGAAAAAAAGAGCAAAAATATGATGGCGGGTGCAATAAATAAATATTTTTCTTTTAATTTGCTCATAAACGGAATAATTAATAATAAAGGGTAGAGAATATTTAAGAAAATTAAAAATTGTCCTAATATTGGAGGCAGGTTTGTTGTTGAAATTCCTATTATATTTTCATTGATAGGTCCGATAATTGCTCCAAAACAGTATAAATGATAGAGTAATAAAGGAATAATTCCAATAAAAATACCAATTGTGAATCTAAAAAAATCACCGAATTCCTTTTTGTAAAGAAAGATTAATCCCAGGGTAGCAGGGATGATTATGACTGGATAACGGATGGCAACACCCGCTCCAAAAAAGAGTCCAGAGAACAATATTCTTTTTTTTACAAGAAAGAGTAAGCCCGCAAGACAGAAGACTGTTGCAGGGATGTCACTCATAATAGTTCGGCTATACAGAACTAAAGACGGATGGAACAGAAATAACAGGGCATAATAGAGAGGTAATTGGAAATGTTTAAGAATTATAATGAAGATTATATATCCTGATATCATTAAAATATAATTTCTAATAAATGACCATTTCCAGTTTATTTTTGTAAAAGGAACAAGTAAAATACTATTGCCTGGTGGATAACGGGAAATAAGATGGCCATTGACCACTACTGAAGCGGGTGCCGATTCAATACCTGCCTCTTCATAAAAGCAATATCCATTCTGAAATGTATATGCCATTGAAAGGTAGGCAGTTTCATCAACTATGCTCGTATTTAACGGATAAAAATAAAAATATGTTA
The DNA here is from genome assembly GCA_037444665.1 of Caldifarciminota bacterium. Classification (GTDB taxonomy): domain Bacteria; phylum Hydrothermota; class Tepidihabitantia; order SM23-42; family JAOAFX01; genus JAOAFX01. The sequence goes on from JBBILZ010000008.1 coordinate 1,718, forward strand.
ATGAAAAACAAAAAAAGCCAATCAAGATTACAATCTTTTCGCGTAGCACAAATTAGTATATGCTGATTTAATTCAGTGTCAAGTGGTTGACTTTTGTCAGCAATTGGATAGAATAAAAAAGTAATAGGTTAGCCATTCTAAAAACGGAGATTAAATCAATGTAGTTGCCCAATTTCCCGAAGGGACTCTCGTCCCATCAGGACCGAGCATTGTGCTCTTTTCGGTGCTTGATAAATCAAGCAACTACAATTTCAGGGTGGTTAAACTATTACATAAAAAAGGAGTTTTTCTATGGCAATTGTTCTTGATGGAAAGAATTTAACAATTGAAAAACTTGTAGCGATTGCCCGATATAATGAAAAGGTTGAACTTGCACCTGACTCTCTTGAAGAGATAAAAAAATGTCGGGCAATGCTTGAAAAGAAATTAAAAGCAAAGGAGATTATGTATGGGACAAACACCGGCATCGGTGAGTTGTCCGAAGTTGTGCTTTCTGATGAGCAGGTTGAGCAATTTCAGAGATATTTAATTTACAATCATGCAGCGGGCATTGGTGAACCTACACCGATTGAGTATGTGCGGGCGGCAATGGCGAGCAGGATAAATGTCCATGCCAAAGGCAGGTCTGCGTGTCGGCCTGAAATCACCTTGACCCTGATAGAGATGCTCAATAAGGGGGTAACACCAGTAGTGTGCCAGAAGGGTTCTGTTGGTGCGTGTGGTGACCTTGCGCCGATGTCACAGATCGCACTATTGATGTTAGGAGAAGGAGAGGCGTATTATCAGGGTGAGCGTTTACCCGGTAAGGTTGCAATGGAGCGGGCAGGGATTCCTATCCCGGGTTTGAAAGCACGCGATGGACTGGCAGTAATAAATGGTTCTAATCTGTTGACTGCAATGAGTGCACTCCATCTATATGATATCAATCGCTGGCTCAAACAATCTGAGATTGCCTGCGCAATGACCCTGGAGGCATTAATCGCAAATATGAAACCTTATGATGTGAGGTTACATGAGGCGCGCGGTTTTTCCGGCGCAATTCGTTCGGCAAAGGCAATTATGAAATGTATTGAAGGTAGTGACCTTTTGACTGGAAAGTATAAAACCAAGGTGCAGGATGCATATTCAATGCGTTCATCACCACAGGTCATTGGTGCGGCTCATGATGCAGTGCGCTGGGCAAGAGAACAGGTAGAGATTGAATTGAATGGTGTTGGCGATAATCCGATATTTATGTCCGAATATAATTTGACTTTAACTGGAGCCAATTTTCAGGGTTCTCCGGTTTCATTACCTATGGATATGGTGGGTGCAGCGGTCACAATGGTATGTGTTCTTTCGGAAAGGAGATTGAATCGTTTGACCAATTCTAATCTGAGTGTTGGGCTACCCGCATTTTTGACGAAGAATCCCGGGATATTCTCTGGTTTTATGCTCAGCCAATATTCAGCAGATATGTTAATTGTTGAACAGAGAATATTATCTATGCCCGCTTCAATTCAATCAATTCCCGCTGCTGCTGACCAGGAAGATTTTGTATCAATGGGGATGAATACGGCAATAAAAAATGGGCAGATACTTGACAATGCCTATGGCATACTGGGAATAGAATTTATGGCGGCAGCACAGGCACTGGATTTTCGTGAATTCAATCCGGGCAGAGGTGTGAATGTGGCAAGAGAGGTTATCAGAAAATATGTGCCCCATCTTGATGAGGATAGGCCTTTGTATCCTGACCATAATAAGATGAAAGAATTGGTGAAATCCTGCGAAATACTTGAAAGAGTGGAAAAAGCAGTGGGTAGTCTTGGATAATTATTTATAATAGTTGAGAGAAATCTCTCCGTTTTCTAATTTTACATAAGAAAAGTTGTTCACCCAATCACCGGTGTTAATGTAGTATTTATTGTTTGAATACTTTTTTATGATCGGGATATGGGAATGGGCAAGGATGACAACATCAAAGTTTTTAAGTTTTTCCTGCGCATACTTTTCTAACATATTATTTAACTGCTGACTGCGGGGTTGTTGCCGCGAGAGATGAGCGATTCCTTGGGCAAGGAATACGCCAATATCTGGATGAACAACACTATATAATTTATGATTGATTTTAGAGGTTAATATATTTTCCCATAACACAGTCCAGAATCTGCGGTCAATCTTATTACCATGAGCAATAAAAAATTTTTTTCTGTCCAGTTCAATAACCAGTTCATTACGATGGATAGTAAAACCAATTTTTTGCAGGAAGTCCCCGATTACTACTTCATGATTACCCAGAATATAGTATAACTTTTTTCCCTGCTCGTGGAGGTTATAAAATGTGGCAAGGACCTTGAAGTAATCCTTTGGAATAGAAATGTTATATTCAAACCAAAACTCAAACATATCACCAACAACAAAGATGTTATCTAATTTATTTTTTATTTCATTTAAAAATTTTATTAATAATTTTGCACGGTAACTCTCATCTTTACGAATATGGGCATCGCTTAAAAAGATATGCATAAAATAATTTATTCAGACTTTTAATGAAGTCAATATTTTAAAGCAAGTTATTGACTGAACATAAATAATATATAAACTCATTATATGAATGGAATTTATCTCTCTCTTCTATTGAAAGAGATAGAACCAATGATTGTCAATAAATTTATCCATCGGGTTGGAATAAAAGAAAGGTTGGTACAGATTGAATTTGATGGAGATTCTTTATACATCTCCCTTTATCCAGAGGCATTGGGCTTATATGTCAATGGAGTATTAAAAGGTTTTGAAAAACTAACTTATTTTGATGAGCACCTTTCTGGTGGTAGAATCGTTATGGCTAAGCAGATGAATTCCGGGCCGGTATTAGATTTAATTAACGAGAAAATTGTTTATGGTCAAAAAAAGATATTTAACTTGAGGCTATCCTTTTATAAAGAAGCACCAAATTTAACTATTATATCTGATGAATTTTCAAGGCATCTATTTGCCCGATATGTAGAGAAAAAGCCTAAACCTGTAATATTAAATGCTACACCTGAAGAGTTGCTGGATAAAGAATATTTAATTAAGAATTTTGAGGGCATTGATAAAAATTTGGCCCGGGAATTGAATAGAGACAATTTAGAAGAACTAAAATTGATTTTAAACGGTAAGAAATGTAAGCCGAAGATTGTTTCAATCGTGCCACTAAGGTTCAGCCTTTTTGCCGAGAAATATATAAGCGAATATAGCTCCTGGAATAAGATATTTGCTGATGGTATCAAAGATTATTTAAGGCAGAAAGAGAAAAATAATTTGTTGAAAAAAAGGCGTGCATTTATTAAAAACCTTGAGAAGACGATTGAACAATTGGAAAAAAAGAAAGGCGATAAAGAATTTATGGAATACAACAGGATTGCCGGTACAACAGGATTGCCGGTGAGTTGTTGATTTCCAATCTTTCAAAAATAGAAAAAGGTTCGGAAAGTGTGGTATTGATTAATCCTTATACCCAACAGGAGATAGAGATTAAACTTGACCCATCAAAAAGCCCACGGGAAAATGCTGGAGAATATTTTAAGAAATATAAAAAATTGAAGCGTGGTCTGCCCAGGATTGAGGAACAGATTAGAAAATTAAAAAAACAGATTGAGTCATTGAAAGATGATGAAGGTGTTGTCAGAGATATTTCCAAAGTATCTGCAGATGTCAAAACCACAGAAAAGAAAGCAGTACCATTCAGGAAATTTATACTTCCGAGCGGTTCTATTGTATATGTAGGAAAGGATGCCAGGTCAAATATGGAACTTACTTTCAAGTTTGCCCGTCCTGACGATTATTTTTTTCATATTCGTGGCATTGAGGGTGCGCATACAATCTTAAGACCCCTGATGCAGAAAGGACAGAATATCAGGAAGGATGATATTGAAAAAGCAGGGGCAATTGCGGCCTATTTCAGCAAGGCAAAGAAACAAAAAAATGTGCCGGTTTCATATACCCAGAGAAAATATCTGAAAAAAAGCAAAAAAGGGAAACTGGGTACAGTAGTCTTAATGCGGGAGAGCGTTATATTTGTTGACCCTAATTTACCGCCGGATACCGAGGAATGATATTAATCCTAAAATTGTAAAAACAATATTGGGCAACCAGGCAGCGAGCACCGGGTCAATAACACCGGCATAGCCATAAGCCCGGCAGGATTGAATAAATCCCCAGTAGATAAATGCAAAAATAATACTGAGACCCAATCCAATTGCAATCCCACCACGACGTAGAACCAATGATATTGGTAGACATATAAAAAGAAGGATCAGTGTTATCAATGGGAATGAAAACCGATAATTTAATTCTACATTCTCTTTTGCTACATCTTCACCAGCACGGAGCCGTTTTTTTACAAACTGGGAGAGTTCCATAAAATTCATCTCTTCAACTGGTTTTGGTAATCGGGAAAAGTCAACTGGTTTTTCCTTTAATTCAGGTAAGTTCAGGCTGGAGTGGTAGTTCATTTTTTCGTTATCCAGTGTGTCAAATTCACGAACCGTCGCATTGGTAAATTGCCAGTAGCCAATAAATTTTCCGCTCTGGGCATCTATTCGTTTTATTATACGTCGTTTTGAATCAATGTGCCAGAGCGAAATGTTGTTTATTGTAGAGTCTTTTGGATTATATTCTTTAATATAATAAATCCAGTTATTCTCACCATAATAGAAAAAATTACGCCTTTTGGATTCGGACGGTAATGGTCTTCGGTCAATCTTTGTTGTTTTATGCCTGTTCAATTTTCCCTGTGCCCATACCACGGCTGTCTCCTGAAAACAAAATGTTAAAATTGAGATGAAGACACCAGTAGCCATAATCAAAAAAATCAGGTGATTTATGTCCATACCCTGTGCCTTCAAAGCGAGTAATTCGCGGTATTTTGTCATATAGCCAAAGATAAAAAATACACCAATAATTGCTGCAACGGGTACGAGCAGAACCGTGTAAGAGGGAATAAGATATAAGTAGTATATTAATATATCTTTGAAAGGAATATTTCTGGATAGATACCTTCCGAGATTGTCAAAGAGATTTATGATAATATAGATAAAAATGAGAATCAATAATGCAATGAACAGATAACGAAGGAAATTGCTGAGCACATAGCGGTAAATTTTTTTCATATGGACTTTTTCTTTCTTCTGAAAAATGGCAGGTGTTCGTACTCGGCAAGATAGAATAGTATTAATCCAGGAATGATCAGGATAAGATTGGGCAGCCACATTGCCCAGAATGGAGAGAAATTTCTGCGTGTGGCAAATTCCTCTCCGGTTAAGATTAGAATATAATAACCAGAAAATAATAGTATGCCGAGCAGTAATCCTGCAATCCCACCTTTTTTAAAAAGATATCCAAGCGGAGCGCCAATTATCAAGAATACAAAACAGGCAAAGGCAAGAGAAAATTTTTTGTTCAATTCAATGAGGTAGCGGGTCTGATTCTGTATTTTACCCTTAATGACTGATAATTTTTGCTCAATCTGAAAGCGGATGGTTTGGGTTTTGCTGAGCTCACCAGAGGTATATTTGTTGATTGCATTATAGCCTGTTTCGTCAATCTCATTTTTTATTTTCTGTATCTCAGCAGAGATGGTCTTTATATTTTTTATGAGTTGGGAAAGATTTAATTCATCATCACTCCGCACATTTCGTTCTTTCCTCACGAATTCAGAGTTGACTGGAATATTTATTACCTGCGTGGTAAATCGTGTTTTTTGATATTTTGTATTGTCTATTAACTGATGAATTTCTCCATCAAAGAGAACAAATTGCATAATATCTTCTACTTCAATGGAGCGTAATGTACCGGAAGGGGCAGTTATGATTGCATTATTTCTTAAATCATATATTGTGACATCAAAGACCTCTCCTGTTTTTTCTATCTTTTTAGCAATGTAGATAGTATATCCTGGAAATTCGTTGGTGAATACACCATCAGGCAGACGAATTGCGGGCTTTTTACGGGCGATGTCATACATCAAATTTCTGCCTCTATGGTTTGCCTCGGGCAAAAAATAATTGTTAAAAATGATAAGGCAAGCCATAATGATTGTTACTAATACTGCAGGAGTTCTCATCATTTTCAAAAACGATACACCACTGGTTTTGAGCGCAAGTATTTCATTATCGTGACTGAACCTACCAAAACTCATTACAATAGCGATTAGTATTGCCATAGGCGTAGTATAAGAAATTATTATCGGAAGGTTGTATATAAGAATCTGCCCGACAATTAAAAGAGATATACCCTTGCGCACAAACAGATCTATGAGTCGGAAAAGTTGGTCCATTAAAAGTATGAATGTAAGGGCAAAGAGAGAAAAAAAGAACGGTGGAATAAATTCCTTGATAAAATAGCGGTCAATCAATCGGTTCATTTGAGGTATCCTTTATTTTTTAATTCATTTATCGCCCTTAATGCCTGACTCAATGATGCATATGCTCCTGGATTGATGTTTTCATCTAATTTAAGAATACCCAGAGAAACAAGTCTAAAATAAGGTAAAAACAGATAAGAATCTGACTTGATATTTTTTGTTGAGTAATCAAACCGGATTTGCATCAGAGGTAGAAAACTATCAAGTAGCAGGATAAGATGGTTCACACGCAGTGTATCGTTATCGTAAAATTTACCATCAGGCGCATGTTTTAAAAATCCTTTTCTTACAGCATAATTTATTGGGTCATCAACCCGAACATTGGTCGTGGCACCGGTGAAGAGTTCAGCACATAGTTTTTGTGTTAATGGATACATTTGGTCAATTTTCTGTAACACAGGAAATGGGAGTGTCATTAATAACTGGTAATTTTTGTAATAAAGTTTTTGTTGACGATAATAATTAAAAAGGTTAATATAGATCTGGTCATTAGGATTCTTCCTTCTGGCGAGTTCTTCAAGAATCTTGATACTGGTTTCAATGTCTCCGATTTTGTTATAGCAATTATATAGATAAAAAAGAGTTGAATCACCTGATGGAGATTTTTTATAAAAACCATTGAAGTATTTTATTGCCTGTTGAAAATCATTTTTTTTGTAACTTTCAGTTCCTTTTTTGTATAAATTTGGTTTAGGAAAAAATGCACAAGATAAGATTGTTATGAGCAGAATAGAATATTTTGACCAGTGGGGCATCGTTAAAAGATGTTGGATGGAAATCTACAAAAATTACAGAATAGAGCGGGCGACGGGATTTGAACCCGCGACCCTCGGCTTGGGAAGCCGATGCTCCACCGCTGAGCTACACCCGCAATTAGAGTCGGATTCAACATCTTTAAAATTATATTTAAAAACATCTTTATGTCAAGGCTTGACAGAGAATGTTTTTTGCATAAAATTAAAATAGCAAGGAGGTCAAGGTGATGCGCATTACTTTTTTGGGTATTATGATAATATCGCTGAGCCTTGCTGCTGAGATGGGAAGAATTCAGGGCAGGGTAATAGATAATACGAATGGCGAAATATTGATCGGGGTGAATGTGATAATAGAAGGGACTGAACTCGGAGCATCTACAGATGAAAATGGTTTCTATGTAATCCCTTTTGTGCCTGTGGGGACTCACGAGATTACTGCTTCTTATATCGGATATAATTCAGTTACAAAAAAGAACATAACTGTTACGAGCAATCAGACAACAAATGTTGATTTCAAACTTTCACCCGGTGCAATAATTCTTGAACCCATAGTGGTCGTTGAAGAAAAACCGATAGTGATCAGAACTCAGACTCAGACCACCCATACTTCAACTGCGGATGAGATTAAAAAATTGCCCATCAGCGAAATTAATCAGATAATAACACTTCAGGCAGGTGTATCAAGTAGCACTCAGGGAACACATATCCGTGGTGGCAGGGCTACAGAGATTGCATACTATGTTGACGGAGTGCTTGCCAAAGCACCCCATTATGGCCAGCAGTCAGTTCAGATCAACAAAGAAGCAGTAGAAGAGATTGGAGTTATTACTGGTGGATTTGATGCTGAATATGGTGAGGCATTATCTGGAGTTGTAAATATTGTTACACGGGAAGGAAGTGATAAAACCAGCGGCAATCTGGTCTATACCACAGATGAGATTTTTAGTTCGGATAAATTGAATTTTGGTTACAACAAATATGAATTGAGTATTGGTGGCGGTGTGCTTTCAAAATCAAGGCTACGCTATTTTATTTCTGGAGAATCATATCTTACTGATGCCCATCAGCAGGCAAAGTATAAGATTCCTTCACCGCGGTTTGATTATAAAGCACAGGCTAAATTGTCTTACCGGTTACCCAATGCCAAAGGTAAATTAATTTTGTCAGGATTTTATCAACGAGAAATGTATCAATACTACAGTGATATCTGGGGTGAATTGAGTATGATCTACAATCTTGACCGTCGCGCAGCAGAATTGAGAAAAGGATATCTGGGTAGTTTAACATTTAACTATATGCCTACTACTAAGTCAATAATTGAAGCAAAATTAGGATACACAAAAAATACACGATTTTACGCAGTAAGGGACCTAGAAGAAGAAAAAAGACAGGGTCGGAAATGGTACGAGGACTATATATTTAAAGCAAACCATTTTCCCGAGTTGTTGCTGGAAGTTCCTGATACCCTTATAAAAACATATTTGATTGATTCACTCGCCCTTCCTGATATGCCCTACCATTATGAGGAATTTTCCCGAACTAACGCGGCAAGTCTACGAAAGAATCCTTATGGTGCAACAGGTTTTTATTATACTGTTGGAGATGATAGAATGTGGCGTTACTTTTTTAATCGCGATTACCAGTTAAACCTCTCGTTTACTGATGCGATTGGCGAGGTCCATGAATTTAAAACAGGCGCGAATATTATTTTCCAGAATGTAGGATGGTTTGATAATAATTTACCATTTTATCTGACTCCGTTCTGGGATAGATATAATAAAAATCCGATCAAAGGTGCGGTATATGTTCAGGACCGGATGGACTTTGAAGGTATTATCACAAGACTCGGTTTGAGATTGGACTATTTTGATTCTAAGGCAAGTGGTTTGAAGAATCCTACTGATATAACAGATTCCACAGTTATTAAAACACCTCCTAAAATTAGACTCTCACCCCGACTCGGTTTTTCCTTACCAATAACTGAACGTTCAAAATTCCGTTTTAACTATGGACATTTTTATCAAACTCCTACAGCCCATGATTTATATCGTTCTACTGAACCAGAAGTCATCTGGCTCTTATTAAGGCGTTATAATTCAGTTGTTGGGAATCCTAACTTGACCGTGGAAAAGACCGTTTCCTATGAAATGGGTTATGAGAATCAGCTTTCCGATATCTTTGCACTGGGCTTTATTGCATATTACAAAGATATTCATGATTTAATCCAGACGCAGAAGATAGATGTCCTGCCTTATGCCTATTATCAGGTGAGAAATCTTGATTATGGAAATGTGAAAGGTATAGAACTGACTCTAAAGAAGATGATGACAAATTACTGGTCATTTGATGTATCTTATACCATGCAATTTGCTAAAGGTACTGCGTCTTCAGCCTGGCAGAATTATTATAATATCTATCTTGAAGACCCTGACCCGATCACTGGAGATTATCCAATCCCGAAAATAGACTACTGGTTAGATTTTGATGAACGGCATATTGTAAATGCTACACTGGGGATTGAAATGCCTGATAACTTTATTATTCTACCTTTGCGTAATTTGACCAGTGATTTTATCTTTTCCTATCACTCGGGTTTTCCTTATACTCCAACCGACTTTAAAGGTAATAAACTCGGCGACGATAATTCAGCAAGAATGCCCGGGTATATTAATGTTGATGCCAACATCACAAAGAGGATAACAATAAGTAAACTGAAGTTTGCCCTTTTTGCGAATATATATAATTTATTCAATACGGAGCAAATTATTTCGGTTTACAGCACAACTGGTGAACCAGATGATGATGGCCAGACCATTACAGTTAAAGTAGACCAGTTTTCAAATATTTCACTGACGAGTGCATACTACAGTCCGCAGGCAGATTACAATCACGATGGCATTAACAATCCCTGGGAACTGCGCAGCGAATACATTAAGGCGCGAAGCTTCTATTACAATAATCCACTTCACTGGTACCCTGGTTTCAGAATGAGGGTGGGTTTTGGATTGAGTTTCTAAGCGATTTTTTGTAATCTTGACATCGTAAATCATTCGGCTAAAATAAGTGATGAAGATTATTTGTCGTTGTGAAGATATTACTGAGGAAGAGATTGTCCAGAAGATAAAGGAAGGCTATACCTCAATTGATGAATTGAAAAGGGTTCTGCGCGTGACAATGGGGCTGTGTCAGGGTAAAGGATGCAGACGGCACATTGCCCGAATTCTCTCCCGTGAACTGGGAATAGGGATTGAAAAAATAAAGCAACCTACTTATCGGCCACCTACGAAGCCTGTGCCAATAAAGGCGACGATAAAAAAATAATCAATTCGTTTATTCCCTGAAGAATTAAAGATGAAACATAAATGGAGCGTGAAATTTTAAAAATTGTCAAAAAATACATTAAAGATAACTGTAATAGGTTGGCTATTATAGAAAATGGGATTAAATCAGTGTAGTTGCCCAATTTCCCGAAGGGACTCTCGTCCCATCGGGACGGAGCATTGGGCTCCTTTTGGCACAATAATCCATCTTAGAGGAGATTATTGCAATGCTTGATAAATCAAGCAACTACAATTTAAGGGAGGATAAACTATTATAAATAAATTATGGATGATATAATTAATATTCTGGATTTAGGGAAAAGAGATTACAAAGAGGTTTGGGATATGCAGAAAGAACTCCACCTTAAAAGGGTGAATGGTCAGATTCCGAATACACTTATTCTTGTTGAACATAACCCGGTGGTGACATTAGGAAAGTCTGGTAAGACTGAAAATATTAAAATTCCCATTCAGCTATTAAAGGAAAGAGGTATTGATTTTTATCATATTGAGCGTGGGGGAGATGTGACATTCCATGGACACGGGCAGCTCGTCGGTTATCCAATTTTTGATATCAAACAGGGATTAATAGGGATTAAACGATTAATTGATATGATTGAGGATGCTATTATTGGTGTGCTTGCTGATTTTGATATCAAAGCAGAAAAAAGAGAACATCTGAACATCTGATTGGTGTATGGACAGAGATGGGTAAGGTCTGTTCTATTGGTGTTGCAGTGAAACGCTGGGTAAGTTTCCATGGTTTTGCACTCAATGTCAACATTGATTTAAGGTATTTTGATTTGATCAATCCATGTGGATTCAAAGATATAAAAATGGCTTCAATGCAAAAAATTATTGGGCACGAAGTCCCAATGGATGATGTAAAAATGAGCACAATCAAAAATTTCAAATTAGTTTTTTCAAAGTGTAGTTTAGCAGATAAAAGAGTTTAATTCTGAACTTTGTTGACAAGTCTATTTTTTTCACTATAATATAAGCAATGAAACAGAAAAATATTGTTGTTTTAAAAAAAAGATTGATGAAGCAAGGGGTAAAATTTATTGACCTTAAATATTGCACGCTTATTGGGACCTTAAATCATATAACGATTCCTTTGGAAAGATTTGACAATATCATTACTGAGGGGGTGGGTGTTGATGGTTCAAGTTTACCCGGTTATAAGGGTGTGCAAAAAGGTGATATGCTACTATTTCCTGACCCTAGCACTGGTTTTATTGACCCATTCCTTGAACATAAAACAATCTCTTTTTTGTGCAGTGTTTATTTGCCTGATAATTTGAAACCCTATGAAAGAGATTCAAGAAATATTGCCCGGAAAGCGGCTGATTATTTAAAAAAGGTGTTAAATGCTACTGCATTTTTTCAGCCTGAATTGGAGTTCTATCTCTTTGATAAGTGTGTTTATGGTGAAGGCGCTGGTTATAGCTATTATCGGATAGAACAAGATGACCCAGAAAATGCAGTGCATTATCCTATCAGATTTAAAGGTGGTTATCATATTGGTCCACCTGAAGACCATTCAGTAAATTTGCGTAATGAAATGGTACAGTTACTCTCATTATGCGGGATAAAAGCAAAATACCATCATCATGAAGTCGGTCAAGGGCAAGGGGTCAAATGGAAATTGAACTGTTATTAGAACCATTGGTCAGGTCAGCAGATAATATATTTTTGGCAAAGTATCTCTTAAAGTCATTCGCCCGTAAGCATAATAAATGGCTGACATTTATGCCCAAGCCTTTTTTAGGCGAACCAGGCAATGGTCTGCATCTGCACCAATATTTAAAAAACAAGGGTCGTTCACTATTTTATGATTCCAAAAACAAAAATAATTTGAGTGAGTTATGCCTTAAATATATTGGAGGTATTCTTTATCATTCCCGTGCCCTGTGCGCATTTACAAATCCAAGCACAAATTCCTATAAGCGATTAATTCCTGGTTTTGAGGCGCCAACCTATACTGATTTTGCGCTGGGTAGCAGAACTTCTGCGATTCGTGTTCCTGCATACATAAGGAACAAAGAAGAGCTTGATATTGAATATCGGATTCCTGATGCTACCTGTAATCCTTATCTCGCATTGAGTGCAATACTGCTGGCAGGTCTGGATGGTATTGCGCAGAATATAAGACCTGATACAAAAGAAAGGTTGCCCACAAATTCCTATGAGGCAGTCAATGCCCTTAAGCAGGACCATAAGTTCCTGTTAAGGGGCGATGTATTCAATATTGATTTGATTGAGCGCTGGATTGAAGTGAAGACCAAGGAATTTGAAGAGGTTCATCTGCGGCCCCATCCATATGAATTCAATCTATATCTGGGTGTATGAAGGATAAAATTAATATCGGTATTGTGGGATGTGGAGCCCATGCGCAGATTGCGCACCTCCCAATCTTTAAAAAGAATACAGATTGCAATCTTATTGCAATCTGTGATACAGATTTTCGCAAACTTGATTATCTCGGGACAAAATACAGTATTACCAAAAAGTATCAGGATTTTCAGGAGATATTGAAGGACAAAGATATAGATGCATTAGTTATTTCAACGCCGAATTACCTCCATGCACCGATGACCATTTCTGCCCTGCAGTTTGGCAAGGATGTACTTTGTGAAAATCCGATGGCGATAAATTACAGGGAGGCACAGGAGGTTGCAAGGGTAGTCAGACAGACCAAAAGAAAACTCGGAATTGCTCTTACTAATAGATTCCGTCCGGATGTGCAGACATTAAAGAAATTTATTAAAGAAGGTGAATTGGGTGAGGTCTATTATTTAAAGGCGGGTTGGTTAATAGGAACCAAAGAATGGGTTTTGCCTGATTGGCGTATGGATATTTTTCAAAGCGGGGGAGGGGCATTTTTGGCTTTAGGTACACAGGTGATTGCCATTGCGTCATATTTTCTTGAAGATAAGGAACCTGATACCATTTTAGCCTGGATACATAAAAAAGAGGCAGAATCAAGTGTTGAAGACACTGCGATGTGCACCATAAACTTTAAAGATGGAACCCTGATGACAATTGAGGTTGGCTGGTCTTTACTCTTTGAAAAGGATTTTTTATACTGTAATGTTTTTGGCAACAAAGGTGCCGCACTTTTGAATCCATTGAAAATCAATAAAGAGTTGCATAATGAACTGGTAAATGTGACACCATCAATTGTTCCAAAAAACCTTTATAAAATTGCCTGTGAGCTCCAGGCACAATTCTTTATTGAGGCATTAAAGAAAAATACACGACCACCATTTACTGCTGAAGATGGATTATTGATCGCCCGTATCACAGATGCTTTTTATGAATCCGCAAAAAGGCAGAAGATGGTAAAAATTTAAAAAATGAGAAATGGCGCACCTGTTATTGATTCTTCTTTCTGCCCTTTTAATGTCTCTTTCTTTCCACCCCATAGGACTCCATTTTTTTGCTTGGTTTGGCTTAATTCCTGTTTTTTTTGTAATCTATGAAGCTAAATTAATCAAATCTTTTTTTACCGGCATATTATTCGGTTTTTTCTTTTCACTCTTTTCTCTGTTCTGGATTGTTTTTTTGCAGATTGAGACTAATATCAAAATTTTGATGCTCTTTGGTATGGTATTGATGTTTTTGTATATTGGATTGTATTATGGTGCTGGTTTTCTATTGGGGCGGTTGTGTGGTTTCTGGAGTCTGCCATTCATCCTTACAGGCTTTGAATATTTAAAAGGGCTTGGTGAACTCGGTTTTCCCTGGCTCAGTTTTGGTTATTCACAGGCACGGTATCCAATAGTTATACAACAGGCATCAATCTATGGAGTTTATGGAATTTCATTCTGGTTGGTTTTAATCAATGTTCTATTTTTTTATTTTCTTAGGGGCAAAAATTTTAAAAATTTTGTTTTGTTCTTGAGCATATTTTTCCTGCCGGTTATTTTTGGGTTTTATAGACTTGGTAATATTAAATCTTCTCAAGAAATTTTCACAATCGGCATTGTCCAGCCCAATATTGACCCGAATTTGAAATTCACACCAGAAATGAGATATGAAACATTTAATCGATTAATTAAACTTTCAGAAGAATGTCATAAAGCATCTCAGGATAAGCCACTTGATTTAATCATCTGGCCAGAAACTGCTACGCCGATTTTTTTGAAGATACCCGGTGAATATCAGAATAAGGTTTTGCAATTATCAGATAGACTCAATGTGCCAATCTTTACTGGCACACCCATTTATGACCGTAATAAACACGAGATCTATAATGGCGCAGTTTTGATTGAACCAGAAAAGGGCATTACACAGGAGTATAAAAAATTACACCTTGTTCCATTTGGAGAACATATCCCATTTGACCGATATATTCCATTATTCAGGAAAATAGAATTTGGAGAAGGGGATTATTCACCTGGGACTGAGTATACAGTCTTTACTACAAAGCAGATAAAATTTTCCTGCCTGATATGTTTTGAGTCAATATTTCCTGAAATTTCAAGGAAGTTTGTCAGACTCGGTGCAAAGATGCTTGTAAATATTACTAATGATGGCTGGTTCGGAAAGATATCAGGCCCTCAACAACATAATGATATGGCAATATTGCGGACAGTAGAGAATGGAGTGCCACTTTCCAGATGTTCAAATACTGGTATTTCAATGGTGGTTGACCAGTATGGTAGAGTTATTATAGAGACAGGGCTATTTGAAGAAAATATTATTGTCAGCACAATCAATTTATATAAAACTAAGACAATGTATAATTTACTGGGTGATTTACTGCCCATTATAGCATTGATCGCAATCCCTGTTATAATATTTTTAAAGTTATATAGTTTCTGAGTCATCTCCACTTTTCAGGTTTTTCGTTTGTTTCTGCCAATAATAAAATTATTTTCTGTATGCAATTGTAGTTACCCGATTTATCAGACATTATTGTTTCCTCTTTCTTGCAATTGTAGTTGCCCGATTTATCGGGCATAGAAAAATTTCTATTTTACAAAAAAAAAGCCTCATAAATGAGGCAACTACAAAAATTTTAAAAATATTAAACAGAGAGCAAAAGTGGAGAAGATTCAGCCAAATTTTCCCCTTGACAATTTTGAAGTTTTAGTTAATATATATATATATGTTCTAAAAACAGGGTCGTAAGAGATGTACAAGACTTAAGTCTGAAAGGAGGTGGTGCAGAAATAAAAAATATAGGAATAAAAATCTGTAAAAAAAGTAAGCAGGGGAATTAATAGAAAGGAGCATATATGAAAAATATTTTACTCTGTTTATTAATAGTAGGAATTGTGGGTATTGCCGAAGCAAAGGCATTGATTGACCCACAATTGAACGATGTCATTGCCAGAACAAGGGGAGATGAGCAGATAGAGATTATGATTGTCCTAAATGAACAATCAGATGAAGATTATCTGCGTAATCTTGTTGCTGACCTGCCCCGTCGCGAGCAGAGATATCCAGTGGTAAATTACCTGAAAGACCTTTCTGCAAGAACCCAGGAACCACTTATAAACTATCTTACATTGCAAACAGCAGCCAACAGAGCCTCTGAGGTTGAGTCGTTCTGGATTATCAATGCAGTTTACTGTAAGGCGACGATTGATGTATTGAACGAGATAGCTAATATGGAGAATGTAGCATTTATAACATATCCATATATTGTAAGTGAGAACATACTTCTAACTTATGGAAATCCTGTGCCTGTTGACATCCTTGATTACCGAACAAAAGAATGGAATATCGTCAAGGTCGCAGCAGATTCTTGTTGGGCTGCCGGCTATAAAGGACAGGGTGTGATTGTCGGAATCATTGATACAGGTGTCAATTATAACCATCTTGACCTGATTAACCATATGTGGAATGATCCCAATTACCCAAATCACGGCTGGAATTTTGAAAATAATAATAACAATCCCATAGATGCCCAAGGCCATGGCACACATTGTGCAGGAACGATCGCCTCTGATGGTTCTGCAGGTGATTCCTGTGGAATGGCACCGCAGTGCTCAATTATGGTCTGCAGGGTAAAAACATCACTTGCCTATCCACTGCCCGATACCATCGCAGAGAAGAATCTTCTTGACGCAATGCAGTTTGTTATTTCTCCACCACTCTCACCAACCCATGGCGCAGATGTCGTTTCAATGTCCTTAGGCTGGTTTGTTGCATGGACACCAAGAAGGAGTGTATGGCGTAAGAGTGTGACTAATGTGGCACTTGCTGGTATTCCATATTTCATTGCGGCTGGGAATGAGCGAAGTTATGCCGGTAGTTACTGTCCAGTCCCATATAATCTGCGCTCTCCTGGTGATGTTCCACCACCATGGCACCACCCATCAGAAGTGCAGGGAAGGCTTGCTGGTGCTATCTCTATTGCTGCGACTGACAATGCTGACGTCCTTGCAACTTTCTCTTCCTGTGGCCCTTCTTGCTGGGAACATGCACCCTGGTACTGGGACTATCCATTCAGACCAGGACCAGGTATTTTGAAACCTGATATGGCTGCTCCGGGAGTAAGTATTGTTTCTTGTTCCTACAGCAATAATAGCGGATATGTCAGTATGAGCGGCACATCAATGGCAACACCCCACTGTGCTGGTCTCGCCGCATTATTGTTATCCAAGAATCCCAATCTCACAGTTGCCCAGATTGATAGTATTATGCAGTTCACAGCACTTGATTTGGGAACTGCTGGAAAAGATACGATGTATGGCGCAGGTAGAATTCGGGCAAAGAGGGCAATTGATTTTACACCTGCCTCAGGTTCATTGCCCGATTTGCGCCTTGCTGAATTTGGTACAGTTGTGCTTGACCCTCCACCAAATGGCACAAATAATGGATTTTTTGAACCTTCAGAAATTATTACACTGGTTGATACAATAATCAATCTTGGCACTGCAACTGCGACCAATGTGTCTGGTAAACTTAGAACAACGAACACCCATATAACAATTCTTGATTCTACTGCAAATTTTGGCGATATCAATCCCAAGGCAAAAGGCAATAATAGTGCAGACCCATTCGTGCTCCAGGCAGATACATTGATTCAATTGGGCACGCTCGTGCCGTTTGAACTTGAATTGACTGCAGGTACCTATACAAGAAAGGTATATTATCAATTAAGAATGGGTTCTATTTTTGGTCCTGACAGTGCGGGTTATTTTGCCCTTGACAATACTGATAATCTTTATACCGAAGCACCAGTATACAACTGGATTGAGATCAACCCCAATTATGGAGGTTCGGGAACTTCTATTGGCACTGGTGGTCCAATGGTTACGCGCAGAATACGTTCTCCCATTGTAATCAGGCATTATGCCAAACGACTCGGTAATACAACCAATGATAGTATTTCAGTCTGTTCAAATGGCTGGATATGCTTTGGCAGGCAGACCATCACTGTCCAACACAATAGTATCCTGCCAAAGGTATATGACTATGGCTCACAGACTTCAGCACCAAATATGGTCGCAGCATTCTGGGATACATTGAACACTGGTTCCACTGGTAGTACCTGGTGGTATTATAATGATGCGGCAAATCATCGTTTCATTATCCAATATGATTCGGTCACTGGCTCAGCAAATAATAGATTGACCTTCCAGATTATTGTTTACGACTCCACACTTGCGGGACCAGGATTGAAGAATGATATCGTGATTCAGTATAAGCGGGTAACAGAGCCTACTACAAGCTGCACCATTGGTCAGCAGGATTCGCTCAAAAAGTATGGTTTATGTTATCTCTTTAATAAGATGTATGATACAGGTGCAGCACCACTTGTTAGTGGCAGGGCAATCAAATTCACAACAAAACAACCGCGGATGATTGGTTGGGTTGGCACACGGGAGTTCAATGGTTATATAGAACCAGGGTTAAAGCGTATCAGCCTTGCACCAAATCCGGCAAGAAATTCAATAAATATTTATTACACAGTTGATAAAAAAGCCAAGGTGGTGCTCAAAGCATACAACACAGTCGGACAGGTTGTGCGCACTATCATAGATGAAATAAAGACTCCAGGTGTTTATTCTATGAGATGGAATGGTACTGATGACCTCGGTCGTGAAGTCGCATCTGGTGTCTATTTCTTTAAACTCCAGATTGAGGATAAGTCTTATAGCGCACGCGGAATTCTGTTGAGATAGGGATAAGAAAAGGGGGTGGTTTCTCCACCCCCTTGATTTTTTTTAAAAGTTTATTATAATTGTAATAAGGAGGTTTTAATGAAGGGATTCTTTAAAGGTTTAAGTCTCATTACCCTTCTGTTCGTGCTCGGTTTTTCGTCCAATAAGATGGAGGTATGGGTCTATTATACAGACCCTGATGAACTCTTCTCTAAGATGGCTGAACTCTTTGGTGAACTTGACATCTGCACGGTCAAGGAAGCAGGGGATGGTGAATATTATCTTGTTATCAATACTACCCAGGAACAACTTGAACAAATTCAGGCAAAGGGTTTTAAGACCAGAATAACCTATGAAGATATCGCAGAGAAGTTTTATGAGATGGCAGGGAGTAGAGACCCACAGATATTGCGTGATTTTGGCTATTTTTACACCTACTGGGAGATGCGCGATACACTCCAGACACTCGCCAATTCGTTTCCTGCGATTACAAGGTTTTATAGTGCGGGCACTTCATATCAGAATTTGAACCTGTATGTCTTTAAGATTTCTGATAATCCTGATGTTGAAGAGAGGGAACCAGCAGTCTGTTTTAATGGTGCAACACATGCCCGTGAACCAATGGGAACGACCCTTTGTATTGATTATATCAAATATCTTCTTACAAATTATGGCACAGATTCGCTCGTAACCTGGTTTGTGAATAATCGGGAAATATATATTCTGCCCGTGATGAATCCAGATGGTTATCGTTATAATTCTGATTCTGGTGGAGCAACTTCTAATATAAGGAAGAACCGCCATTTTTACTCAGGCCAGAGTTCATCAACTGCAGGTGTTGATTTGAATCGTAATTATGGTTATAAATGGGGATATGATGATATAGGTTCAAGCCCCAATGTGACCTATGAGACCTATCGCGGTCCTTCTCGTTTTTCTGAACTTGAAACACAGATAGCACGGGATGTGTTCTTGCCTAAAAAGATAAGGACCCAGATTGATTACCATTCTTATGGTTCTTATAATCTATGTGTCTGGGGTTATTCAAGCACTGCTGAGCCGATACCCGATTCAATTACCCAGTGGGAAGTCCTTGATTCAATGCGGGCAAAGAATGGGTATTCTGCGAGCAGGACTGGTCCTATTGCCCGTGTTCTTTATCGTGCTAATGGCGGTAGCATAGAATGGGAGGTCAAGGATACACTACATAATGGTGTGCCCAAGTTTGTAACATATGCGTATACCATTGAAACAAACCAGACAGATTTCTGGCAGGGATATAATAATTATTCAGTAATTCAGAACAATATCAACCAGTGCAGACCAGTGAATATCTATTTTACCAAGATTGCTGGTGTATTCTTTGACAACCTTGTGCCAAGGGTGGCAGATACTACATTGGGTAATGGCACAGGACAACTTGACCCCAATGAGACATCCCATCTATGGATGAGTATAAGAAATCGTGCGATTCATCCCCTTGATTCTGCCTATAATATCACTGCCCAACTTATCTCCCTTGATACCCAGATTGTAGTACAGGGTGGAAGTGCTACATTTCCAAAGATATATCGCAAGGCTACAGGTAATAATAGTAGTTCACGTTTCCTCATCCATTGCAGTCCCAATGCCGTGCCAGGAGCAGTAAAGCAATTGAGATTGCTTTTGACTTTTAAAGATGACACCTGCACCATTAGCCAGGGGATAAACTTCTCACTCACGATTGGAAATAACCCGGTAGGAATTGCTGAATCTGAAAAAGACCATAAAACACAATCAATGGTCAGGGTATTAAAAAATCCTGCAAAGGGTCTGGTTGAATTTGAATTTGGTCAACTACCTGAGAATGATGGAGTTTTGAGTGTGTATGATGCAAGTGGAAGAATGGTCAAGAGCTTTGAAAAACCCGGGCAAAGGATTATATGGAATGGCATTGACCAGGCAGGTATGAAAATTGAATCAGGGGTCTATTTTTACATCTACAAGATTAAAGATGGTGTGAAAACAGGAAAGTTTGTCCTGATTACAGATTAAAAAATAATAAGATTATTGCTGGGCCACAATATCGCTATTGCTCGTTCTGGTTCTTCTTGTGTAAAAGTCTTGATAAGTATGTAGGTTGAATCTTTAATATTTTACTTGCCTTTCTCTGGTTACCGCCACACTTCTTTATGGTTTCTTTAATATATCTCATTTTGAACTCTTCAACAGCATCTTTTAAACTTTTATCATAGGTCATTGGCAACTCAATAGGTGCAGAGGAAAGCATTAACGCCTCAGGTTTTATGGTATCAGCATTTGTAAGAACCACTGCCCTTTCAATGACATTCTGCAGTTCACGGACATTTCCGGGCCAGGGATAATTCATCAATCTTTCAATAACTTCATCAGAAAATTTTTTAATATCTTTATTCATCTGCTTTGAATAGTATCCTAAAAAGTGCTCGGCAAGGATAACAATATCATCTTTACGGTCACGCAACGGAGGAACATATATGGGAAAAACATTGAGCCGGTAAAAAAGGTCTTCACGAAATAACTTCTGTTTTATCTTTTCCTCAAGGTTTTGGTTGGTTGCGGCAATCACACGCACATCAACCTTTATTGTTTTTGTGCTTCCTAACCGTTCAAATTCCCTTTCCTGTAATACCCGCAATAGTTTACTCTGGGTTTCTGGCAGCAGGTCACCAATCTCATCAAGGAAGATAGTTCCTTGATTAGCGAGTTCAAATCTTCCTTTATGCTGGGTTAGTGCACCGGTAAATGCTCCTTTTTCATAACCGAACAACTCACTTTCTAATAGTGTTGATGGTATTGCTGCACAGCTCACTGCAATGAATGGCTTATCCCTTCTTAAACTCAGGCGATGGATATATCTTGCAATCAATTCTTTACCTGTTCCATTTTCGCCGAGAATAAGGACTGAGGCATTGCTCTGGGCAACCTTTTCTGCAAGGTTAATAACATTTTTGAATTGCTCACTGCGACCAATGATTGCATAGCGGGAATCTATTTCATCTTTAAGTAAATCTTTATATTCGTGAATCCTTAAATGATACTGGGCGTTCTGAATGACCTGGGCAGATTGATATGCGATGAGCAGTATCAGATTTTTATCCTCCTCGGTCCATGCCTCCTTGTCTTTTTTATTGAGCACCTCAATGACGCCGATAGTTTTTCCTGAGATTATGAGTGGGGCAGCGATTATGGAACGGGTTATAAAGCCCGTAGATTTATCAATCTTTGCATAGAAGTCCTTGTCTTTTGCTGTATCATTGACAATTTTCGGTTTGCCTTCACGCACACAGGCGCCAGCAATGCCTTTATCAAGAGGAACAGTCAAATTTTTCAATCGTTCAGAGACTTCGCCAGAGACACTGGCAAAATATAGTTCATTGGTCGTTTCATCAAGCAGTAGTAAAGAACTTGCTTCAGCCTTGAGCAGATTTTTGGCACTTTCAATAATAATATCAAGAATCTTTGTCAATTCAAGTGTAGAACTCAGGGAACTTGCCATTTCAAAGAGGACTTCCAGCTGTTCCCTGCCAATCTTTCTAATTATGCTTTCCATAGTTTATTATAACCCAAAAACCTGCTTCGTCAAGAAATATCATAAGTTTTCCTCTCCACTTTTTTGTTTTAGTTAGAGATGAAATCATCCCTCAACAAATTGTAGCTGCCCGATTTATCGGGCATAGAATATCTTGACAATAGTTAATATTTAGATATATTTACTATATGAAAAGATTAATTTTGTTCTTATTTGTCGTTTTTTTTGGTTGTAATAAATTACCCCTGGGTGAAGAAGAACTCAATGAGCGTGGTAATTTTGAACCCAATACCATTGATTTAGAGTTATATACATCCTTTACTGATTCAAAAATAATACCGCTCGGCACATCACAGAGTCTTATTCTTGGCAAAAATGAAAAGTATCAAGCTCGTATTATTTTAAATTTTAATTTTTCTGATACAAGCAGTCAGGGTTACGACCAGATAAAATTAATAATTTTCAAAAATAAGAGTTTCAACAATGATACACTTCGTTTTAGCACCCATATTTTAACCAATGAATTTTCCGAGATTGAGGCAACCTGGTATAAAAGAAATGAAAATGACCTGTGGACAAATCCAGGCGGAGATTTTGAAACGGATTCTTTGAGATGGGGTGAGATAAAGGCTGATTCTTGTGTGGTCTGGTTCAATTATATTGATTTAAATAAGATAAGAAATAGTAAAGGTATAATTCTTATTCCGCAGGATACGGGTTTTTGCAGTTTTTATGCAAGGGAGTCTGGTAAACCACCATTGTTCTATCTCGTAAAAAATGGAGCGGTCACATCAATTCCAATCAAAGCAGACTGCCATATTCTTAAGATTGATACCCTGCCGCATTACTGGGAGAATTGGTTGGGTAGTGGTGTTGCATTCCGAAATTATGTAAAGTTTGTCTATGACACACTGCTCAATGATACAAGGGCGATATATGGAGCGATAACATTTAAGGCAAAAAACCATTATGGATTGCGGGACTCAATAGAGATTGGCATTAAACCTTTAACAAAACCATATTCAGGTTTTGATACAGAACTCGGTCCGCAGATTGCCCTAAAGAAATTTAGCCTTGCTGACACAATGTTTACCCTTGATATTGTGCAGTATGTGCAGAAGATTATAGAGTATCCTGATTCTAATTTTGGAATGTTTATATATATTTCGCCTGAGAATTATGGGATTGCCAATATTGAGTTGGTAAGTGGTTCACATAAACTGAATGTGGGTTATATTGAGCCACCAGAACAGAGATAAACAGGAGAAATTATGGCTTTGATACTATTAATCGTTATCAATGCATCGGTTTTTTCTATAGAAGGACTGGGACAAGAACAGGCAATCTTCCAAACACCTTTTTTAGGTCAAAGGACTCTGGCGCGAATTGAATTTTATTTGCGACCCGAATTTAATCTTCTGAATAAGGAAAAGGATTTTCGCGGACTATTCTGGACAAACCCATTCTATTTGAATATGGAAATTCCAATTTATCAAGGGATGGTTTTTTCATTGGGGAGTCGTGAGCGGTTCAATCAATCATTTGATATCTATGGTGAGGCACAGGATTTAGATATGTATGTTCAGTCCAGAGGAGGTGTTGAAGAAATTTATTGTCAATTGAACCAGCGATTGAATATTGTTGAATTCTTTTTCAGAGGTTCTTATCTTTATGGAAATTCAAGAGAAATATGGAGATACACAATTGGTGACTATTCAATTGCTGACACATTTTTCTATAAGCATAAAGGTCAAGTATTCTGTGCCGGATTAAAATTATTTATGATTTCTGCTTTTTTTGAAGGTCTGGGCAGTCTGGTTATGGAAAAGTCTGTATCTGATACCACCTATGACTTGCCGCAGGTTTTAAGTTTTGGGCTGGAGCATAAATTCTCTGAATGGAAATTTTCAGCAATATTTGAACATTCTTTCTGGAATAATGGGAACAAAGTAAACAGAATAAAAGGAACAGCAGAAAAGAAAAAATTCGGTCTTTCTTATGCGTATAATCCCTGGTATATTGATAATGTGCAGGAACATCTCTTAACAGTTTCTCTAAAAATACCTCTAACAAATTTTGCAATGCTCACTTTGAATTCTGATACCGGGGTCAGGCTAAAGGGTTCATTAAGAGAATTTGTATTTTTACCTGGGTTCAGACTGACCCTTGAAGAAATCTTTGCCAGAAGAAAGAAATAGTTTGATTAAATGGTAATTGGTTAAATGATTAAATTCTGTAATAAGTTCAGCGTTTTTGGCGTAGTCTGCGCGTTTTTTCCGTTTCTATGAAGCCTAAAATTTTATTACTTGATGATGAAGAAAGCTTATTAAAATGGCTTTCTTATGCATTGGAGGAAAATGGTTATGAAGTATATGCCACTACTGAACCCACGAGTGCATTAACTCAGTTAAAATCAGAAAGATTTGATTGTGTAATCAGCGATATCAGGATGCCCGGTATGGATGGATTTCAGTTCTTAAGAAATGTGCGTGGAATCTATCCTGACCTTCCTGTTATCTTCATAACTGCATACGGTTCAATGGAATCAGTAATCAATGCCCTGCGTGACCGTGCGAGTGATTATATAATGAAACCATTTGGTATTGATGAAATACTCAAGCGCTTAAAGGCAAATCTCAAAAAAAGAGAAGAAAAGTCCGTGGAGATTATTGGTGAGAGTAAGGTGATGGAGAATATATTAAATCTTGTGAATAAGATTGCGATAACTGATACCACTATTTTGATACTTGGTGAATCAGGTACAGGTAAAGAACTCATTGCCCGAGAAATCCACAGGCGGTCAAAGCGGGCAAATAACAATTTTGTTACAATTTCCTGCGCGGCACTTCCTGAGACACTGCTTGAGAGCGAATTATTTGGTTATAAAAAAGGTGCATTTACTGGTGCAAATACAGATAAGGATGGATTGTTCGTTGTTGCGGATAAAGGGAGTTTTTTCCTTGATGAGATTGGAGATGCACCGGGTTCAATCCAGATGAAGATTTTACGGTTATTAGAAGAAAGGGAGATTGTGCCATTGGGTGGGACAAAACCAGTAAAGGTGGATGTGCGATTGATTGCCGCAACAAATAAAGACCTGTATGAAGAAGTGAAACAGAATAGATTCAGAGAAGACCTTTATTACCGATTGAATGTTATTCCAATCACCCTGCCTCCATTGAGACAGAGAAAAGAAGATATCCCTTTGCTCGCTGAGTATTTTCTGAAATCCATTTGTGAACGGGAACATCTTGGTGAGAAAAAATTATTAAAATCAACAATTGAAGCCTTGAAATCTTATCACTGGCCCGGAAATGTTCGTGAGTTAAAACATGTGATTGAAAGGGCAGCAGTGCTTGCTGATACTTTTTATATTAAGCCCGAGCATATTAGTTTGTCAGAGAGCAAGGGTAAAACTTTAAAGCAGATAGAATACGAAGAGATTAAGAGGGTGTTAAAAGAGTGTGATGGGAATATAAGCAAGGCAGCAAAAAAGCAAGGCAGCAAAATTATTGGGTGTTGACCGTAAGACCCTATATAATCGGCTCCGTTCAAAAAAATGAAGGGTCTATTCAAATTTTTCAATACGAGACTTAAGTGTAGAAATTTTCCACAATTAAAATAGATTTCCACACTTCAGAAATAAAAATTTAATGAAAAATCATAGGATTTTTAGGATAGACCTGGCACGGTTTTTGCATATAATTTAAACGGGGCAGTAAAAGGCTAAAAATGGCTCAACTGGGCCAAGAAGAGATATTATACTCAAGGGTGGAACACCTTGAGCTGGTCTTTGACAAAACTATTGACAATTCTGCAAATCTGGATATAATAGATAATAGAATTGTCAATAAAATTTAAATAAATGGGCTTTCCTCTTCCTGATAACCTGATCTCCTGGTCTCCTGATATCCCGTTCTCCCGGTATCCTGACCAGTGCCCTAAAGCCCAAGTGTTAAGTCACGCTGAATTTATTTCAGTATCTAAAAAGGGTTGCAAATGCAACCATTCCTATTCAGGGGCACGATAGTAATTTAGTAACAATTGGTTAAATGGTTAAATAACCATTAACCATCCTCATACCCTGGTTCGCAGGGCAAACAAGGAGGTAAATCATGAAAAAGGGTTTTACCCTGATTGAATTGATGGTCGTGGTGGTCATCATTGGTATTCTTGCTGCCATCGCCATCCCGAACTTCATGGCAATGCAGCAGAGGGCAAAGGAATCATCCCTGAAGAATAATATGCATACACTCCAGACTTCAGTAGAAGACTTAAACACAAGGGGTGCAGATGCCTATCCCGTAAATTTAAATACTACTGTTTCTCAAATAAATACTGCCTATCCTGCTACTGGTCCAGATGCTAATATGTGCGTGGCAGAAGCTAACTTACCGCCATATGGGAATAACTCAATCCTTCCTGATAATGTGAGAAATCCATTTTATCCATCTAATAGTGCAGTCGGCGATGGAATTCCTACATACAGCAATGCCAATGTGGGGATTTCTTTTTATGCTGATACCCTGAATGTTGGGAATAGTGCGCCTTCGTACCGCATCTATGGAGTTGGTGCAAAAGGAGTCTTGCCTCTAACCTTGACACCCGGTGTGGCAAAATAGCATTAATCCATCGTAATCCTGCTTAAGGCTGGTGGCATTTTAAATTTGCTACCAGCCTTTTACTATATAATAATGGAAAAGCCGAAATATAATGTTTTTATATTCATAATATTATTGGTGGCTGTAGTTTATTCTTGCAAGAAGAATGAAGATTTGACAATTAGTATTGAACCTTGCTTTTCTACTCCTGAGAGCACTATCTACACTTATTGGCAATTTCTTGACTCACGCGACTATAAGAAGGCATTACGCTGTTTTAAATCCCATGTAGAAGATTACTATGACTCTTCACTCATTTATCCCATTCCAGATAGAATTGAATCATTAAGAGTAGATTCAATCATTAGTAAGAAAAAATTGAATAAAAAAACTTATGAGATATTCTATCGTGTTAGGTTCTATTCCCAGAAAGATAAGTGCTTAAAATATTTTATAACGGGAGATAAATTAATTTTAACCAATAAAGGCTGGTTAGTTGATGAAGTCCTTGTGCGCTAATAAATTATTATTATTCGTGATTTTTGCCTTGGCAATTATTTTGTGGTTTATTGTGCCATTTATTACAAGAGATAAAGATTTACCAATTTTTTTTACGCCTGACCCATTCTATCATGCGCGTAGAGTTTTAATAACAGTTAATAATTTCCCCCATCTGCCTATCTTTGATTATTATATTTCATACCCAGATGGTGCATATTCTATCTGGCCACCTTTGTTTGATTTTTTAGCAGCTCTGGTTGCATATTTATTATTAGGTGGTCATCCTCAAACACCCCAGGTGGAGATGGTTTGTGAAATCTTTCCTGTAGTATGGGGAATACTGGTCATTTTTTTGACCTATAAAATTGGTGAGAGATTATTGGGAAGAATCATAGGGTTCATTTCTGCTCTTATTATTACAATTTCACCTATAACTTCAATCTACGCTCGATTTGGTTATTTTGACCATCATATTGCTGAGGTATTCGGTTTATTGATCATTTTCTATTTTTTGATTAAATCCGACTCTAATAATTATGCAAAATGGTTGGGTCTTGGTTTTGCCTTTGGAATTTCACTATTACTGTGGCAGGGTTCAATTTTATTTATTGGTGTGTCATTTTTTATTTTGATGGCAAAGAAAGAATTTAAAGCATTTATTTCATATCTTAATGCCTTGCTAATTATACTACCTTTTAGTATAAACACGCATTTTGTAGATAGCCCATTCAGTTATCTCGGTCTATCTATGTTGCATATCTCCCTTTTATTAATTGCGGCGTTGATTTTTTTGATTGTTGTTTTAGTGAAAAAGAAAAGTATATTAACAGTGATTCCAACAATTTTATTGACAATTCTTTTATTCTTTCTTTTAAGATCACAGTCTTTTATAAAAGGGGTGTTTTTTATTTTCAAAAATGACCCGTGGCTGGCAACGATTTTAGAATTCAAACCTTTAATTATACAAAGTGGGTATCTTGACAATTTGACAGTCAGAAATAAATTTGGGCTTGCCTACTACGCAGTTCCTTTAATGCTATTTATACTTTTTTGGGAATATAGAATGAAAGACAAAAAGTTTATAAATTTTTATGTTTTCTGCGTATTTACGGCTATTATGTCTTTTATTGGGTTAAGATATGGGATATGGTTTTTGCCATTTTTCGCAATATTATTTGCCTATTTTCTCAAGAAAGTCCATGATACATTTAAAGGAAAAAAAGGATTAATCTTTAGCATAATCTTATTTTTAATTAATTTTTCATTTATCCAAATTAAAAATTATTGCGCATACAAGTCTACTCCTGATAAAGAGATGGTAGCAGCCTGTTTCTGGTTAAAAGATTCACTACCTGCAGCGGGTAATATTTTGTTACCTGATAAGAAACCCAATTATGGTATTATGTGTTTCTGGGATGTTGGACACTATATCGTTTATCTTAGCGGCAAGCCTGTTACATCATCGAATTTTGGTAATGGCGCACCAAATTTTAAAAAGGTTAATGAATTTTTTTTGACGACTTCAGAGGATGAGGCGATAAAATACCTTACAGATTTTAGTTCAAACTATGTCCTAATGTATGGTAACATGCGTAATATTTATTTAACTTCCAAGTATTTGGATAAAAAGTCATCTGATTTTTTGAGTATGTATTATACAAAAGATAAGGTTGGTATGGTGATGACGATTATGGAACCAACTAAATTGGGTAGTGCTACAACTACCTACAGGTTATCCCAATATTTAGGCAGGGCATTTTATGAACACGATACTTTTTATGCAGCTTATCCACATTTTAGATTGAAATATTTTTCAAAGAGTATAAGGATTTTTGAATTAGTTAAAGGAGCAAAGATCGTTGGTAAAACTAAAGCAAATATGCCTGTGGTGATAACTTACGAAGTATCTCTACCTACTGTGAATTTTATCTATTTTGATTCTTTAACTGCTGATGAAAATGGTTGGTTTTCTATTGTGGTTCCGTATCCAACTCGGGATACCAATAAATACAAGATAACAATTGGTAATAAAATTAGGTATGTGGATGTTCTTGAAGATAATGTAACAAGTGGCGACACAATTTTTATTAAATGATAGGGGTGTAGTATGATAAGCAGAGGTTTTACTTTGATTGAATTAATGGTTGTGGTGGTAATTATTGGTATCCTTGCTGCGGTGGCAATTCCCAATTATGTAACGATGCAGGTAAGGGCAAAAGAGTCATCCACCAAAGAAAATATGCATACCCTGCATGTGACATTAGAAGACTTTAATATCCGTGCTGGTGGTGGATATCCAGGAGACTTAGAGACAACAATCTCTACTGTCAATCCCAATATTCAGGGCTCAGAGGGTAATATAAGGATTGCCGAAAGTATGAGTCCTCCTTATGGACCTAATTCTATACTTCCGGATAATGTCAAAAATCCATTCTCACCACAATCACCTGCATTACAGAATCAAAGGGTCTCTCCAGGTGACCCTGCCGGGGTCGTTGGATATGAAGCGAGCAATACCTTAGGTGATGACCCTATTTCGGGCAATCCCTGGCATGAGGCTGGTGATGGACCAGCGATGTTCTATCGGATCACAGGGATGGGTAGAAAAGGACCCCTGCTCATCGTCATGACCTCTGCGGGCACGCGCTGAATAATTATTTCTTCTTTTTCCAGGTTGAAGATGCTTTACCACCTGTCAGGTAATATCTTTCACCATGTGGCTCAGTAGGGATTGAGTCAATCAATCCATAAATGACGAGTTCATTCAGATGAAAGGGAAGACGACCAAACTTGGTTTTGAACTCTTCTATTTTTTTATTCAAGAATTCTATATCTAACTCCATTCTGGCTTCTTTGATATACATCTCGGCAATCTTTTTCTCTTCGGGATTCTTGGCATTATTATACAAATCAACCCACAATGCCAGGGCAGTTTTTGTATCCCTAAGTCTTTTCAGAGCGATATAACCTGCCCATCTCTTGGGCATATCAGTCGCATTGGGTTTCTGACTTGAGATACGCAGATAAGCCAGGGCAGTTTTATAATCCCTTAGAAATACATAGTGGATAAAACCATAGATAAATGGAGTCCGCCATTCGTTATAATCTGCCCGCATACCTTTTTTCAACAATGCCATTGCCTGGTCCGGTCTATTCGCATCATGGGTGAGCATAAGTGCACCAAGGGTGTAGGCGTGGACAAAATAGGGGTCAAGGGTGGTCAAAATATCAAGAATATGATACATCAAATCAAATCGTGCATCGGTCATCCTGTGTTCGCCATAATACTGGATAAATCTGAGCCAGACCATATCGGCAAGCGGGACATAAAATCCTACGGATAATGCCCGCACTGCAAATCCTGAAGGAAAATACATCAGTTCGCCAATGAGTTCGTGGGATGTTTTTCTTAAGTCAATACGGTAAGAAAGATTGGCGATGAGAAGGAGAAGGAGGATTATTAATATTATTTTCTTCATAGTTTTATGTAATAATGCATTGGCGTTTTCAGTATCATTTAAACTCCTTCTTCTCAAAGACAATAATCGCCAGGTAAAGAAGGAATATTGTATAGATAAAGCCATAGCAAATAGAAAAGAGCAACCGGTCAGTATAGATCGGTAATTTATGGACGAGTTCCAACCTGAGATTGAAATTTTCTAAATTAGGTAAAATATAATAGAATCCATAGGCAAGGTATTTTATCGCAGGAACCTTTACTGTATCAGCAAATAGTTTCAGGT
The DNA here is from genome assembly GCA_037444665.1 of Caldifarciminota bacterium. Classification (GTDB taxonomy): domain Bacteria; phylum Hydrothermota; class Tepidihabitantia; order SM23-42; family JAOAFX01; genus JAOAFX01. The sequence continues at coordinate 32,699 of JBBILZ010000008.1, forward strand.
CAGGACTTGCATGGCCAATGACATAAAAGAGAACACCCATGATTGAAGTAAGTGTTGTAGAGGAGAAAGATGAAAATAGGAGGAGGATGCTAGAAAGAACCATAATCCCAATCAAAGAGAATGGAAGATTGAGGAGGATTGGTAAATCAAATTTGCCTTCGTAGATAAAAATAGTAAACTGATGGATGATTGCCATTGCACCTTGCAGAATTGCCACCAGCAGGAACAGACCCAGAAACTTACCAAGAATGATCTCAGCCCTTTTAACTGGTTTGGCAATTACTGTATAGATTGTGCGCTTCTCAATATCCTTATGAATAAGAGTAGAACCGATTATTATGACTACCAGTACGCCAAAAATTGAGGCGACTGCCATTCCAAAATCACGCAATAATTTAGGCGATTCACCAAGGGCAAAGGGTTCAAGAAATAAAGAGATAACAATCAGGATGATGCTGAATACAATAAGCAGGAGCATAATCCTCTGCCTCAGACTCTCTTTAAATGTATTTTCAGCAATTGCAAGGATTCTATTCATTTTTTCGATTCATTCGTGCTTTCTCTCACCTGTTTAAAAAACCAGTCTTCTAATGATATTTCATCTGTTTTTGTGCCTCGTTTGAGTAATTTGTCAAGTTCTCCAACTTCCATAATTTTACCATCAATTATTATACCAATACGGTCGCATACTGCTTCTGCATCTGGCAATATATGGGATGAGAAAAAGATGGTTTTTCCCTTTTTTTTCTGTTCAAGTATCAAATCCTTAATCTCTTTTCTACCTATCGGGTCAAGTCCGGTCAGGGGTTCATCAAGAATCAATAGTTCAGGGTCGCCTACCAATGCCTGGGCAATACCTATGCGCTGTAGCATACCTTTGGAATACTTTCTTAATGGTAAATCAATTGCATTTTTTAATCCCACCCTATCCAGAAGGTCAGTAATCTTATTCTTTTCAATTTTTTCATTACTCAATAAGGCATGAATTTTTAAAAATTCAAACCCGGTGAGATGGTCATAAAAATATGGTGATTCAGGTAAAAAACCAACCCTCTTTTTTGCTTCAAGTGAACTGGGCGGATAACCAAAAATTTCAACTTTTCCAGTATCTGCCTTTAGTAGTCCTGTAATAATCTTAATCGTTGTTGTTTTTCCTGCGCCATTAGGACCTAAAAAACCGAATACCTCACCAGCAAAAACATCAAATGATATACCTTTAAGAATTGTCTTCTTTTTTTCCCAGAAATGAATTTTAAATGAGCGATAGAGATTCTCTATTTTAAGTGCCACATCCATATTAAATTATTATATTCAAAAATTTTAATTTGTAAAGCGGTTTTTTATGCAAAAAATGACCCATCAAATCATCTTGACATATACGGAAAATTTATATAATATTATGTATGACCCTTGCTGAAGCAAAAAAAAAGATAGAAAAACTGAAAAAAGAGATAAATTATCATAACTATCGATATTATGTCTTAAACCAGCCTGTAATATCTGATTATGAGTATGACAAGTTATATAAAAGACTCGTTGAACTGGAAACCCAATTTCCCAAACTTATCACACCTGATTCACCTACTCAGCGGGTTGGTGGAGAACCATTAAAAGAATTCAAATCTGTTGAACACAAGATTAAAATGCTGAGCCTTGATAATACCTATTCTGAAGAAGAATTATTAGAATTTGATAGGCGCGTAAAGAAAGGCTTGGGTAAACAGGTGAAGTATGAAGTTACTCTTAAGATTGATGGTGTGGCAGTAACCCTGCATTATAAAGATGGTAGATTTATGCTTGGGGCAACAAGGGGCGATGGAATTCATGGTGATGATATTACTCAGAATATAAGAACAATCAAATCAGTTCCTTTGCAATTACTGACCGATGATGAAGAATTAAAAAATATTGAGGTCAGGGGAGAGGTCTATCTTTCAAAAAAGAATTTTGAAAAAATTAATTTAGAAAGAGAAGAAAATGGTGAGTCCATATTTGCCAATCCACGCAATGCAGCAGCAGGTACATTAAAATTACTTGACCCGCAGGAGGTGGCAAAGAGAAATCTTGACCTTTTTATTCATACAATTCCAGAGCAGCCCGGACCACACCACCCGTCCCATTATGAAGTTTTAAAGAGGCTCGGTGATGCAGGATTTAAAATTATCCCCCATATTGCACTGTGTAATGATATTACAGAAGTTATTAAATATATGAAGGAATGGGAGAATAAAAGGGATACACTTGAGTATGAAGTTGATGGTCTTGTTATTAAGGTTGACAGTTTTGCAGACCGGGAATTACTAGGTTACACTATAAAGAGTCCACGCTGGGCAATCGCCTATAAGTATCCAGCAAGACAGGCGATAACCAAATTGAAGGATATTCAACTCCAGGTAGGTAGAACCGGCAGGGTTACACCGGTGGCAATACTTGAGCCAGTTTCTTTATCCGGAACAACCATTTCCCGTGCTACACTCCATAATGAAGATGAAATAAAGAGAAAAGATATAAGAATAGGTGATTATGTAATAATTGAAAAAGGCGGCGAGGTAATTCCTAAAGTAGTTGGTGTGGTGAAGGACCGAAGAACAGGCAAAGAAAGGGTGTTTAAGTTTTCTGAAAAGTGCCCGGTATGCGGGGAGCGGATTTATCGGCTTGAGAATGAAGCTGATTGGAGATGTGTTAATTCGTCCTGCCCTGCTCAGATAAAAGGTTCTATACTACACTTTGCCTCAAGGCAGGCAATGGACATTGATGGACTTGGTTATGTCCTGGTCAATAAATTTGTTGATATGGGAATTGTAAAGAGTTTTGATGATATTTATAAACTTGATAAGAAAACGATTGCAGATTTAGAGAGGATGGGCGAAAAATCTGCCCAGAATCTCATTGATGCTATTGAAAAGAGTAAGGAAAAGGATTTTGTTAATGTTCTTTTTGCCTTAGGTATTCCTAATATTGGGATAAATGCGTCAAATCTATTGGTGCAGGAATTCAAAAATATTGATAATTTGATGAATGCCACTCTTGAGCAACTGACAAAAGTTCAGGGAATCGGTGAAGTGGTTGCTCAGAGTATAATAAACTATTTTAAAAGTCCTAAAAATCGCCGTTTGATTGAAAATTTGAAAAAAATTGGTCTTAAATTTGAAACTGCAAAGATAATTACAGAAGGACCGTTAAAGAACAAAACCTTTGTTTTTACTGGTGAATTATCTTCAATGACCAGAGAAGAAGCACAATCAATTGTGCGTAGACTGGGTGGTCATCCAACCTCATCGGTTTCCAAAAATACTGATTATGTGGTTGTCGGCGCAGAACCAGGTTCAAAGTATGAAAAGGCAAAAAAATTGGGCGTAAAAATAATAACTGAAGAAGAGTTTATAAAATTAATAAAACATTAGACAGGAGGTTAGATGGATTCAAAGGTAGAAAATTATATTGAAAAGATTGTGCGTGAGGAACTACAGCGTCTGATTGAGCAGGATAAATCAATCTGCCATTGTCCTAATTGCTACCAGGACATTATGACCCTCACACTTAACAATCTACCAGCAATGTATGTATCAAGTGATATTGGCCATATAATGACGATGTTCAATTTGAGTAAAGACCAGCTTCAGGCACAGGTTATAGTTGAATTACTAAAGGCAATTGACAAGGTTAAAATGAACCCCCGTCATTAATAGAGACAATGAAACAGTATAAACTAAAAAAAGTGTATTAATGAATTAAATAATTAATTAATGAATTAATTAATAATCCAATTTTATTCTTTTGGTAATGCGGGTTGCCAATTTTTCAGCAGCATCTAACAGATTTTTGACTTCTTTCTGATACTTTATGCGGTAAATAGTTTTGGGCCATTTTTTCTCATATCTTACAATATGGGCAATTTTTAATTTTTTGAGATGTGCTGAAACACCTGGTTTTGATATTTTAACTCTCTTTACAATTTCATCCAACTCCATAGGTCCATTTTCAAGTAGTAGTTTTGTGATTGCATAGGCAATTGGATAATCAAAGACTCGGCAGATCAATGAACCACGATATTTCTTTTCAAGAATCTTCATATTTCCAAACGCATATAATCTTCACGGGTCAGATTACAATTTTAATTTATATTTTATGCTTATCTTATCAATGTTTGTTTCAATGTCAAAACCATACATTTTTGCACCAACATAGGCATCAGCAAGAGAATAGCCAAATAAAAATAGTTCCCACCATAAAAAAGAATTCCTCTCAGAATAATTCTTTTCAAAATGATTTTTAATTGCATAATAACCAAGGGTTATTTCACCTGCCCCGATTGCTACACCAGGGATATATCTTTCTGTATAGAATTGACCACCACCAGGCACGAGGCACAATAGCATTGCTATTTTTGCTGATTTTTTTTTTGCAAAGGAAGAATTGCTCAATAATAAAATCAGAATTATTAAAACAAACAAAAAGCGGGTATTCTTTAACATTTCACGCTCCAGACCTTAATTTATTTAGTATATTTATAATCAAATCGTTCTATAGAATCAATTTCTGCTGTGCAATAAATTGTTAGATAATCTATCTTCTGTTCGTCAAAAAATCTTAAGAGGTCTGCCATCCTCTTTATTGCATTTGGTGCAGAAATATATATTTCAACGCCTTTGTAGTGCCGGTCAAATCTGCGCATTATTTCTACCTCACCATAGGGCGTTAGTTTATCATTCTGGAAAAATTTATTTGCTGGTAGTTTTTCAAAATCTCCGCGTATGCCCTTTTGATTTTTAATTGTTTCTTCCCACATTTTAATTTCTTCTTTCAATTTATCAGTGGTCTGCTTCAGCGATAGATACTGGACGCGATAAAAATAATACCCACCCAGGAGCAACATAATAATGATTATTAATGAAACATACTTCATAAATTTGCAATTGCCTTTTTTATATATTCTATTTTAATTAAAGATTCTTCAAGCCTCTTTGCTTCCTTCTGTTGAATTTCTATATGTGCCTGATTGAGATAACGGGGATTGTTCAAACGATTTTTTAGTTCATCAATGCGCTGTGTCAGGAACTCTATTTCACTTTTAAGCCGTTTCTTTTCTTTTTCTACATCAATACCCCTGAGAATAACATAAACGACATATTGGGGAAGAACAATAGTGGCTACAGATGTCTGTGGTTTGCTATCAAACATAATCGAACTGACCTTTGCCAATCTCTGGAATAGAAGATTGTTTTTGTTTATAAATTTCTGTCGCTCTTCATCCGTAGATATAATAATATTCAACATTTCCTGGGCAGGAATAGAAAATAATCCACGGATATTTCTTATCTCTTCAATAAGGGTGATCGTTTCATTTACAATGTTTACTGATTTTTTTATTTTTATCGGCTTAGCATATTCTTCAAGTAGAATACTCTTTTTTCTATCATCCGAAAATTTCTGGTAAATTTCTTCTGTAATAAATGGGATGAATGGATGTAAAAGTTTTAAGAGTTGTCTTAAAAAATATTTACTTGCATTCTGTTTGTTGTACGGTGGAATTTTAATTATTTCAAGGTACCAGTCGCAAAATCTATGCCAGACAAAATCGTAAAGCCGCCGCGCCAGTGCGTTCAGCTCAAATCTTTCAAGATAGTATTCCAAATCTTTGAGTAGTTGATTGAATTCATTAGCGAGCCAGAGGTCAAAGTCTGTTAATTCAGTGGGGAGTGTTTCCGGGCTATCACTAAATGTGGTCATTATGAGCCGTGAAGCATTCCATAATTTGTTGCAGAATTTTCTACCCACATCAATTGATTTTTCACTGTAAAGTACATCCTGTTCGCGCGGGGTAATCAACATCAAGCCAAAGCGCAGGGCATCTGCACCATATTTTGCAATTAAATCCATTGGTTCTGGCGAATTGCCCAGACTCTTTGACATTTTCCGTCCTTTTTCATCCCTTATCATTGGGTGGAATACAACATTACTAAAGGGTATATTTTTTGTGAATTCCAGCCCAGCCATAATCATTCGCGCTACCCATAGATAGATTATATCCCATCCTGTGGCAAGGGTCTGGGTTGGATAAAAGCGTTTGAAGTCCTGGGTCTGTTCAGGCCAGCCCAATGTTGCAAATGGCCAGAGCCAGGAAGAGAACCAGGTATCAAGCACATCCTCATCCTGAGATATTTCTCTTGAACCGCACTGGGGGCATTGCTCAGGTTTTGTTTCAGACACAATAATTCCTTTGGATGTTTCATTATCATTTTCGTGATAACAGTTTTTACAGTAGTATATGGGTATCCTGTGTCCCCACCATAATTGTCTTGAAATACACCAATCCCTTACATTTTCCAGCCAGTGATTATATAAATTTACCCATCGTTTCGGATAGATTTTTATTCTTCCATCCCTAACAACTTCCAGTGCAGGTCCAGCAAGGGGTTTCATTTTCACAAACCATTGTTTTGAGAGTCTTGGTTCTATTGGTGTTTCACATCTTTCACATATCCCTATGGGAACTGTGTAATTATCAATCTTCTCAACTAAATCCAATGATTTTAAGTGTTCAATAATTTTTTTCCTTGTTTCAAATCTTTCCTGACCACGATAAGGGTCAGCGTTTTCATTCATTGTGCCGTCAGGATTCATTATATTGATAATTGTAAGATTATATTTCTTTGAAAGTTCAAAGTCAAATGGGTCATGGGCAGGAGTGACCTTCAAGGCACCAGTGCCAAATTCCAGGTCAACATATTCATCGGCAATAATAGGGATCTCTCTATTCATAATTGGTAGAATTGCAGTTTTTCCGATAATGGATTGAAACCTTTTATCTTTTGGATTGACGCAGATTGCAGTATCACCCAGCATTGTTTCTGGTCTTGTAGTAGCAACAGTAATAAAATCTTTTGAATTTTTTATTGGATATTTTATGTAATAGAGTTTTCCTGAAGTTTCTCTGGTCTCTACCTGTTCATCAGATAAGGCAGTTAAACATCTTGGGCACCAGTTGATGATACGCTCACCACGATATATTAATCCTTTATGATAGAGCTCAACAAAGACTCTAATTACTTTCTTAGAATATTCTTCGCTCAATGTAAATTGTTCTCTTGTCCAATCAAGGGCACAGCCCATTTTCTTTAACTGCGCTCTGATTACATTGGCATATTCCTCTTTCCATTTCCATACTTCCTCAAGAAATTTTTCCCTGCCCAAGTCATGTTTTTTAATGCCTCTGGGCAAGAGTCTATCTTCTTCTACCTTTACCTGCGTGGCAATACCTGCATGGTCCATACCGGGTAACCAGAGCGTTTCATAACCGTTCATCTTTTTATATCTAATAATGACATCCTGAATAGTATTATTCAGAATATGCCCGAGTGTTAGCCTGCCCGTTACATTTGGAGGAGGAATAGTGATTGTATAGGAGGGCTTTTTTGAATTTACATCGGGTGTGAATAGTTTTTCTTTGAGCCAGAATTCATATATCTTGTCTTCAATTCCTGTAGGGTCATATCTGCTTGTAATTTCGTCCATAATTAAATATACACACTTTTTTTATGAAGTCAATATTATTTCTGGCAATTGGGACAGTATCTTGTTGAACGGCCACCTAATTTTTTGACTATAATTTCTCTACCACATAATCGGCAGGGCTTTCCTTCTTGTGCATAGACATATAAAAATTTTTGGAAGTTGCCAGATTTGCCATCTGCCCTTTTGTAATCAGAGACTGTGGTTCCAAATTCATCAATCCCCTTTTTTAAGACATCTTTCAAGGCGATCAACAGTTTGAATACTTCTTCCGTATTTAATGTATTTGCCTTTCTTGTTGGTTTTATACCTGCCCTGAATAGTGCTTCATCTGAATAGATATTACCAACTCCTGCACAAACTGATTGGTCAAGGAGCAACTGTTTTATTGAAGTTTTGCGATTTTTTAATTTATTTCTGAAATAATGGAAATCATATTCGGGCGATAGTGGTTCATAACCGAGATTGAAGAGCCCTTTTAGAACACAGGGTTTTTCATCTTCTTTTATAAGATATGCTCTGCCCAGTGCCCTTGGTTCATAGAAGATAATACTACCACGGTTCAATTTAATAATCAGCCGCACAAATTTTTTATTCAGTTTTTTTCTGCTATCAGATCGTAAATTAGAAGCATCTTTTTGATAGATTAAAGCACCTGAAAGTCGTAAATGAAAGACCATTTTCTTTTTGTTAGATAATTTTAGAATCAAATATTTTGCCCTGCGGCATATATCAATAATAGATTGATTCAATATTTCCTTGCAAAAAAAATCAGGGGCAGGATAGCCAATTATATCTTTTCTAAAAATTTTGCAACCGATTATTTTCCGGTCTAATATTTTAGGCTGTAATTCTCTTTTTATTGTTTCAACTTCGGGTAGTTCGGGCATATTTCTTAACTTGATATAATAAGACTTTCAAAGATTCAGATACCGAAATTACACTGGTTTTGCATTTATTTTTTTCTCAGTAAATCCTTTAATTTATCTTCCAGTTCCTTTTTCTTTTTTTCATATTCGTCTTTAATCTTACCTTTGAGCCTTTCTTTAATTTTATTCGTATTCAATTTAAATTCGGGTGATAGAATTTTTCCCGTGGCAATTATGTCCAATGTTGCTCGTCCATTAGAGTCAAAATATAATAACCAATCACCATGATATTTTTTTAATAAATCAGATTCTTTTTTGTTGAGCGTTAAAACGATATTTAGATTAATCATTCCATCAAGCCTGATCGTGCCATTGGTCAGAAAATTGCCAATGTTTGTAGACATTGACCAATCTTCAATATTTGTTTTGCCATTAACAATTTTAAAGGAGCAAACAATATCCTTGACCGGCATAGTTTTGGTATCACTGAATCCCATCCAGGTAAATAATTTATGCAAGAATTCAAAATTCGTAAACACACCATTGACCAGTTTTATATTACCAGAAGCATTTAGGTTGGCAATGACTTCTTTTTGAGTAAATCCTTTGCCCTGGAAATTATTAACACCTGATAATCTCCCCTGCAAATTTTCAAATTTCAGGAATCGTTTGAGTATCTTTTGAGTGGAAATATTTTCCATCCTGGTATTGATTCTATACGGCTCTGGACTCTGGCTATTATAATAGAAATCAAATTGGACCTTACCATCAAATGTTTCAGCAACACAATTTTTTAAATCTACAATACCGTTTTCATAGGTAAAAGAGGTATTAACATTTCTAAATTCCATGTCCATACCGGTTAATCTGTTTATTTTAATATTCCCCTGGACGGTTACTGGAACACCTTTCTGCTCGGTTTTCTTTTCGGTCTTTGTTTTGGGTAGTAATTCGTCAAGGTCTATGAGGTTTGAGGAATTATTTATTTGAATCACCGGTTTCTTAAAATTGGAAACATATCCACTAAATGAAAAATCTGAATGTCCGATATGGCCAGAACATTCTGTAATTTTCGCACCGTCATTCTGGATTGTTCCTCTGGTTCTGAAATTCGTGATGGGTTTGTTCAGTCCAATTCCATCAATGGTTGCATCTGTTATTGTATAATCACCAAAATAATTTGGTATACTTGCCTTCCCTTTGATTGTGATATTTAAATTAGCAGTGCCATTCAGCTTTATTTCTTTGGTTTGGTCAGATAGATTTTTAATATCTTCTAAATTGCAGACAATCTTTACCATTAAATCAAGCAAGGGGTCTTTTAAATTAATCACTGAGCCACTGATGTCAAAACGGGATGTGCCCAACATCCCCTGAATAATAATATTTTTGATTGAATTCAAATCAAAGGCAAAACTACCGTTAATTTTATCAATATTGCGATTCATCCCGGCCGGTCTAACACTAATATTTGTTAACTCACATTTGCCATTTACCTTTGGTTCCTTTATTGTGCCAAGGCAGGAAATGTCCATTTTAATGGAACCACTCAATTGCTGGGGTCTTGATTTTGCGGGTATCAATCCGATTGCCTTGTTAAGTTCAAAAATTTTCACCTCTGCGTTAAGATTCAAAAATTCAGATTTTTCAATATTACCAGAAATCTTTAATTCTAATGGTTCGTATGTTGCCTTTAATTCTTTGATAGAAATATTTTTTGTAATTGTATCATATTCTATATTGTTATTTATCTTTACAATTAGTTCCGGGGCATTTTTGATTTTTAAGATGTAGAGTGATTGATTACCAGTTAATGCGATCAGCTGGTGCCTGAATTTTATTGATTGTTTGATATCTTTTAATTGTAGGTAAATACCGGCAACGGGGTCATTGTATGAAATATTACCTCGTGAAACATTTACCCCATCAAGCTCCAGGTTCCATCCTTTTCCTCCTTTCTGTTCGGTCTGAGGTAGTGCTATATTGTATTGATTGTTTCTGTTTTTTTCAATCTTTACATTTGCGCCATCAATACTAATGCTACTGACTACAATCTGCCTTCTAATTAATGGTAATAATTTAAGATTTAATCTTATTTTTTCTATGGAGACCATTTTATCCTGAGAAAATTGTGGTGGATTGGGAATGGATAAACGGTCAATGCCAATTGAGATTTTAAATCCTAATTTTAATGAAACACTACCTATTTCTACGGGGTAGTTTATTGCTTCAGATGCCATTTTTTCAACGACCGAGCGGAGATAGGCAGGAGTAAGAAAAGAACTTATAGCGATATAACCAATAATTACTAATACGATTATAAGTGCTATTATCACTGCAAGTATTTTCAACATTTTTTTCATTTTAACCTCCTTTTAAAAATATGATGCTACACCTCCACTAAATAGTCTTGAGAAGAGGTTCACAAATGGGCCAATCCATCCCCATAAAATTGGAACGCCAAGATTGTCAATAAATATTAATCCGATTAAAAGGATAAAACCATATCGTTCAAGGTAAATTTCAAGATTATTGTAGCGTGGGGGGAGTAAGTTGAATAAAACTTTTGAGCCATCAAGTGGTGGTATGGGGATGAGATTAAAAGCACAGAGAATTAGATTATAGATTATTCCTAATTGTAGCATAAGCCATAAAGGGGACAGATCCATATGTCCTGCGCCAGGAGCCAGGATTCTTAATAATATACCAAAGATGAAGGCAAGAAAAAAATTTGATAATGGTCCAGCAATGGAAGTGAAAATAATCCCCTTTTTATAGTTATAAAAATTATATGGATTAATCGGCACTGGTTTTGCCCAGCCAAATCTGAAGATGATAAACGCAATAAATCCTATGGGGTCAATATGTTTCAGTGGATTAAAAGTGAGCCTTCCCGCAAATTTTGCAGTGGGGTCTCCCATACGATACGCAACATAGCCATGGAAATATTCATGCACGGTCAATGCCAGCAAAAGTGGCGGCAGGGATAATATTAATTCCAGAATTTGTTCAGGCATGTTTTATATATGATAGCGCAGTTTTTTTATTTTTGATTTTGCCATCAAGCTGTAGTTGATATATCTCGGAGAGAATTCTATTGAAGTCAGAGCCTGGTCTGATGCCAATTTTTTTTAAGTCTTCGCCATTTATCAAAGGTTTGATTTTCTTTAAAGAATGGTAACGCCTGACCAAATTTTTCAGGTCAGGAAAGATCTTTGGAATTTCATTAATAACTCTTTCGTCAATTTTATTGAGTGTGTAAAATAAAGCGCTATTTCTTTTTGCATATTTTATGGTTTTTCGTAACTCATCAATTTTTTTTAGGTCATTTATAATTTTCTTTTCCTGATTGCTTAAAGGAAAGTTTTCAGCACCGATGAGATTAAGAAAGTAGTAGTATTTTAAATCGTGCATTTTCTTGATTTTTTGTAATGTATTTGGGGGAAGATTAAATATTTTATATTTTATCAAATCCGTTAATATTTTTTGATAAGATTTTTCTGTAAAGACTAATGTTAACTCATTCATTATGCGTTGCTTTGAAATTTTTTCAGGCATCCTTTTTGAAATGGCGTCATTTAAGAGATTTTCAGTATCTTCTTCCAGTTTAAAGTTCAGGCGGTTCTTATAACGGAGGGCACGGAATATGCGTGTTGGGTCATCAATAAAACTTTTTTTGTGTAAAATCCTGACCAATTTTTTCCTAATATCACCAATACCGTCAAAAGGGTCAAGGATTTTACCACAATGTTCTTTTGAAATAGAGAGTGCAATTGCATTGATTGTAAAATCTCTGCGCTTCAGGTCTTCTAAAATATTAGACTTGAAAACTGTGGGTAGGGCACCAGGATATTGATAGATTTCTTTGCGCGCGGTTGCCAGATCAATCCTTATATTATTTTTCAATATTGAAACCGTCCCAAATTCTTTATGAACCTGCAATTTACCGTTTAACATCTTATTCAATTCATAACCAGCTTTTATCGCATTTCCTTCAACAACAATATCAATATCCTTTGTATTGCGCTTTAAGATTATGTCCCTTATTACACCACCGACGAGATAAGCTTTGTAAGATGAGTTGATGAAGAAATGTGCAATTTTATTTAAAACCGATCTCTTTTTCTTCTTTGCCAAAGATTTTAATCTTACCAAATCTTTCTTCATATTTTTTAAGGTTCTCTTCCAGCGCATCCTTTAATAAATGTGCATTCTGTGGCGTCATTATTATTCTTGAGAATACCTTTGCCTTTTGTAGACCGGGCAGCATCCGTGCAAAATCAAGGATAAACTCTGAAGGAGAATGGGCAATCAAGACAATATTAGAATATACCCCTTCTGAATGTTCAGGGCTAATTTCAACACTAATTGGTTGTCTTTTTTCCTCTTCCATTTATTTGCTCCTTTTTATAAATTATACTCAGATATGGTTTATTATCAAGAGGTAAATTATTTGAGTCCTCTCCACTTTTTTACCAAAAATAGAAAGTCTCATACATGAGGCAATTACAAAAATTTCAAAAATATTAAATAGGGAGTAAAACTCCATTCCTTGACTTTGGTAATTTTTTAATTATAATTGCTGGTAAGGAGGTTATTGCTATGAAACCATTTAGAAATGAGAAATATACGGATTTTACCCTGCCTGAAAATAAAAAAAAGATGGAAAAGGCACTTGCCGAAGTAGAGTCCCAGTTCGGCAGAGAATATGATATTATAATTGGTGGTGAAAGATTAAAAACTGATAATAAATTAATTTCATATAATCCATCACAAAAAGACCAGGTGGTGGGTGTATTTCAGAAAGCCGATGAAAAGATTGCCGAAAAGGCAATGCAGGCTGCCCTTGAAACATTCAAGACCTGGCAATATACTCCAGCAAAGACAAGGGCGAACTATCTATTTAAAATGGCAAATATTATGCGTAAAAGAAGACTAGAACTTGATGCCTGGTTAGTATTTGAGGCAGGTAAGAATTGGGTTGAGGCTGATGCAGATATTGCAGAAGCGATTGATTTTTGTGAATATTATGGCAGGGAAGCGATAAGATATGATAAAGGTCCAAAACTACTCCAGTATCCTGGAGAAAAGGACGAACAGGTCTATATTCCTCTGGGCGTAGGTATTGTTATTCCACCCTGGAATTTCCCTATGGCAATTCTTACGGGAATGACCACTGCCTCATTTGTTAGTGGCAATACAGTTATCTTAAAACCATCAAGTGATACACCTACCATTGCTCAAAAATTTATGGAGATTGTTGAAGAGGCAAAAGTTCCTGCAGGTGTGGTTAATTTTATGACAGGGCCAGGAGCACTTGCCGGTGATTATCTGGTGCGTCATCCCAAAACCAGATTTATCGCCTTTACTGGTTCAAAAGAGGTAGGGTTACGCATTGTTGAACAGGCAGCAAAGACACAGCCCGGGCAGATATGGATAAAGCGCGTGGTAGCAGAAATGGGTGGTAAGGATGCAATAATCGTGGATTCAGAGGCAGATATTGATAGTGCAGTTACAGGAGTTCTGGCATCAGCATTTGGATATCAAGGGCAAAAATGTTCTGCCTGTTCACGATTGATTCTTGATGATAAAGTTTACGAAAAATTTATGGAAAAATTCATTCCCCGGGTAGAGGCAATTAAGGTAGGCCCAGTAAAATATTTTGAGAATTATATGGGACCAGTGATTAGTCAGAGTGCTTACAATTCAATTATGGAATATATAAAGATTGGAAAATCAGAAGGTAGGCTGGTCTGCGGTGGTGAACCAGCAGGCGACCAGGGATGGTTTATTAGGCCCACTGTGATTGAGATTGATAGTCCAAAAGCGAGGATTTTCCAGGAAGAAATCTTTGGACCGGTTCTGGCTGTAATCCGTGCCAGGAATTATGACCATGCCATAGAACTTGCTAATGATTCAGAGTACGGTTTAACTGGTGCTGTTTATACAAAGAACCGCAAGAAGATAGAGAGGGCAAAAAAGGAATTATTCTGTGGTAATCTTTATATCAATCGTAAATGCACTGGAGCACTCGTTGGTGTCCATCCATTTGGTGGTTTTAATATGTCAGGGACCGATTCAAAAGCCGGGGGTCCGGATTATCTCTTACTCTTTACTCAGGCAAAGGCAATTGCAGAATTTATTGGAACAAAGAAAAGGAGGAGATAAAATGAATAAACAAGAATTATTTCGGCAGATAAAGAAGTATGACATAAAATTCATTGACCTCTGGTTTTCTGATATTCTTGGTTCAATCAAGAATGTTACTATCACCATCAATGAACTTGATAAGGCATTGACAGATGGGATCTGGTTTGACGGTTCGTCTGTTGAAGGATTTGGCAGAATTTGCGAGAGCGATATGTTCTTAAAACCTGATTTAAATACTTTTGCAATAATTCCCTGGAAAACTGAAAAGACAGCACGTTTTATCTGTGATGTTTACGGTCCTGACCACAAACCATCAGTCGTTGACCCAAGAGGTTTATTAAAGCGGGTTCTGCATAAACTTGAAAAAGATGGAATGAAATTTATGGTTGGTGCTGAACTTGAGTTCTATCTTTTTCAGCGCGATGGTTCAAAGATTACACCGTTACTCCATGACCAGGTTGGATATTTTGACCTTGGCGGTGACCTGGCATTGAGGGTTCGTAAAGAAATGTGCTTGAAATTGGCTGAGTTCGGGATTGTTGTAGAAGCAGGCCATCATGAAGTGGGCAAAAGCCAGCACGAAATTGATCTGCAATATTGTGATGCACTGCACCTCGCAGATAATATCCTCACTGCAAAAATGGTGATAAAAAGGATTGCAGAAGAGCATAGTCTTTATGCAACATTTATGCCCAAACCTCTGTTTGGTATGGCAGGTTGTGGTATGCATACGCATCAAAGTATTTTCAAAAATAACAAGAATATTTTTGCTGATTCTGCAGATGGTTATGGCTTATCGCAATTTGCATATCATTACCTATCAGGGCTCCTTACGCATATAAAAGAACTTTCAGCAGTTATATCACCGATAGTAAATTCTTATAAAAGGCTCGTTTCTGGTTTTGAGGCGCCAGTATATATTTGCTGGGGCAGGATGAATCGCTCAGCACTGGTGCGTGTTCCACAGATTACGAAAAATAGATTGAATAGCACGCGTCTTGAGTTGAGGTCGGTTGACCCCTGCACAAATCCATATCTTGCCTTCAGTGTGATACTTGAGGCGGGTATGGATGGTGTAAATAATAAATTGAAAAACCCGAAACCAGTGGAAGAAAATGTTTATCAGATTGAGAAAGTAGACCTTAAGAATAAAAAGATTGATGTTCTGCCCAGGTCCCTATGGGAGGCATTACAATATTATCATAAGAGTAAACTTGTGAAGAATGTCTTTGGGGATTCGCTCTTTGAAAAATATTATGAAATCAAACTGCGCGAGTGGAATGAATATTCTGTGCAGGTTTCAAAATGGGAGATTGATAAGTATCTGGAGATATATTGATTAGAGGGCTAAAGAGGGCGATAAAAGGCAGTTGAAGGCGATAGAAGGCAATTCAGGCAAACTTATATGATTGCAGTTATTGATTTTGGTTCCCAATACACACAACTCATTGCTCGTCGGGTACGCGAATGTGGTGTTTATTCAGAAATTTTTAGTTGTTTTATTGATAAATTGGATATTGCTGGTCTTGAAGGAATTATTCTCTCTGGTGGTCCTGGAAGTGTATACAAAACAAATATAAATCGTTTTAAACATTTCTTTTCCTATGGTGTCCCGGTAATGGGAATATGCTATGGAATGCAATTGACTGCTCAACTCTTTGGCGGTAGGGTTCAACATATCAGAACACGGGAATACGGACCCGCAGTGATCAAAATAAACAAAAATCAATTATTTTTAAATATGCCCTTAATTTCTAAGGTCTGGATGAGCCATGGTGATTCTGTAGTAAAATTACCCCCCGGAGCAAAAATCATTGCATCCACTGAGACCAATCCGATTGCAGGTTTCCAGCTGAATAAATTTTATTGTCTCCAATTCCACCCTGAAGTGAGGCATACCCAATTCGGAACTAAAATAATAAGAAATTTTCTTTTTAAGATATGTGAAGCCAGGAAATCCTGGTCAATGGAAAGATTTATTGAAGAAAAAGTTCGAGAAATTAGGGAGACGGTCAGGAATAAGAAGGCAATCTGCGCAATAAGTGGTGGTGTTGATTCCACAGTTGCTGGTGTGCTTACTGCACGGGCGATCGGTAAGAATTTTGTTGGCATATTCGTTGATAATGGATTGTTGCGCTACAGGGAGAGGGAAGAGGTTGTTAGAAATTTGAAAGGCCGCGTTAATCTGAAAGTTGTGAATGCAAAAAAAAGATTTTTAGAAAAATTAAAAAATGTAACTCACCCAGAGCAAAAAAGAAAGATTATTGGTAATGAATTTATCCGGGTATTTGAGAACGAGGCAAAGAAAATAAAAGGTATTGAATACCTAATTCAGGGAACGCTCTATCCTGATGTCATTGAATCTGGTAAAGGCATTGGTCCTTCCGCAGTGATAAAGAGCCATCACAATGTTGGCGGGCTTCCTGAGAAGATGGATTTGAAGATTTTGGAACCATTGAGGATGCTTTTCAAAGACGAGGTCAGGAAGATCGGCAGAAAATTGAAAATTCCCGGTATATTCATTGAAAGAAAACCATTCCCCGGTCCAGGACTTGCGGTCCGCATTGTGGGTGCGGTGACGAGAGAGAGATTAGATATTTTACGACAGGCAGACAGAATTTTACAGGAAGAAGCGATGAAATTGAAGCACTATAAAGATATCTGGCAGATATTTGCAGTTTTACTGCCTCTTGGCACTGTGGGTGTGATGGGAGACAGGCGCACCTATGAGTCAGTATGTGCAATCAGGGCAGTCCAGAGCGAGGATGGCATGACAGCGGATTGGGTAAGATTGCCTGATGAATTTTTGAGTCGTGTATCAAGGAGAATAACCAATGAAGTGAGCGGTATTAATCGTGTGGTTTTTGATATTACATCAAAACCACCCGCTACTATTGAGTGGGAATGATATGTGCGGTATAATTGGCATTATTGCTAAAAGCAGGATAATTGATAGTATCTACCCGGGTCTGATTGCACTTCAGCATCGTGGCCAGGATGCTGCAGGTGCAGTCACCTATGACCATACCTTCCACCTGAAAAAAGGGCAGGGCCTTGTAACTAATGTTTTCAATCCCAAGAATATAACAAGATTGGATGGAAATATTGGAATTGGCCATGTTCGTTATCCAACGATTGGACCTGGAGCGATTGAAGATGCACAGCCATTTATTATCTATATGCCCTATGGTATTGCCCTTGCCCATAATGGCAATCTGGTAAATTACTTTGACTTAAAAAAAGAAATTATTGAAAAAGAGCACCGTTATCTTAATTCAAACTGCGATGCAGAAATAATTCTTAATCTGTTATCAATAGAGTTAGCAAAGATGGATTTACAGAGTTTTAGTGAGCAGATGTTTTTCAATGCCCTGAATGGCGTATACAAGAGATTGATTGGCAGTTTTTCTGTGGTGGGCATCGTTGCCAATAAGGGTATATTTGCATTTCGTGACAAAAATGGTATAAAACCTCTGGTCTATGGAAAGAACAGCAGCGGTTATATTTTCGCCTCTGAGAGTGTTGCCCTTGATGTATTGGGTTGTCCAAAATTTAGTGATGTAAGACCGGGTGAAGCAATTTTTATAGATGTGTCTGGTAAATTTTCTCGCAGGCAGATTTGTGAGGGGACAAAGGCGACCTGTATTTTTGAATATGTTTATTTTGCCCGTCCTGATTCGGTTATTGATGGAATTGGGGTTTATGAAGCAAGGTTAAGACTTGGAGAGGAATTGGGAAAAGAGTGTAAGAGGCTCGGAATTAAACCAGATGTAGTAATTCCGGTTCCTGATACAGCAAGGGGTTCAGCACAGTTGGTAGCCGAAATTCTTGGAGTGAAACACCGTGAAGGGTTGATTAAGAATCGTTATATTTACAGAACTTTTATTATGCCAACACAGGCAGAAAGAATTGAGGCAGTAAGGATGAAATTGAATCCGATAAAATCTGAGATAAAAAATAAAAAAATATTATTGATTGATGACTCAATTGTTCGGGGTAATACCTCAAAAGAGATAATTGAACTTGTCCGCAGTGCGGGTGCAAAAAAGGTCTTTTATGGCGTCTATTCACCGCCTCTTAAATACCCATGTGTTTATGGAATTGATATGCAGACGAGGGGAGAGTTTATTGCAAGGAATAAATCAGTTGCTGCTATAAAAGAGAAGATTGGTGCAGATGCACTGGTTTACCAGACTATTGATGGGTTGGTAAAAGGTGTTGGAAAAGGCAAAAAAGAATTTTGTGCTGCCTGTTTTACTGGTAATTATCCGACTGAGATTCCCGATGCCGCGCTCAAGAAAATTGAGAAAGACAGAGTAAAATAATATTGTTTAAATAACTACTAAAATTTTAATTCCCTGCCCCAGAGATTATGTGAAACAATTTCTTTGAGTTGTTTGCGCGGTCTTGGGTTAATTCCACCAATCCCTTCAGCAGTGGAAGGATTTTTTGGATAACCAAAGACAACAAGCATGGCTATGCGATAATGGTCAGGGATTTTTAATAATTTTTTAAGATGCTTTTCATTGAACCAGCCACTAAAACAAGTTCCAATACCGAGTTCTGTCGCTTCCAGTACCATATGGGTCATTGCGATTGATATATCTATCAAATGATTCTCATGTCCATACAGACCAGCAAGAAAATGGGTGATTTTTTTTGTATAGCAACCAACAATGACCAGTGGCGCATCTTTAATCCAGGAGATGATACTCTTTGTTCCGACAACAACTTTTTCAGGTATCTTTTTTATTAAATTTTCATCATCAACTACGACGAAATGCCATGCCTGGCGATTACTTGATGATGGAGCAAGCCTGCCTGCTTCAAGAATTTTTCGTATGTTTTCTTGCTCAATTTTTTTTGGTGAAAATTCGCGGACGCTTCTCCGCCATTTTATTGTTTCAAAAACATCCATATAGATTGTTTGTTATTTATGGACTGGATGCTGATTAAAGGTATCCAGCCTCAGACATTTCTTTTACTTACGGCTTTATCTTCTCCATTATCATATTCTTTAATATTTTTGATGGTTTAAAAAATGGCACATATCTATCAGGAAGTGTGAAGACCTTGCCGGTCTTTGGTGCTTTTGATGTTCTACCCGGTCTTTTTCTCAGTTCAAAAGTTCCAAATTTTCTTATCTCAACCCTTTTGTCTTTTATTAATGTTTCTATAACCAAATCCAGAAATGCATCAATAAGTTTTTCAATATCTACCTTAGGATATATTGACCCAAATTTTGCAGATATTGCTTCAATAAGAAATTCCCTACGCATTTTTACCTCCTATGTTATTTGCATCCCGCACAACTCGTGCGTTGACATCCAGTGCAAGAACTGGTGGCACTACTTGTTTCACCATTTGAACCTTTACTACAAAAACCAAAAATAGAAAATAATCGTTCAATATCCTTGCCACCACATCTTGGACATATTATGGTGTCCAACTCACCTTTTTTAATAATTAAATCTTCAAATCTGTTTTTACATTTTTTGCAACGAAATTCGTATACTGGCATAATTACGCCAATTTTCCCCTATCTATATACCAATCTGTTTTTTTCTTCGCTTGGACTTACGTCTCTCTGTCCAGGTACGTCGGTCATTTTTACCTAATTTTCCTTCTTCAATTAGCTTACGAAATTCGGCTTCAGTAAGAAGTTTTCTTCTTTCTTTTTTTCTACGTTCGGTTTTTTTTCTTCTTTCCATTTTGTTCCTTTTTTGTTTATTTTTTTGCACAAAATAGCGGGGGCTGGATTCGAACCAGCGACCTTTGGGTTATGAGCCCAACGAGCTACCGCTGCTCTACCCCGCGATGGTAAATTATACTTAAAAAACTGACTTTGTCAAGGATACATAGCAGTGAATATTGTTTTAATCTCTTTTTTATTGGGGATTGTAATGATAGAAAAATTGATAACTGAATTGAGATTTTGTTTCATTAAGATTAAACCAAACAATTCTGCGATAAATATGGCAAGGGCAACACCAATACCTTTGAATATATATCCCAGGATAATGGTGAGTATTAGATTGGTTAGGGCAGTGATGACGATTACCTTAAAGAATTTCTTTTCTTGATTCAGGGCAATCAATGCATAGCCCCAGATTGTATTCAGTGGTGCAATAATAAAATATAAGACAAGAATTCTGAAGATTGCTGTTGTCTGATAAAAATCTGGACCGTAGATAAGGTTTATGATTTTATATGCAAATAGTTCACAGATAATTGCGACAACTATTGTAATTCCGAGCACAAGTTGAGAAAATATAGTAAAAATTTTTTTGAGCACTTCACCTGACTGTCTTGCCTGTTTTGATAATATGGGGAAAAATAAATAATAGATCATTCTTTCCACAAGCAAAAGGAATAGCATAATTTTAAACCCGGCACTGAAAAAGCCAACTTCAGTCTCGCTATGGAATATTCCGAGAAATATTACAGGAAAATTCATCGCTGATTGATAGATTATTGTGGCAAGCCCTATTGGCAGAGCAAGGGAAAAAGTATGGTATAAATTTGTAAGGTTGAAACAGAATTTCAATTCTGAATATTTCTTGAAATAAATGAAGATTAAAATTAATGTGGATAAAGCAGAAGCTCCTAAATAAACTAATGGAACTGTAAGAATCTGTTCTTTTATTTTAAGTAATAAGATGATTAAAAGAAAGTAGCTTGCATACTGTATAATCCTGCCTAAACCAACAAATTCCATCTCTTCACGCGCCTGAAAAACAAATTCAAGATACAGGGCATTGGGTATGCCAGTAATGACATACAAAACAATAAGTTTTTTGGTTAAGGTGTTACCAGGAATGAGTAATAAAAATATTGAAAATATAAAATATAAAATGATTGTCAGGAAAAGCCTTGTGCTTACAATATTGCCGATTATTTTTAAATTATTTTTATCCCTTGCTACCTCACGTGTTCCCAATGTTGTGAGCCCCATATTATTGAATAGTAATAGGTAAGTCAAAAATGCGAGGCAGTAATTTATTATGCCAAATCCATCAACACCAAGGGTACGGGCAATATACGCATTTACTACAAAACCCAGAAAATGGCTTAACCCTTCACTTGCAGAGAGCAAAAAAAAGTTTTTGGATAATTGTTTTATCATTATAAGAGAATCTAAAAAAGGACAATACTATTTTGGCTTTTTATGCTGGTATGTGCATATTTCGTAGAGGTGGCATATTCCACATTTGGGGTCTTTTGCAGTGCATATATACCTTCCAAATAGTACCAATCCATTAGAGATAAATCGCCATTTTTCTACAGGAAAGATTTTTGCCAGGTCTTGCTCAATATCATCGGCATTTTTAGCCCTGCTCAATTTTAAT